>PFUL01000022.1 GCA_002790095.1 Elusimicrobia bacterium CG_4_9_14_3_um_filter_62_55 | reverse complement strand
TTGTCCGTCGCCGCGGGATCGTGCTTTTCCTTGGCCGGAGGCGCCGCCGGCGCCGCGTGCTCGGAAGCGCCGAAGGCATCGGCGGACGGCGCGAACGCGAGCGCGGCGCACAATAAGGCTAGGGGGAGGCGCATGGCCCGATAGGATACCCTCCCCGGGGCGGAAATCAAGACCTCGGCGTCGCGACGGGCGTTGCGGCCTTGGAAAAAACGATTTCCTCCTTCTCCACGTCGGCTTCGAGCGCGTCTCCGGCGTGGAACGCGCCTTCCAGGAGCCGCTTGGCCAGCGGGTCGACCAGGCGGCGCTGTATCGCGCGCTTAAGCGGCCGTGCGCCGAACGCGAGATCGGTTCCCTCTCGGATGAGCAGTTCCTTCGCCGGAGCGGCGACCGAGAGCTTGATCCCTTTTTCGGCGAGACGCCGGGACACGAGCTCGAGCTGAATGTCGACGATGCTCCCGAGATGGTCGTGCTCCAAGCGATGGAAGACGACGGTTTCGTCCACCCGGTTGAGAAACTCCGGGCGGAAATGCGCGCGTACGGCTTCCAGCACCCGCTCGCGCCTGCGCTCCGGGGCCTCCTCGCTTTGCGCGGCTTCGGTCCCGAGGTTTGAGGTCATGATGACGACGGTGTTTTTGAAATCGACCGTTCGTCCTTGGCCGTCGGTCAAACGCCCGTCGTCGAGCAGCTGCAGCAGCGCGTTGAACACCTCTGGATGCGCTTTTTCGATCTCATCGAGCAGCAGTACCGAATACGGACGGCGCCGGACCGCTTCGGTCAATTGACCGCCTTCGTCGTAGCCGACATAGCCGGGAGGGGCGCCGATCAGGCGGCTGACGGCGTGCTTTTCCATGTACTCGCTCATGTCGAGGCGCACCATCGCCTTTTCATCGTCGAAGAGAAATTGAGCGAGGGCGCGCGCGAGTTCGGTCTTTCCGACCCCGGTCGGTCCGAGAAAGAGAAACGAGCCCGTCGGACGGTTTTCATCGGCAAGACCCGAGCGCGAGCGGCGCACCGCGTCGGCGACCGCGCACACGGCCTCGTCCTGACCAACGACCCGCTTGTGGAGGCGCTCTTCCATTTTTAGGAGCTTCTGCGTCTCGCCTTCGAGCATCCGGGAGACCGGGATGCCGGTCCATTGGGAGACGACGCGGGCGACGTCCTCCTCATCGACCTCTTCCTTAAGCAATTGCCGCTTCTCTTGAATCTTCATCAGAACGGCTTGGCGTTCCTCGAGCTTCTCCTCGGTTTTTGGGAGGCGGCCGTAGCGGATTTCCGAGGCGAGCGCCAAATCGCCTTCGCGTTCGGCGGTTTGTTCGGCGGCCTTCAGCCGTTCCAAATCGCCTTTGAGTTCCCGGATTCCGCCGATGGCTTCCTTTTCCTTTTCCCAATGCCGGCGCAGCGCTTGGCCTTCAAAGCCGAGTCGCTCAAGTTCTTTCTCGAGGCCTTCCAGGCGTTTTTTCCCGGCAGCGTCGGTCTCTTTCTTCACCGCGGCGCGTTCGATTTCAAGCTGGCGGATGCGGTGTTCGATCGTATCGAGTTCCGCGGGCATCGAGTCGATTTCGATGCGCAGTCGGCTGGCGGCTTCGTCCATCAGATCGATGGCCTTGTCCGGAAGGAAGCGGTCGGCGATGTAGCGCTGTGAAAGCGTCGCGGCGGCCACGATCGCAGAGTCCTTGATGCGGACCCCGTGGTGGATCTCGTAGCGCTCCTTGAGGCCGCGGAGAATTCCGATCGCGTCCTCGAGTTTGGGCTCTTCGGTAAAGACGCGCTGAAAGCGCCGTTCGAGAGCAGCGTCTTTTTCGATGTGCTTGCGGTATTCGTCGAGCGTCGTCGCGCCCACGCAGCGCAGTTCCCCGCGCGCAAGCATCGGCTTGAGCAGGTTTGCGGCGTCCACCGCCCCTTCGGCGGCGCCCGCGCCGACAAGCGTGTGGATCTCGTCGATGAACAAAACGATGCGGCCGTCCGCGCTGGAGATCTCTTTGAGGACGGCTTTCAGACGGTCCTCGAATTCTCCGCGGTATTTCGCGCCGGCGACGAGAGCGCCCAGATCAAGCGCGACTACGCGCTTGTCCTTGAGTCCCTCGGGGACGTCTCCTGCTATGATGCGCAGCGCGAGGCCCTCGACGATCGCGGTCTTGCCGACGCCCGGCTCGCCGATCAGCACCGGATTGTTCTTCGTGCGGCGCGAGAGGACTTGTATCACGCGGCGGATTTCCGCGTCGCGCCCGATGACCGGATCGAGTTTTTGCTTCTCGGCCAGCGCCGTCAGATCGCGGCCGTACTTTTCGAGCGCTTGGTAGGTGCCTTCCGGGTCGCGGCTGTCGACTTTTTGCGCCCCTCGAATCGCCGTCAGCGCGGCCAGC
>PFUL01000005.1 GCA_002790095.1 Elusimicrobia bacterium CG_4_9_14_3_um_filter_62_55 | reverse complement strand
CGATCTGGAAAGGCATCGGCCGATCTGGTTCGGCGGTACGGACCGTTCGCAAGAGAGCATGGACGAGTTCTACAAGTGGCTCGGCCCGACGAAGAGCAAGAAGATACGGCTGGCCGTCATGGATATGTGGAAGCCTTTCCGAAAGTCGACCAAGGAGAACGCGCCGCAGGCCGCCATTCTCTTCGACAAGTTCCACGTGATGCGTCATCTTGGCGAGGCGCTCGACAAGGTCCGCAAGACCGAGTACTACAGGCTCACGGGCAAGGACCGACGCTTCATCAAGGGCCAGAAATACACCCTGCTTTCGCACCGTCAGAACCTGAAGCCGGACGGTCGCCGGAGCTTGAAGCTCTTGCTCAAAGCCAACAAACGCCTGAACACCGCCTACGTCCTCAAGGAGGAGTTCGGCAAGCTCTGGGACTACACGCGAGAAGGCTGGGCCCGGCGCTTCTTCGAGAACTGGCGCGACTCGCTGAAGTGGCAGCGCCTGAAGCCCTACGAAAAGTTCGCCCGAATGATCGACAGGCACTGGGATGGGATCGCGGCCTACTGCATGCCGGAGAACAAGGTCGCCTTGGGGTTCGTCGAGGGCTTGAACAACAAGATCCGTGTCATCCAACGGCGCACCTATGGTCTGCGGGACGAGGAGTACCTGAGGCTCAAGGTCCTCCCGTGCATGCTCCCGCCCATCTGAAATCATGAAAATCTACCCACTCGAAATGCAGAAGACCCGAACTTCTTTAGATTACTTTTCGGCCTTTCCGGCGCGGTGGGAGGCGAGGAAGGAGCCGCCGAGGACGGCGGCGATGACGGCGGCGGACGTGAAGAAGAACAACGGGGACAGGAAGCCGTAGGCGAACATCGTGGCCATCACCCCGATCCCGCCGAGGGAAACGGCCCAGGCCGATCCGCTGAACCAAATCCAGTCCTTCGTGTGCACCGCCCGGGGGATCATCATTCCGTTGCCGAGCGTGGCGAGCAATAGGGTCAACAGCGAGAGTCCCGCCATGTTCGCGGGGTCGGCCAGATTCGCGGAAATCTGCGCGAGCGGGCCGAACATGAACAAGAGGGTCGCCGTCCAGGCCGAGGCCTTCATCCACAATCCCTCGAATTTCTTCGGAAGGCGGCCCGCCTTGCGCAGCGCGAGGTAAAGCCCCCCAAGTCCAAACGCCAAGGCGGCCGGCCAGTAGGCCACCTTCGCGAGGAAGGTCGCGCTGAAAACGAGCGGCAGCGTCGCGAGTCCGGCCATCCCGACGAATTCTTTCCAGCCTTCCCAGAGCTTCGCATTGACGACTCCGCGATAATGCAGCGCGTTGAGTCCCAGCCCTGCCAGGATCGCGGCGGCGACCGCCCAGAACGCGGCCGCCGGCATAAACCCCGCGTAGAAAATCTGTCCGACGACGAGCGCGCTGCTGAGGACGCCCACCGCCTGCACCAGCGCCGCGCCCTTCTCCTTTTTCGAGACGAAGTAGGAAAGCAGAATCATGTTCGCCAATATTCCCGTCGAATAGCCCATCCAGGGCAGAATCGAGATCGGGTTCAGCGTCCCGGCGAAGATGAAGCCGAAGTTCGCGACGATCTGCGGAACCTGCAGCGGCAGAAACGCGAGAAACGCCGAGTTCGTCAACCGCTTCGTCCACGTGTCCCAACTCGCGCGCCAGAAGGTCTCCCTGCGCGGCTGCGGTCTTTGGGCCTCGGCAGCCTCGATGGAAAGGCGCACGGCCAGCGCGTCCGCGGCATTGATCGCGGCGTCGGCTTCGTTCGCGGCGGAGGGCTGTCGAAAGGTTCGCGCGCTCGCGGCCGCCGATTCCCCGGGCGGCGTGTCGAATTCCTCGATCTCAAACAGATGCACCTTGCCGGCGCCCAGTTTGAAGTAGATGCCCTCGGCGATCAGGCGCGCGCCGGAGTACGCGTAGGACTTGCCGCCGGCGGCCCGGTCGGTGAACCGATAGCTCTTGCCTTCTTTCGGTTCGAACGCCCCGAGAAGCTTCGCGGCCGCGCCGTCCATGCGGAAATGCCCCCACGCCTCGTGCTCGGCGAGATTGGCGGCGACCAGCACGGCCGGACCGTCTCCCTTCGCCGCCGTGTAGGCGGCCAAAGGCGTCTCGCCGTAGGCGTCGAGAACGTCCATCACCCCGTCGGTCAAAAGGGTCTTCCACTTATTCGTGAACGCCGCCAGCGTTTTAAAGAACGCCTTACGCGCGGGGTTCTGCTTGCTCCAATCGATCTTGACCGGGATGTCGAAGGGGATCGGCTTATTGAGATCCTTCGAGCGGCCGAACTGATCGGAGATCAGCAATTCGCGCTGAGACATGCCCTGCTCGATCCCGTTATAGATCAGGCTCGGCCGAAGACCGAGCGTCAGCGTCAGCACCGCTTCGAGAACGGGGCCGTAGCGATCCACCGCGTAGCCTCGTCCGCCGTGCGTGTCGTCTGCGTCGTGGGAGATCGGGAAGTTGACCAGCCCGGAGGCGGCGGTCTGCCACTTGCGGAAGGCGACCTCCTTGAGCGCGCCGCGCACCCAGGCCGCGTTGCGCTCGCCGAGGGCGTCGAACAGCCCGGTCTTGTTGTAGCGGGCGTAGGAGCCGGTCCGGCTTAACGCGTCGAATTCCTCGTAGGCTTCGTCGAAATGAAACGCGGCCGGGTTCACCGAACGCACGGCCTCCATCAGTTCGTCGAGGTATTCCCGCTTCCCGGCTTTTTCGCGCCGACCCTCCATCTCGGAGACTGTTTTCGCAAGTTGTTCGCGCACCCAGCCCCGGGCCAAATCGCGCTCCCATTTTAGCGTACCCAGCCAATGGCGGAAAAAGCGTTCGTTGAGGACGAAATAGGCCATGTCGCGGCGGACGCCGTCTATGCCCGTGCGCCGGAACAATTCCTTCGCCTCGTTTAAACGGTACTCGCGGGCCTCGACCCGGCTGTAGTCGATCTGCGCCATGTCCACCCAAAGAATCGGATAGCCGCCTCCCTGATAGGGATGATGGACGAGGATGTACTTCTCGACGCGCTTGCCGTTCTCCGGATAGGCCGGAGTCTTGACGAGGTAGTACATCGACTCGCCCCACGGCGCGCGCGGGGCGTCGGCCATGATCCGGTCACGATAAACCTCGAAGGTCTCTCCCGGCGCCGGCTGCGGAGGGAGCAAGTGGACGAAGCCCTCCGGGCGTTCGTTGATCATCGCGCTGTCGAGCGAGGTATGGTTCGGAATGTAGTCGGTTACGACGCGCAGGCCCTTCTTGTGCGCGCGGTCCACCAGGCGCTTAAGCGCGGCGTCGCCGCCGAGTTCCTCTTTTACGTGATAGCCCTTGATCGCATAAGGCGAGCCGCCGCCGGTTCCCCAGCGCCGAATCTCCCCGATCTCGAACATATCCAGAATCCACAACGTATTCGCGCCGGTCTCGGAGGCGATGCGCTCGAGTTCGGCGTCGTCGATCGAATCGAAGAAATTCTTCCCGGGCTTCATCCGATTGTAGGCCCGCGCGAGGATCATGTACATCGCGGCGTCGCGGCCCCAGGAAGCCGGAGCGATCTTCAGAAGTTCCGCGCGCCAACCCTGCGCGAGCGCACGGAGCATTTCGTTGAGGCGGGCGTTCTTCGCGGCGGGATCGATCGCGAGGTGGCGCAGCGAGCGCAGGTCCCGGCGCGCGGCGCGGGTCCACTCCATCGGGGCCAAAAGCGCGTCGAGGTAGGAGAAATAATCTGCGAGTTGACCCAACGCGTGGGCTTCGCCGTGCGCGCGTTCCTGTTCGAGCTTCGTGAAAAGGAATCCTTCCAGACCCGCCGTGTAGGACATCCGCGTGGATCCGTCGGGATTTCGGAAGCCGAAATGGGAAATCCAGCCCTCGGGCGTGTGCGTCCCGTCTCCGAGCACCTGCTTGAGTTCGCGAAGGCGCGACAGTTCCGCTGCCGGGCGGGCCGAGAGACCGGCGGCCGAGAGACCGGCGGCGTCGGCCGCGTTCGCCGAAACAAGACCGTCGTCGCGGCGCGACCCCCCGTCAAAGAACAAAGACAACGCTCGGGGCGGGGAGCTCTTTTTAATCCGCTCGTTCAACGCCCCGAGCGTGGTTTTCGCGTCCGGCGCCGGCCTTGATTCGGCTTCCCGCGCCGAGGCTCCGCCCCGGAGCGGCGAAGCGGATTTCACGAAAGCGGCCGCGGCGGCAGCCGAAGGCGCGGCGGCGGCGGCGGCGGAAGGCGGAGCGGCGCGCGACGCCGCGGCGGGAGAGGCCTCGACGGAAACACCCGGGACCGCCCCGAGCGCGGGAATCGCGAGCGACGGCAGACCCGGGGCCAGCGACGGGACGACGGCGGCGCCGAGCGAGGGAGCCGCGGTCGGGGAGAACAACGCATGGGGCGCGGCGACCTGCACGGACACGCTCGCCGGGGCGGACGCGAACGCGCGCACCGGCGCGGCGTGTGCGACGCCTTGCAGCGTGAGAGCGGCCTGCGAGTGGATCAGACAGGCGGCGAGAAAGACCGCGGTTTTAGGCGTGGCCGCCTCCCACCGCAAAGCAGCGTCCGGCGAAGGCATCGACCAGCAAGAGAGCCTGTTCGTCCTGCATCAAGTCGAACGCCGGATCCTCAAACATTGTCGAGAAGATCAGGTACGAGCCCCAAGCGAGTACGAGCACCGCTCCGGTCAGGATCGCGTAGAACTGTTGGAAGCCGAAGGTGGCGAACAGCCCGAAATGCATCGTCAGGCTCGCGAGCTGGTAGAAGTGCATCATCGTCGAGTGGCTGATCACGCCGACCTTGCGCATCTTGTTCACGGCCGGAATGATCGGACCGCCCGAGATCATACCCTGAAGGATGTTCGCGAAAATCAGGCCCATCCCATGAAGGGTGTACACCAGCGGGTTCATTCCCAACGGACCGAGCACCAAGCGGTTGATGAATTCCATGGAGCAAAGCTGAATGTAGACGAACACGAAATCCCCGACGGCCGCGTTGCGCAGCTTCACCATCGGCGTCATCTTCCCAAGGAATTTCATGTAGGTCTGGCCGAACACGGTGAACACCGCGTCCTGCAGCTGGTACCAACTCGTCGAAATCACGGCGCGCGACACCGCGAGTTCACCGGCGTTGACGCTTCGCACGACGAAGAACAGCCGGATCGCGAGATTGAGCGTAAAGGTTTTCGTGACCAGCCACATGTAGTCCTGGCGGTTGGGCTTGGTGATGCAGCTCTTGAAAATATCGCCCATGTTGCGGATGTAGCCCGCATCGAACGCGACAGGAGCGGGCGAGGCCTCGGCGATCCGCCTCTTCTCCGCTTTTCCCGCGGAAGCGGCGCGTTCCTCCGAGTAGCGTGCTTTTTCCTCGACGCCGCTGAAATAATCCTCGATCGACTCGAACAGGGAGGTCGCCGACAGCGGGATCTTCACGCAATCGACGCGCCCCGGGAAACGGCGCTTAAGACCGCGGATGACGCTGCGGTCCTCGGGCGCGATCTCGGTGAACATCCCTCCTCCGAAGCCTTCGGAGTAGGTACGCGTCGGATAGACGGCGAATACGATCCGCCCCTTGAACTCGGTGAACGCTCCCTTCTGGGCCAGTTCGCGCGCGTTCGAGGCGCCGAGCGACGGCTCAACAGGAGCCCCGTCGGGCAGACGCGTTCCGCGGCAGGCGTAATAGCGGCGCTCGAAACCGCTCTCAGCGGTCTCAGATTTCACGTCGAGCGCGAGGACGACCACGGTGTCGGCGTCGAAGGCGGGTTTCACGGAAGCGTCGGTTTCGTTGTTGGGCATAGGTTCACAGGGAGATGAGCGCATGGTCGAAAATTCGGGGGAGTTCCTCCGGAGCCTTCCGGTCCAGCGTGTAGAACTCCCAATCCTCCTTCTTGTTTGAAATCCCGCGGAACTCCCCGAGGTAGCCGTCCCACGTCGAAATAAAAATCTTGACTCCCTCGAAGGAGCGCAGGCCCTTGAAGGCCCGTCCCGGGAAGGTGAACGACACCGTCGAGCGGCGCGGGTCGGCCCTCTGCTCGGCTTCGCCGGAAAGCGGCGAACCGTAGGTTTCCGGCGTCGAGTCTGAAGCGGAGAACGAACGAGCCCCCCAGCCGAACAGCAGGAATCCCGCGTTGAACTCAAAATTGGGAACGCGGTAGCGCAGTTTCGGGCAGAAGCGCTTGCCCTTCACGCCGGGCAGGTCGAACAAAACGGTGAAATAGGCGTGATCGTAGCCGTGCGGCGGATTCCAGTCGCTGGTGACGCAGCCCATCTTCAGCGTCAGCTTCAAATCCCGGCCGTTGCTCGCGGCCTCGACCCCGCGCATCGACATCTGCTCCCCGTAGCTCGGGTCGCCCGGGGCATGCAGTTCGCAGCCGATCCCCGCGCTGCCCTTCTCGAGCACGACCGCGGCCGCGATCTTTTCGAACGGGTTGCGCACCGTGATCACGGCGGGTTCCGACAGAGACAAACGGCCCGCGCACGTCTTCGCCAGCAGGCGCAGTTCGTGCGGCCCGTTGCCCAACGCCGCGGTTTCGACGGTGAAGCGGCCGGAACGCGGCTCGGGGACTTCGACGCCGGCGTCCACGTTGCCGTCCGAAAGGAGGTAAATCCTGCGCACGTCGGCCTTCGGATCCACGCTGAAGCGGATCGGCGCGGGCCCGCGCACCGTCTTCTTGGCCGGAGCCGAAAGTCTCACGACCGGGCGCTCCTCTCCGGAGGATTTCGCCGCCCCCGCCGTCTGGCGATAGATCAAGTACGATCGGGGCGGCAATATCATCGGACGGCGAACGCGATGCTTGCCGGCGGAGGAAAGCAGGATTTCGCGGTGCGGATCGCCGGGCCCCGGATCGTACGCCATCGCGTCGGGCGAGGTGTTGAAGACGATTTTCACCGTGTCGTCCTCGTATGCCATCGAGTAGGCGAGCACGCCGGCGGCATAGGCGGTACGGTCGACCGTCAACGTCCCGCGCCGGAGAGCAGGAGTCGCCTTGCGCAGCCGGATCAGCGATTTCAAAAATTGGAATTCGGGCGAACGCTCGTTCCAGCAAGCCCGCGCGAACATGTTCTGGCGTGCGCCGCGCAGGCCCGCCTCGGTCCCGTAGTAAACGCAGGGAATGCCGGGCAGCGTAAAGAGCGCGACCAAGGACTGGCGGACGGCCTCGCGCGACGCGCGCGCGGCGATGCGCTCCGTATCGTGGTTGTCGAGGAAATTGACCCACAGGCCCCGGTTTTTCCGCCGCGCGCGCAGCGCACCCTCCAGCACGCGCGTCGGGGCGCCCTTGAAGAATACGTCTCCCAGCAATTCCTGCAGCGGGAGATCGATCGCCGAGTCCAGCCGCGGGCCGGCGGGGCCCTCGAGGTAGCGGCCGATGGCGTCGTAATCGTAGCTCCAGACCTCGCCGAACACTAGAAAGTCGTCCTTGCCGCGCGCCGCAGCATGCTGTTTGACCCCCGGGCCGCTGGAACGGCGGTCGTGCAGGAAATTTTCGTAAAAGCGTTCGGGCGTATAGTAGACGGTATCCACGCGGTAGCCGTCGATGCCGACGCGGTCGATCCAAGAGCGGTAAATCGCCTTCATCCGCTCGAGCGCGGCGGGACTCTCGAGATTGATGTCGTCGAGATCGCCGAGCGCCCACTGGAGCGTCTGTTCGCGGCTCTTGAAGTCCGCGATGTTCGGCGTGAAATTATAGACCGCGGCCTCGCGATCCGCCTTGCGGTTGGGATTGTTCATCCCGAAGACGGGATCCTTCGGCGCCCGCGCCGGGTAGGAACCCTTCGCTTCTTTCCAGCCGCGCTCCGGCCGTTTCGAGTCAAACTTCCCTTCGTCGACCGTGAAAAAGTTTCCGGTGTGGTTGACGACGATGTCCTGGATCACCTTCATCCCGCGCTCATGCGCCTTCTCAACGAGGCGGCGGTAGTCCTCTTCGTCGCCGAAATGCGGATCCACCGCGGTAAAATCGTACGCCCAGTAGCCGTGGTAGCCGCGTACCGGAATGTAGGGGTTGATCCACTGGTTATGAACGGGGGGAGTGATCCACAGCGCGTCGATGCCGAGTTTCTCCAAATGCGGAAGCTTCTTCTCGATGCCCTTCAGGTCGCCGCCCTGGAAGCAGTCGTCGTCCTTCGGATTGAATTCCCCCCTTCCGAAATCGTCGTTGCTCTCGTCGCCGTTATGGAAACGATCGATCATCGCCAGGTACATCACCTTGTCCCGCCAGGATTCGAGCGGCTTATCCATCGGTCCCCGCGAGTTTGCGGACGAACACCCGCACCCCGAGTCCGGGCACGCCGACCGTCGCCTTCGAGCCGCCGCCCTCCGGAGCGAAGGTCTCGACCGTCTCATGCGGATCGAGCGCGTCGGTCAGCGTCGTCCCCGCGGGCGTCAGGCCGGAATCCACCCACATCGTCGCCTCCCGGGCCTGACGGGCGGTGTTCATCACGACCAAGACTTCCTCGCCTTCGTAGATCCGGCTGAATGCGTAGATCCCGGCCCCCGACGGATCGGACCAGCGGACAAACTGCCCGCCGCGGCGCAGCGGGGCGTAGGCTTTGCGCAGCACCGCGTACCGGCGCAGATGCCGGAAGGTCGGGGAGGTTTCGTCGAACTTATCCCCGGCCGAACTGTCCGACTTAAATTGTCCGTCCGCGAACATGTCCTCGCGGTTGCGGGGATCGGCCGGCAGATGCGGGCCTTCCGGGTCGAGCGACTGCACGTCCTGACGGAACGCCTGTTCGGTCCCGTAGTACACCAACGGGATTCCGGTAGAGAACATCAGGTACGCGAGAGCCGCGTGCAGCGCCCCGACCGGCTCCTTAGTGCGCAGAAAACGATAGGTGTCGTGCAGATCGATAAATCGCAGCAGGCGGCCGGCCGCGTCGCCCAACGCCTGGCGCGTGCGGTGGAGGCTGTCTTCGAGCATCCGCGTCGGCGCCGCGCCGTGCAGCGCGTAGTTTTCCCGGCGATACGCGGGGTAGTTGTAGAGCGTGTCGAATTGCGCGTCAATGTCCGCCCGGATCTCCGCGTCGACGCCGGTGGAGTTCTCGCCGAGCAGCAGGAAGTTCTCCTTGCCCATTTCTTTCGCGTACCCGCGGACCTCGCGCATGAAGTGCGGCCAGAAATCGGCTGCCACGTGCCGAATCGCGTCGAGCCGGAAGCCGTCGATGTCGGCTTCCTTCATCCAGTACTTCGCGATATCGATCATCAGCCGCCGAGTCTCGGGGCGGTCGGTCGCAACGTGCCGGTAATTCGGCGGAAAATCCCCGCGGCGCGACTGACCGGAGTCGTTCCAATCCCGGATTTTCCCCATCCGCGTGAAGTGCTCGTCTTTGGCGAGTTCGCTCGGACGAAGCGCTTCTTTCCAAACCGTCTCCTTCTGCCTCCCCATCCACGGCGTGCCGTCCGCGTCGCCGTCTTTGTAGTCGAACACCGGTCCGGTATGATTGACGACCAAATCCATCAGGACGCGAATGCCGCGCTTGTGCGCCTGGGCGATCAGCCGCTTAAAATCCTCAACGGTGCCCAAATGCGGGTCGATGTCGAGGAAATGCATCGTCGCGTAGCCGTGATACGCTTCGGGCAAGGAATGCGTCACGGGGGTCATCACCAAGGTGGTCACGCCCGCCTTCTGCAGGTAGTCGAGCTTCTCGATAATTCCATTGAGATCACCGCCGTGGCGCGTTCCGCCCTCGGCCGGGTCGCCGATGGGCCGGCCCGTCTCGCCTTTCGCGAAGCGATCCACCATGATAAGGTAAAAGAGTTCATCGCGCCAGTCTTCGGGGGAGGGGTGGTATTTTCGTTCGGGGTCGAGTCGGAGATCTACTTCGGAGAGGGAATCGGGGGCTCGCTTCGCAGCGCGCGCGGGAGGGGCCCGAGGCGCGTCCGCGCCGTTGACCGGAGGGCGGGCGGCGGGAGGACCGCGGCGGAACAGACGCCCGATCCAGCGGCCGGCGCGGCCGAACGGGCCCTCGACGATCCCCTGCCAGGCCTGCTTAAGCGGGCCGGGCTTGCCGCGCTGATCTTCGACCGGAAACTTGCTGGAGAACTCGGCGGTTTGCGACGCCTCCGCCGAAGCCGCGTAGAGCACCGTGCGCCGCTTGGCGCGCGTGCCGAGCATATAGATCGTGAAATCGATGGCCTGCGACGTCCCGAACACCGCCCAGAACAAAGTCATCGAACCGGTCGCGAACAACGGCCCGGCCGCGAGCATCAGCAGATCGCGCACCTGCTGGATCGCGGAGCGCTGCCAGCGCCGGATGCGGCCCTTTTCGTAAAGCGCGTTGAGCCCGTTAATGCCGAGCGTGCCGAAGAACGTGCCGAGAACGCTCATCACGATCAAGTCCTTCCAGTACACCGGCGACCAGACGGGAACCGTCTTGCCCGGCGCGGCGGCCCACGACAGCGTGCGCAGCGCGGCGCCGAAACTCTGCATATAGGCCCAGGTGAAGCCGATCTGGTAGCCCATCCCGCGCAGTTTCTTCAAATTATTCTGGAACTCGTTCCAAGTGTTCAGGAAAATTCCATGGAACACCTCGAGGAACAGGCTGATCCCGATCGCCCCCCCGAGCAGCCACGGGTGCGACGGTCCGATCACCGCCCAGTATGTCGCCGCCGAGAACGCCAGCGGCGCCGACTTCGACACAAAGCCGCCGAGGACCTCGCTCCACAACGGCGGGGCGTACGACGCCGCCAGCGTGCGGCCGAGAAACTTGATCTCCCGGAAAATTCCGGCGATAGGGCCGATGATCCACTTCCGGGTCAGGTCCCCCGCCTCCTTCGTGGAACCGACGCCTTCCTTCGAATGGGCGGGACCGTCGGCCTTCTCGCGCCCGCCTTTCCAATCGATCGAAACCGACTCGCTCTCGCTGCGGGCGTTCACGCCGACCGAACGCAGAAGCGCCTCGACCGCGGCGACGTTCTCCTTCGCGAGACCGTTTCCGGAGGGGTTGTTGTCGGTGACGATCCGGACGCGTCCCGAACCGTTGAGTTCCTCAAGCAAAGCGGGATCGGCCGCCAGCATCTCCCGCAAGCTGCGTCCGTCGGCGACGAGCGGCGCCTCGCCTTCGCGGACGAGGAAGAAGCGGAGGCCGTTACCGGCGGCCGGACGTTCCAACGCCGGGCGGCGCGCCGTCGAACGATCGCCGGCGTTCGTTGGGATGGAGGCGCTTTCCCGGCGCGACCGGGAGGAATCGAAAAAGCGGTTCAAGGCGCCGATGCCGGGGACAGCCGACGCGCGCGCTAGACGGTTCAAGCCGGCGACGCCCCCCGGATCCTGTTCGTTCGCGGCGTGCGCGACGCTCGGCGCGGCGACCGGCGAAGCGACGGCGGGCGCCGTGCGCAGCGCCGAAGGGGCGGCCGCCTGGGCTGCGAACGCCGCGGGGGTTTTCGGCTCAACGGCCGGAGTCAAAACGGGGACGCGGACGGGTCCGGCGGCGGAAGCCGCTGCCTGAGCGGCGGCCGACGTTCCGGCGGCCGGGGGCAAAGAGAAGAGCCCCGCCGTTTCGGGCAGGGCTCCTTGCAAGGACGGGGACCCTCCCGTCAGGAGGGAAAGGGGCGCTAGATTTTGTCCCGGCGCCCCGGGGAAATTTCCGACGACGCTCCCCCCGGAGGTTCGAACCACGGTCTGGCCGACCACGTTCGCGGCGAATGCCTCTAAAACGAGAAAACCCTGCTGGGTCACCAGCAGGGAAAACACCAAGGCCGTCGATAGGGTTCGTCGGAGAACCTCCCTGATCCAGCGGTGATGTCTGTTTTTCATGACTTCGAAATCCGCTTATTCCGGCGTTGCTATATGGTAGTCGCCGCTCCAAATCCGTACATGGGCCAACAAGGAAGCCAGGGCCTGGTATAGGACCTATCCCCGCTTAGGCCTGCGGGAAATCGAGGCGGGTTCCTGCTCTTGACTCGCGGTGATCGGGGGATTATCTTGTGTATTGGCAAGGAAATTTCGATGGTCGAGTTAAACAGAAGTCCTTTCCGCAAGCGCGGCGCGATGAGCCCGATTCGAGAGAATCTGGGCACGATCATCACCGGCGCGGTCGTCGTTCTCTGCATTTTGGTATCGGCGAAAATGCAGAAGCCCGCCGCGCCGCTGCGCGTCCAGGCGGAGCAAGGCGTCGTACTCGACATGGCGCCGACGCGCAGCCAAGGTGCTCCTCGGCGCGGAGCCGACCCCCTCCCCGCCCAGCGGTCGTCGCTCGAAGTCCGCCCGATCTGGGGAGAGGTGCAAGGTCTCGAGAAGCCGAAGGAAGCGCCCCCGCCCGCAGAAGAACCGGAGGAGGAACCGGAGCCCGAAATCGAAGAAGCTCCCCAGCCCGCCGCTTCGGACTTCACGGGGCTGATGAAGGGAGTCGAGGCCGCGGCCAAGGCGAAAATGAAGGGCGCGGAGTTCGGCGCGACGACAAAGGGCGGCCCCTCCGGAGGCGGCGCGTCCTTTCAGGACGTGACCTCTTTTCAAGACAAGGAAATCGCCGAGCGCAAGGCGCGCGAAGAGGCGCGTCAAGCCGCCGGTCCGGCCATCGGCGGCTACGACAATCCGGAAGCCGCCGCCGCGTTCCAGCGGCTAAAGCAGGCGATCGAACGCGGCGGGGCGCCCGCGTCGATGCAGAAATTCGGGCTAGACCTCCCCCAGCTCTATCAACTCCAGGCCGGCGGCTACAACATGGAGCAGCACGTGCAGCCCGACGGTTCCCTCGCCATTTCCGACGACGATGCCCAGGCCATGGCCGCCCATCTCGGTCTCGCCAACCTCGGACCGGACAAGAAGACGACCGACAGCGCCATCCGCCCCGGTCATTGAGGTCGGGAAGCTTCCCCAATATGGAATAATGCGAGCCGGTGAGAGGCTCCCTTAAAGAAGATCTGTCGATCGCGGCGCGCGGCCTCCTGATGGGTTCGGCGGACGTGGTTCCCGGCGTTTCGGGCGGCACCGTCGCGCTCATCGTCGGAATCTACGAACGGCTGGTCTCGGCGATCGCGTCGTTCGACGCCGTCTGGATCGCGCTTCTGCTCGCCGGTCGCGTCCGGGACGCTCTGCGGCACGTCGACTTCCGCTTTCTCGCCGCGCTCGGAACCGGAATCGCCGTCGCGATTCTCAGCCTCTCGAAGTTGATCACCTGGCTGATCCTCAACCGCCCGGTGCCGACCTGGAGCTTCTTCTTCGGATTGATCCTCGCCTCGGCGCTTCTCGTGTATCGGCAGATCGACCGCTGGCGCGCCCAGGAGGCGGCCGCGGCGCTCGCCGGGGCGGCGTTCGCGTTCTGGCTTTCCGGACTGCTGCCGTCCGAGGCCGCACACGGACCGCTCGCGCTGTACCTCTCGGGCGTGGTCGCGATTTGCGCGACGATTCTTCCCGGCATCAGCGGATCGTTCGTGCTGGTTCTGTTGGGACAGTACCTCTTCATCCTCGATTCGATTCACGAACGAAGAATCCTCTCCCTGGCGGCGTTCGCCGCGGGCTGCGCGACGGGGCTGATCGCCTTCACGAAACTGCTCAAAGTCCTGCTGCGGGACTGGAAGACTCAGACGATGGCGTTTCTCTGCGGGCTGATGGCGGGGTCGCTGCGCAAGATTTGGCCGTTTAAGATCGAGGCCGCGGGACAGGAATTGCTCAAAGCAAAGCACCGGATTCAGACCAACGTCCTGCCCGACGCGTTCGACGCCTCCGTCGCGTGGGCGATCGCCCTTACGATTTTGGGGATCGTTTTCGTTCTTGTGATCGACCGCCTCGGCTCCCGCCGGGACGACTGAGGACGTGCACCAGCCCGGCCGCCAGGACCGCCCCGAACAAAGGAAGCCAATGCCAGCCGGCGGAAAACGCGCTCGATTCGATCGCGCCCAGCACGCAGGCGCAAACGAAGGCGGAAGCGGCCAAGGAAGCAGCGCCCGCGCCGTCCGACCGCCTCGGTCCGAAAAATCCGTATAGAAACACTCCGAGCAGCGGACCGTAGACGATCCCTCCGATTTTAAAACCTATCCACAACCACCGCGAACTTTCGAGGAAAGCGACGGCCCCGCCGGCGAGCGCGAAGGCCCAAACGGCGGCGCCGATCCGAAGTCGCTTCAATCCCGCGCGACCGGAGCCAGGTCCCGGGAAAACCGTCGCGAGTCCGACCAACGGAAGGTCGATCGATGCCAACACGAACCCGGCGAGCAAGAGTCCGCGCTTCTCTGCAGAGAGCGCCTGCGCCGCGAAGTGCGCCAGAGCCGTATCAGGCGAGGCCGGAAGCGCAAGGGCCGTTCTCTGTTCGTAAAAAACGAAAAGACCCGTCCCCAACGCGAGAAAAAGAACGAGGACCAGACCGGCGCCGGCCGCGGCGAAAATCACCGCCTGCTGGGCGGAGATCCGGGATCGCGCGCAGAACAGACGCTGCAGCGTCTCCTGATCGGTCCCGAACGCGGCGAGCGATCCGACGAATCCCGTGATCACCGCCGCCGGCGCGCTCCAAGACCACACGGCGAATCGCCCGGCGTTCTCAGCCACCCGCAAACCCTCCCCAAGCCCTCCCTCAAATCCAGCGACGAGAAACGAGAGTACCGCGCCGCCCGCAAAAACGATCGCGCCGGCCTGAAGCAAACCGGTCCAAACGGCGGCGCGCAGCCCCCCCCATGAGACGCTGAGCGCGGCGGCCGCCGCGAAGAGAAAAACCCATCGCTGCTCGGGCGTTGAGAAAAACGACGCCGCGACCGCCGCGATCGCCATAAGACGCACCGACGCGAACAGCGTCCGCGAGACGACAAACAGCGCGGAACCGGCGATCCGGGTGCGGGTTCCGAAACGCCGTTCGAGATACGCGTAAATGTCGGGACCCTCGCCGTAAAGGCGACCGACGAAAACGAAGGCCACGACAATCCTCGCAAAAGCCGAGCCTAGGAAAAACTGCATCAGCGACCAATCGCCGTGATAGGCCGCGGCGGGGACCCCGATCATCGTCATCGCGCTGAATTCGGCGGAAATCCACGAGACCGCCAATATCCAGGAAGGGGTCCCCTGCCCGCCCCCCATCCAACCCTCCGGGCTGACGACGCGCCGCCCCGCCGCGACGCCTGCGGCGCAGAGGAGAAGGAGAGCGAAGATCAGCGGGGTCGACATGGAGTACGGGCGGTCCCGCGGCAACATTGCCGCAACTACCGCTCACTACTATAATGGAAGGACCCCGTGATCGCCACACTCGGATTGATCTCATTTCTCGCGGCCGTCTTCGCGATGCCCGCTCCCGTATTCGCGTCCGACTTGCTGCCCGACTCCGCGGGAGCCCCGGTCGTTGATACCGGTTCGGAACTTCCCTTTAATCGCAACGCCACGCCCGTGTCGGAGCACGATCTGCAGCTCCTGAAGGCCCGGGGATACCGCTTCACGGAGCAAGGCGGCCTGTTCGCCCCGGGTTCCGGCGAGGCGGTCTCGATGAACGATTTTTTTTACGTGATCGAAGAAGTCCGCTCGCGACAGCGCCTCCAAGCCCTTTTGCGCATCCAGCTCATTCAAAGCCGCAACGGCTACCGCAAGGAACTTCCGGCCGCCGACCGGGAGGAGATGCGCACGATCGCCCGTGAAAACTGGCATCTGCTCACACACCGGACCCGCGAGGATCTCGGCGTCTTGTTCTCGGGAAAGGAACTCTTCGAACTGAAGCAATCCCCGGCGACCTCGCCGATCGCCGCGCCCGCCCCGCCGATCGAGGTCGAAGACATTCCCGATTCGGTTCCGGCGCAGCGCGCCATGGAAACCTTGGCCGCCGCCGTCGCGCCGGCGGCGACTGTGCCGCCCCCGGCGTTGAAAGCTCCGCCCAAACACAAGCCGCGCAAACCGGTTGCCCCGAAACCGCTCGCCGCCGTCTACCCCGCCCCGCCCCCCGGATGGAATGCGACGAGCGCGGGAACGATCAAGCCGCTGCCCCCTCCGTGGAGCCCTGATCCCGGGTTGTCGGTGAAGCCGCTGCCCGCTCCCTGGAAACGATTCAAACCCACGAAGGAAAAGCCCAGGCCTGCCGATCCGGTGCCTCCGATCCGGGCGCTGCCCGCCCCTTGGAACGACGAAACGCCGTCCGCGACCTCTCCGCCCGCCGCGGCGGCCGCGTCGTCGGCCGCCGGAGAACTCCCGGAACAGGATCCGCTCCCCGAAGACGACTCTTTGACTCCGGCCGAACGCGCGATGCGCCAAACGATGCGGGACCTGCAGACCGCCCCCCAGCAGACCTCCGGCTTCCGCGTCGACGCCGCGCCTCCGCCCCCGGTCGCCGTCGCCAAGGGCATGACGCCCGTCGTTCCCCCCCCGATCCTTCCGCCCAGACCCCCGAGGCCGGAACCGGTGAGGGAAGTCGTGGTCGCCTATCCCGAAATCGATGATGCGGCGTTCGCTAAATTCATCGAATCCGCCCCCTATACCGAGCGCGTCAAACCCCTCTTGAAGTTGATCGCCAAACACGTGCGCGAACCCGAACGGCGAGCCGCGATC
Organism: Elusimicrobia bacterium CG_4_9_14_3_um_filter_62_55; assembly: GCA_002790095.1. Lineage (GTDB taxonomy): Bacteria > Elusimicrobiota > Elusimicrobia > UBA1565 > UBA1565 > UBA1565. The sequence continues at coordinate 21,363 of PFUL01000005.1, read as the reverse complement.
GGGATTTTGACGACATCGATGCCGCACATCGTGGTCGATTCCCGCAAGGCCGGGGAAGAGGCCCGCGCCTCGATCGGCCGCATCGAACGCGGCGCCTCCTTCGCGCGCACCCAAATCGCGCTGCACGACGGCCCCGTGATCGTCTCGCGCCGATCGCTGTTTTCGGGAAAACGCATTTTTCTGATGCCGGATGATTCGGCCTACTACGCGGCGCGCGGGATGGCGCTCCCGGCCGAGGAAGCGTACTCGCGCGAGAGCGCCTCCGTGCGCGAGATCGGCGGGGGATGGGGGCGCACCCGCCTCTACGCGGACGGCTCCAGCCGTCTCAAACGGAGCGAAGCCGCCCTCGCCGGGGCCTTGCTGAACGCGCTCATGCGGGTCGACGGGGATCTTCGCGGCTGGGCCGATGACTTCCATTCCCGCCTGCGGGCCGAGGCCGTCGAGTTCCGTTTCTACCGTTCGATCCAGGCGGACAGCGACGAAGAACCCGAACTCGACCGGGAACTCGCCTCGCGCTACCGGGATTGGTTCCACCGTCCCGAAGACTACCTCGACATGCAGCTCGATTCGTTTTTCCGCCGCTCACGGACCGAAGAGATCGCGATGCTCAAGGAGGCCGGCGTGGAAGGGGCCGGGGCCGAGACGGAGACTCCGGAAATCCGTCTGCCTCCCTCGGACTCCCCCGCCAAACGGGCCTGGCTGAATTCCGACGAACTCGCGCGAGGCGACCGATGAGAAACACGATCCGCGCCGCCGCGCTCGTGCTCCTGCTCTCCCCCTGCGGCGCCTGGTCCGCGCAGAAGCACGCGTACACGCTGTACACGCCGCCCAGCGGAAGCTTCACCGTCGAGATTCCGGAAGGCTGGGTCCCCTTCGAAGCGGAAACCCCGCGCGGCGTCGCGACCCATATCATCGGCCCTTCGGAAGCCGACGGCGCCTGGCGGGCTTCCTACCACGTGCATTATTTTCAGAAGGGAAAACCCGGCTACGTCGCCCCGCGCGAAGCGATGAAGGCGTTTCGCGAGCGCGACAAAGACACCGATCGCGACGTCGATCAGATCACCGTCTGGCGCGTCGATCAGCAGGCCGCGAAGATGTTCCAAGTCCGGGAGAAACGGATGCTCCCGTCGAGCCGTCTCCCGTCGGAGATCGTCTCGCTGCACCACTTCTACATGTTCATCCCTTCCGGGCGGGACGAATACTACATGATCAAACTCTCGACCACCGAAAAAACATTCCTCGACTACCGCGCCGAATTCCGCCGCTTCATGAAGTCCTTCCGCTCTCGCTAGCGTACGGACCAGGTCCGCTTAGAACGTGAGTTTGCCGAGGATGCGCGGGCCTCGCGCGCCGGTCGCGGCGGGGCAGTGGTTGGGCTTCCCCTTGAAGGCGCAAAGCGCCATCAGCGCGATCGCGGCGGGCTCCTTCGCCAGGGCCGGAATCCCGAATTCGGCGATGGAAAGCACCGGTGTCGGAGACAGGAGCCGGCGCAGCGCCCCCATCAACGCCGCGTTAAGCGCTCCCCCGCCTGAGACGACGACTTCTTTCGGCGTCGCGCGCGGGAGAACGAAGCGCCGCACCGCGTCGGCGATCGCGGCTGCGGTAAAAAGCGTGACCGTCGCGACGGTGTCGACGTCGGGCTGCTGCCCCCGCTTAAAATTCTTGGAGAGATAGCGTTCCGAAAAAGTCGAACGATCCAAACTCTTCGGCGCACGGGCGCGAAAGTAAGGCTCCCTCGCCGACAGCCGGCGCACGAGCGCCTCGTCGGCGCGCCCCCGCAGCGCGATGCGGCCGCCGCGGTCGTACCCGAGGGCCCCGCCGCTCATCCGGGTCACCGCGAGATCGATCATGCAGTTGCCGGGACCGATGTCGAAGCCCAGCGTGCGCAGGCCTTTGCCCACCAGAGCGAGGTTCGCGATCCCCCCGATATTGAGCATCACGCGGGGCGAGCGGCGCCCGAAAACTTCCTCATCGAAAAACGGCACGATGGGCGCGCCCAGCCCTCCGGCCGCGACATCGCGGGGACGGAAGTCTGAAACCACCGGAACACCGAGCGCTTCGGCCAAGAAAGAGGGTTCCCCGATCTGGAGAGAATGAACGCCGCTTTCGTGGGCGACGGTCTGGCCGTGGCTGCCCACGGCCTCGAGACGCCGCGGGGAAATCCTCAGCCCTTTTAGAAATCGCGCCGCCTCGCGGGCGTAGAAGCGGCCGAGTTCGAAATGCAAGGAGGACAGTTCAGCAGCGCGCAGCGACGGGGCCGCGAGAATACGCGCCCGCAGGGCTTTTGAGTACGCCCGGGTCGTTTCCGCGCGGACCGTCACGGAAGCGCCTTTCACCGCGATCAACGCGAGACTCAATCCATCGGCCGAAGTTCCGGACATCAGTCCGAGCGCGAGCCGAGACCTCACGCCTTCGCCTTGGCGAAACCCTCGGAGAGCTTCGCGAACCCGACGTCGTAGCGGTCGGCCATATCGAAGTGCCCGAACGCGTGCTCTTCGTGGGTGTGCTTCACCTTCAACGCCTTGAGCGTATCGGAAAATTTCCGGGCTCCCAAATGAAGATGAAACTCGTCGCGCACGCCGCAGTCGAAGAAGAGCGTCGTGAGCTTCTTCAACGCCGCGACGCGTTTGGGAGCGAGCCGGACCGGGTCGTGCTGCAGCCAGCGCTTGAAAACCTTCTCCTTAGTTTCTCCGGTTCGCTCGTCGAACGGAAGATCGAACCCAAGTTCCGATTTTCGGTTCGCGGAGTAGCACGCCGCCATTCCCGCCATGTTGACCAATTCGTGCGGGAAGCGGGACTTGTCGCGCGCGGCGGCAAAGCGGGTTAGAAACTTAAGGAAGCTCCCGTCGTATTTGCCGAGCGCCGTGGCGCAGCGCGGGAAATCGTTCGCGTAGCACAGCTCAAAGAACATGTCGCCGCTGTGGCTGACCGCGTGGGAAAATACCTCGGGGTGGCGCATCGCCAGCATCACCGCCCCGTAGCCTCCGGAGGATTTCCCCATCACCGCGCGTCCCGCTGCGGAACGGGTGGTCCGGTATTTCGAGTCGATGTAGCCGACCAACTCCGTGACGATGTGATCCTCGTAAAGTCCCGTTCCGGCCGAATTGAGGTACTGGCTTCCCCCGAGCCGCGTGAAGCAGTCCGGAATTACAAGGATCGCCTCGCGCACCTTCTTCGCGCTGACCAGGCGGTCGAAGCGCTCGAGGATGTTCTCTCGCCACGGGTCCTCGAAAACCGCCTTGCGGGAGGTTCCGGTGAATCCGACGAGGTAAAAGATCACGGGCCAGCGTCGGGCCGCGTCGGGATTCTCGAGGTATGAGGGCGGAAGGTAGACCGGGATCTCGCGCAGACGCGGATCGCCGAGCGGATTGCCCTTAAGGGCGAGACTCCCGACCGTTTCCATCACCAACTTCCCGTTCATGGCTCCCCCTCCAAGACCGTCCTAAGGGCGCCGTTCGCGCGGGCCAGCCTGCGCCGCGCGTCGAGACGCCCCGTCTTCAAGCGCGCCATCACGACCGCCGTCTTCACATGACGACCGGAGTCTTCAAACAGACGCACCGCGCGCGCTTGGGGGACGCCGCCCAGGCGCGCGACCATCCGGATCGCCCGGCGCACCAGTTTGCGGTTCGACGGCTTCACGTCGACCATCCACTGGTCGTACACCTTTCCCAAGCGAATGAAGCTGGCGGTCGTCAGCGTGTTGAGCACCAGTTTCGCGGCCGTCGCGGACTTCAGGCGCGTCGAACCGGCGATGAACTCGGGGCCGACCCGCGGCGCGATGAGCACGTCCGCCTCCCGGACCGGGGTGGGATTCGAGGTGATCAGCACGGTCACGCAGCCCTTGCGCTTGGCCGCCTTCAGCCCCCCGCGCACGAAAGGCGTCACGCCGCTCGCCGCGATGCCGACGACCGCGTCGCCGCGACACACGCGGCCGGATACCTGAGCCGCTCCGTCCGCGGCGTCGTCCTCCGCCCCTTCCTTCGCGCGGAACATCGAACGCTTCCCGCCCGCCATCACGCCCCGCACCAAGGAGGGCGGCGTTCCGAACGTCGGCGGACATTCCGCGGCCTCGATCACCCCAAGGCGCCCGCTCGTGCCCGCCCCGATAAACAGCAGGCGGCCGCCGGCCCGGAGGCTCGCGACGATCAACGCGACCGCCTGCGTGATGCGGGCGCGTTCTCGGCCGACCGCGGCGGGGACGCGGGCGTCCTCGCGGTTGATCAACGCGACGATTTCGGACGGGGATTTGAGATCGACCCGCCGCGAAGCGGGATTGGGCTGTTCGGTCGGCAGCGCCCGGCAGCGCACCCGCACGGGCATGGGTTCAGCGCGAGCCGCCGAGGATTTCAGAGAGATCCTCGTCGTCGGGCAGGCCGTTTTCAGAAGGAACCGGAGGCATCTCGCCGGAAAGCGTGTCCGAGGAAACGCCGATGTCCGGCGCCTTCACCGGATCGTCGACCCATTCGAGAATCTGCGGGATGATGCCGCGACTGTAGTACAGCATGCGGGTTCCGTGCCCCCGCTCGGCGTTGAGCAAAGTCGTGTTCAACTCGCCCGCGGCGCGTTTCGCGAATTCGTAGAGGATCGGGGTCTCGGTGGCGGAGCGTCGATCGTCCTCGGCCACCGCGAGCAGAATCGGTCGGTCACGGTAGGCGCGCATCGCGTTGACGGTCAAGACTTCCTTGTAGCTCATCCCCGGAGAGAGGAGAAAGACCATCGGCACATCCGGGTTCAGCGCGGCGTATTTGAGCGCGATCGATCCGCCCACCTCGGCGCCGCCGAGGGCGATCGCCTCGACCGGGATCCCCTGTTTGATCAGCCACGCCGCCGCCGCTTCGATGTCCCCCCGCATCCGGTCCCAGGGGTTGTCCCCGCGCTCAATTCGAAACTTGCGGTAGGACGATTCCTCGCCCTCGGGAGCCTGAGTCGACGCCCCGTGCCCGCGCAGATCGACGGCGAGATACCCGATCCCGCGCCGCGCGAACTGCCGCGCGAGCCAATACCAGTTTTGCCTCCGGCCGCCCGATTCGTGGAGCAGGATGAAGGTGAGTTTGTCCTCTTCGCGGGAAGGCAAATATTGCGCCGAAAGGGTCCAGCCGTCCTTCGTGTGAAGTTCGACCGGGTCGCCCTTAAGCTCCCGGGAGGGTTTTGCCGTCGCGGCTTCGGCGTTCGCCGCGAAGGCGAACGCCAGGAGCAGCGGCGCGGCGAGCGCGCCTAGACGATCTCCTCGGGTTTGAACCACAGTTTTATCTCGCGCTCTGCGTCCGCCGGATCTCCGGAAGCGTGAATCACGTTTTCAAACTGGCCTTCGGTCGTGATGCGGCCGAACGACCCGCGAATCGTGCCGGGATCGGCCTGCTCGGGGTTCGTCGCGCCCGCGACCTTGCGTACCAGCTTGATGGCGTCCTCCCCTTGGAATACGGCGGCGAGGATCTTATTCTTTCGGATATCGTGAAATTCACCGCGGATGTAGCGGATCAGATTCGGGAAAAAGGGCTTGTCGGACAAGGCTTTGTAATGCTCGCGGGCAAGCTCTTCGGTGACGGAAACGACCTTGGCGGCGCACAAATCGAGCCCCGCCGCTTCCAGGCGGTCGAAGACCATGCCGGTCAACCGGCGCTTGGCGCCGTCGGGTTTCACGAGGATCAAGGTCTGTTCTAGGGCCATAAAGGGAGACGCTCCAATTCTGAAATACAGGATTTATTGTGATTTATCGTAACAAATTGACTCTTTCACGATCAAACAAGTAGAATGCCGGGCATGGCCAAGATACTCATCGTCGACGACGAGCGGGATGTCGTGACCCTCGTCAAGTTCATCCTTCAAAAGGAAGGACACACGATCGATGAAGCCTACAACGGGCTTCAAGCCCTCGAGAAACTCGGCGTCGAGCCGAACAACCCCGAGGCGCCGCTGCCCGACCTGGTCATCCTCGATGTGATGATGCCGGTGATGGACGGACACACCGCCTGCCGCCGCATCAACGAGGACGCCCGAGCGCGAACGGTGCCGTTGATCGTGCTGACCGCGAAGGGTCAGATGCGTGATCTCTTCGAAATGGCCTCGAACGTCGCCGCGTATTTGGAAAAGCCCTTCGATCCGCGCAAACTGCGCGAGATGGTCGCCGGCGTTTTGAAACCCTGATGCCCCGCATCCTGATCGTCGACGACGAACCCGAAATCGTCACCTTGCTCCGCTTCATTCTGGAGAAGGAGGGACACACGATCACGGAAGCCGGCAACGGCGTGATCGCGCTCGAACAGCTCGGAGTCGACCCTCCGGCCAACGATAAGGAGCGCCCCGATTTGATCGTGCTCGACATCATGATGCCGGTGATGGACGGCTACGCCCTCAACAACCGTCTTCAAAAAGAAGAGAAGACGATGACGATTCCGATCCTCGTCCTGACGGCGAAGGGGCAGAAGATGCGCGATCTCTTCGAGATGGCCCCGAACGTCGCGGCCTATGTGCAAAAGCCGTTCGATCCCAAGATGCTGCGGGAACTGATCGCGAGCATTCTCGCCGGAGACCCGCAGACATGACCGAGACGCTCGAAAAAACCCGCATCGAAAAAGCCCGCGAACTCAACGTTCCTCTCTACCCCCACCGATGGGAAGGCTGGGAGAACCGCGTGTCGGCGGCGGTCGCGAACTCCTACGGAGAGCCTCTGAAGGAAGAGGAGCGCTCCGACAAGCGGGTTCAGGTCGCCGGACGCGTCATGCAGACCCGCATCATGGGGAAGGCGGCGTTCTTTCACATTCTCGATGACGGGGAAAAGCTGCAGCTCTACTTGAAGCGGGACGTCATCGACGCAAAGATGGGAGAGGGAACATACAATCTCTTCAAGAAGCGCCTCCATACCGGAGACTTCCTAGGCGTCGTCGGAACTATTTTCAAGACCAAGACCGGCGAGATCACCGTTGAAGTCGAGACACTGACCCTGCTCGCGAAGGCGCTGCTCGAATTGCCGGAAAAGTGGCACGGGCTCAAGGATACCGACACGCGCTACCGCAAACGCCACCTCGATCTGATCGCGAACCCCGAGGTCCGCCGCGTGTTCCAGGCCCGCTCGAAACTGATTTCCTCGATCCGCCGCACCTGCGACGGGCTCGGTTTCCTCGAAGTCGAAACCCCGATCCTGCTGCACCAAGCGGGCGGCGCGACCGCGCGTCCGTTCACGACGCGCCACAACGCGCTCGGCGCCGATCTGGTGATGCGCATCGCCACCGAACTGCCGCTTAAGAAACTGATCATCGGCGGCTATCCGGCGGTGTACGAGATCGGGCGGCTGTTCCGCAACGAAGGGATCGACACCAGCCACAATCCGGAATTCACGACGATCGAAGCCTATCAGGCCTACACCGACTATCACGGGATGGCCGCGTTTTTCGAGAAGGTGATGACCGACGCGACGAACGCGCTGGGCATCGAGTCGATCGAGTACAAGGGGAAGACGATCTCGCTGAAGCCGCCCTACAAGCGCTCGTACATGCCCGAACTTTGGAAGGAGCATTGCGGCGAGGACATTCACAACATCCTCAAAGGGAAGGGATTCGACCGCGACGGGCTTTTGGCGCTGGCCGCCAAACTCGACATTCAAGGCGTCAAGGACATCCCGGACGCGAAAATCTTCGACCGCATCTTCGAGGAGCGGATTGAACCTTTCCTGGAACAGCCGACCTTCGTGCTCGACCACCCGACGGCGATTACCCCTCTGGCCAAGTGCAAGGAAAACGCGGATGGAACGGTCGACGAATCCCTCGTCGAACGCTTCGAACTGTTCATCGCCGGCATGGAAGTGGCCAACGCCTACACCGAGCTCAACGATCCGATCGATCAGCGCGAACGCTTCGCCGAACAGGCCAAGCAGAAGGCCGGCGGGCACGACGAAGCCGAACTCGTCGACGAGGAGTTCGTCGAGGCGATGGAGCACGGGATGCCCCCCACCGGCGGCATCGGCTTCGGCATTGATCGCCTCGTAATGCTCTTAACGGGCAACCCCTCGATCCGGGAAGTCATCCTCTTTCCGACGTTGAAGCCGGAATAACCGGGATCGGGCCGTCTACGTCCCTCCGAAACCGTCCATCGAGTCGTGCATTCCCAGCATCCCCGCGAGCCGATCGATAAGACCTACCCACGGCACGGCTTTCATCGCAGGAACAAGCTTGACCGCGAACGGTTCGCGAACGTACAGCCGGTCGCGCTCGACCGCGGCGATGATCCGGTCGGCGATGCGATCGGGAGTCAACCACGGGGTGAAGCGCGGCGGCTTTACTCCTGCGAACATCCCGGTCGAGATGAAAGACGGGCACACGATCGTCATCCCGATGCCCCGCGCGGCCTTTTTTCGCAATTCGAGCCGCAGCGATTCAGAAAGACCGACCACCCCGTGCTTGCTGGCGGAATACGCCGCCATTCCGGGTACGCCGAGCAAACCAGCGGCCGAAGCGGTCATCACCAGATGCCCCTCTCCCCGCGCGATCATCCCCGGCAAAAATGCCCTCGTGCACCACAAATAGGACTTGAGATTCACATCGATCGTCCGGTTCAAGTCCGCGTCGGATGCATCGAGAAGCCCTCCCGCCGTGACGATTCCGGCGTTGTTGTCGAGCAGAGAGACCGGCCCGAAATCGGCCTCGACCTTCTTCGCCGCCTCACGCACCGAAACGGGGTCGGTCGCGTCCACCGCATAGCCCCTGACGGCGTCCCCGGCGTCCAACGCGGCGACCGCTTGTTTCAGACGCTCTTTGCTGACGTCCCACAACGCGACCCGAGCGCCGAGCCCGAGCAGACGGGCGGCCACGGCTCTCCCAAGTCCTCCCGCCCCCCCGGTAATAACCGCCGTTTTCCCCTGGAAGCGCTTCACGCGGATTTTCCTTCAAGCCAGCGCGCGCGCCAGCGGCGATACGGCGGCTCGACGAGTTCTCGATGAATCCATACGACGCCGCACGTGATAAAGAACGCGGCCGCCACGTCTATCGAATAATGCAGCCGGCTCAGCAGGACGGTCGCCGCTAGAGAGAGGGAGAACGCGAAGAACACGATCCGGACCCATGCCCGCCTGAAAATCAGGAAGCCGAGAAACGGCATCGAAGTATGCGCGGAAAAGAAAAGATCGTTCTTGAAAGTCAGAAAACGCCCGAAGATCTCAAAAAGCGAATATCCCTCCACCGCGAACGCCCCTTTTGGGGCTCCCATCGGCGTCAGAACGATGAACAACGCGCGCGTAGAAATTAAGAGCGCGTACATCCACGCGATGTAGGGAATTCTCATGCGCTCCGTCGTCAACCCTGCGGCGATGACGAAAACGGCGAACGCCGCGAACCCCCAGACGAAGAACCCCGTCAAGTCGACGCGCGGCAGCGCGCCCAACAACAGATCCGCGTCCAAGGAGGGCAAGGAGCGGCCGACATGGTTCACGTAAACCCCCGCGAGAAAATTGAAGAAAAACGCCGCCGCCAGCGCCGCGATCGGGCCGCTTCGCTCCAACGCCTGAACGAACCCGCGTCTGCCTCTAGGAATCACGCACTCCTCCTTTTATCAGATAGTCCGCGAGCCGCAGCGCAAACGCATAAATCGTCATCTGCGGATTGACGCCCAAACTTTCCGGAACCACCGATCCGTCGCAAACGAAGACTCCGGGCGCGGCGCGCAATTCGTAGTCGACGACCCTTCCGATGGCGCAGGTCCCCAACGGATGAAAGGCCATCGTCTGCAGGTCTCTCGGATGCACCGAGTCCGGATCGAACGCTTTGAGAGCCGCCTCCGATTCTAAAACATTCCCGGCGCGGTTTAGCGGAAGGACGACCCGCTTGGCCCCGGCGGCGAAGAACACTTCGGCGACGCGCCGCATGCCGGATCCCATCAATCGCAAGTCGCGCGGCGTCATGTCGTAGCGAATCCAAGGACGCGACGGACCCATCGGATAGCGAACACGCCCGCGCGCTTCATCCCGGATCATGAATCCGAAAGTCGCGACGCGGTCGTAGCGCTCCATCCATTCCCGAAGGCGCAGCCCCTCCAACGGCATCGTCAACGCCGCCAATTCCGGGGGAGTGTATACGCCTTCGAAGCGAATGTCCGGATCGGCGGAATCCTCGAATCCGACCCCTTGAGGGACCCCTTCCCAGCCCCGGACCGAAGCCTCGAACTCCGCGAAGAGTTTCGCCGCGGGATGGACGCTGAGGCCGCGGCCCGCTTCGGCGCTCCAGCGCCGGACGAAGTACGGACTCGCCAGCGTCCCCGCCGACAGCACCATAATCCCGCACTCCAGCGCGAAGGTCTTGCCCTGCGAACGCAGCACAGCCCGAACCGGTACGCCCGCGCGGCGGCGTTCGGACACGGAAAGAAGCGCAGCCCCGGTTAGGATCCGAAGACGCGGATTGTCGGCGCGCGTCTCAAGAAACGCCTTCTCCGAGGTCATCTTGCCCCCGCTCGGGCACACGAAGCAGCAGCGCCCCTCGCCGCGGCATCCGTCCTCGCAGCGATCGAGAGCTCCCGCCGAGTCCAACCCGAGCCGGGCGGCCCCCTTGAGAATCAATCGGGAACTCTCGCTGCGCGTGCGTTCCGGCGCGGGCTTCACGCGCAGAAGCCGGCGAACTTCATCGAGGTAGATCGAAAAACCCGCCGCCGAAAAGCCGCCTCGGCTCGCGCGTTCCCATTTTTTTAGAATCCCCGGCGGCGTGCTTAAGCATGTCCCCGAATTGATCGTGGTCGTTCCGCCGAGCGTCCGCCCCGTCGGAATCGGCATGAGAGAGTTTCCAGCGGCCGTGGTGAAGCCGGCGTCGGCGTAGCAATCGGAAACGACCTCCATCGCGTCGGTCCGGGGAAACGCCCGGCGCCCCTGTTCGATGAGAAGGACTTCGGCGCCCGCGTCCGCCAGGCGCGCCGCGACGCAGGCGCCTCCGGCTCCGCTGCCGATCACCGCCGCATCGCAGCGAAGAACGCTCACGCGTCCCGCTCCCGTCCGACCCGGTGCAAGCGTTCCACGCGCTCGGGTCGGCCGTAGATTTCGGGCAGAACCACCGCCCGCAGCGGGAAGAAGAGGCATTTGACGATGAGACTGCGGCTGCGCTGCAGACGCTCCAGCAGACGATCCGCCTGCTCCGGCAGTAGAGATTCGAAGAAAACGGGGCGCCCGAGATAAATCGCCGGGGCGATTTTTCGCACGAAGACGGCTCCAAGCTCGGCCGCGGCGCGCGCAGGCCCTGGGATCATCGCCAGACGCCGTGCGAGACCCGCGGAAAGATCCGCGTCGGAGACGACGACTCCCGCGAGCTTCGCGTACGCCCGAGCGAATGGAAACACCCGAAGCCTCCCCCCTCCGGCGCCGGCGACCGTCTCTACCGCAGCGGAGTCGCTCGTTTCGAAAGACGCTGCAGCGGCGCCGGAAGCGTCCGTAAGCCTCAAACGCATCGCGGCCGTCTTCGAATTCTCGCAGCGCAGCCGTCTGCCGTCGGTATCGGTGTAGTCGAGCACCGCGGTCATCTTCTTTGCGCAGACGCATTCGCCTTCCGCGGCGAACCCGTCGAATCCTGCATGGAATCGCCATCCCCCGGGCGACGCTTCGGTTCGGTTGCGCAGCCCCGCGCTCAACCCGCCCGAAACGAAATGCCGCCCGCCGCGCCACAAATGCGCGATCGTCAACCGCGGACTGCGCAGCGGTCCCCAGCGCGCCTGGGCGGAGAGGATCTCAAACACGGTGTCTTCTTTCGGCGAAGCGCCGGGGAATACGGCGTGCGCCCAGCGCCAATTGTCTCCCATCCGGCGACCGCTCAAACGGCCGATGCAGCCGGGAGCGTCTCGAAATTCGCGCTGTTCGCCTCCGAGGACGAAACTCCCTGTAAACCGCGCGGAACTGATCGGGGTTTCGTAGACGGTGCCGGCGAGTCCGAGCGCGGAAAGTATCCGCGGCACGAAGCAAAAACGGGGCGACGGGCCGGGAACCCACGTGACATCCCATTGCGCCTCGACGCCTTTCGCGCGCGCGCGGCCCTCTGCGGGCAGGTCCCGCGGGATCTCCCCGATGGCGACCCCCCAACTCCCCGATCGGGTTCGCCCCGCCGCCGCGTCGAAATAGACGAACCATACGGTCCCCGCAGCGTCGAGGGTCGAATAGCGCAGCCACAGGGCGTCCCGCGTCTTCGGGTCGTTGAATTTCAGGAACCAGACCGAGTAGCCGAAGTTTCGGCCGGCTCGAAGCAGAAGGAAATGGAGAAAGATGGCGCCGTCGACGGCGGCTCCGATGAGGTAGAGGCTGTTGCGATCGAGCACGGCGAACGCGATAAACAGCGCCGTCGAGGTTCCCTTCGAGAGGAGAAGGGTGTTCCAAATCACCCTAGAATCCGGAAGTCGGGCCGCGGCGAAGGAGAGATAGGAGATCATCGCCATCATCGACCCCGACAAGGCGAGCCAATAGGAGCCTTCTCCCGCGAACAGAACGCGCGCGCCTGGAATAAACGCCGCCCCGAGCCCAATAAGTTCCATGACATGCGCCGGCGCCGCCACAAAAATTATCCCGCAAAGGAAGAAAAGCCAACCGTACGCCCGCATCGTCGGACCAAGATCGGGGGTCATGTTCCTTTTCCTTATATGAAACTCTAGACACCGCACCCCATGACCTTCGTCATTGAAGCTGCGGGCCTGTCCCAAAATCGCCGGGACAAATGATAATCTCCGTCTGATATGCCCTTCCCCCTGTTCATCGCGCTCCGCTACCTCCGGACGAAGCGCAAGGGGCTGTTCACGATGATCACCACGGTGATCGGCGTGACCGGCGTCTCGATCGGCGTCGCCGCGCTGCTCACGACGCTTTCGGTCATGAACGGCTTCCAAGCCGACATTCAGAAGAAAATCGTCGGGGCCCAAGCCCATGTCACGGTCTACGCGCACATGAACCCCGCGCGAGAAAAGAAACTTCGCGAGGCGATCGGCGCTGAAGCGGAGATCGTCGCGACCTCCCCGTTCGCGCTGGGACAAGCCATCGTCACTTTCGGGGAGCGTTCGACCGGCATCGTCCTCAAAGGCATGGACCCCCGCCAGGAATTCACGGTCAACGATCTTTCGAAATCGCTGACGGCCGGCGATTGGGCTGCCCTGCGCCCGGAGATCCCCGAAGGCGGCGGAAAGCCGGTCCCCGGTATCGTGCTGGGCGAGGAGTTGGCGAAAAATCTCGGCGCCTGGATCGGCGACACGGTGGTGCTGATCTCCCCGCAAAGCCTGTCGACCCCGATGGGGATGATTCCGGCGATGAAAAAATTTCGCGTCGCGGGGACTTTGCATACCGGCTACTACGAATACGACAGCGCCGCGGCGTACGCGGAACTCGAACCGACCGCGGCGTTCCTCGATACCCCGGGAGGGCTCTCCGGCCTTCAGGCCCGCCTTTCCGATTTGGAACGCTCGGACGCGGTCGCCGCCTCTCTTCAGGACCGCCTCGGCTGGGATTACCGCGTGCGCTCCTTTACCGAGCTCAACCGCACGCTCTTCGCCGCGCTTAAACTGGAAAAGGCGGTCATGTTCATCATATTAGCGCTGATCATTCTGGTGGCTTCCTTTAACATCGCTTCCAATCTGGTCCTGATGGGCAACGAAAAACTCCGCGACATCGGGCTTCTGAAGGCGATGGGCGCGACCCCGGGCCAAATCCGGCGCATTTTCCTCTGGGTCGGATCCTTGATCGGCGGCTTCGGCGTGTTCCTAGGGGTCCTGCTGGGACTCGTTTTATGTTGGATCATTGAACGCTACCCCATCGTGGAACTTCCGGCCGACATCTACTATCTGTCCCGGGTGCCGGTCTCGATCGAGGCTCACGATGTGTTCTGGGTCGTGGTCTGCGGACTCGCACTGGCCGTACTCGCAACCCTCTATCCCGCCTATAAAACGGCAAAGGTGGACCCGATCGAGGCGATCCATTATGGATAACCCGGTCCCGGTCCTCTCGGCTCGCGGACTGATGAAGTCCTACGAGCAGGCGGGAGGAGCTCTCGAGGTTCTTCGCGGCGTCGATCTGGATGTGAGTCCCGGGGATTTCGTCGCCATCCTGGGCCCCAGCGGCACCGGAAAGTCGTCCTTGCTCAATATTCTCGGCCTTTTGGATCGACCTACGGGAGGAACGCTCGCGATCCGGGGACGCGACGCCGCGGGACTCTCGGAAATCGAACGCGCCCACGCCCGAAATCGGAGCGTCGGCTTCGTCCTTCAGTTCGATTCTTTGCTCGCGGAATTTTCGGTGCTGGAGAACGTATTGATGCCGGCGCGCATCGGCGGCCGAAACGGAAGCGAAACTAAGAAGAAGGCTATGGAATTATTGAGCATATTGGGAATATCGGAACTCGCGAACCGGCTCCCGACCCGACTCTCCGGGGGCGAGAAGCAGCGCGCCGCGATCGCCCGGGCCCTTATCAACGAGCCCGCCGTCGTTCTCGCCGATGAGCCGACGGGGAATTTAGACCGCCCCAACGCCGAACTGGTTTTTGGTAAAATGAAGGAGTTGACGGACTCGCTGCCGGTGGCCGTCGTCATGGTCACCCACAACGAACATGCGGCCGATTTCGCCTCGCGCCCAATTTATCTGAGGGACGGCCGCATCGCCAACTCGACGAATTAGAAGGAGGTGTCAACGATGAAGGTTTGGATCGACGGTCAGTTTTACGAGAAAAGCGAGGCGAAGGTCTCGGTCTTCGATCACGGGTTGCTGTACGGAGACGGCGTTTTTGAAGGGATTCGGTCCTATGCCGGGGTCGTGTTCAAGCTCGATGAACACATCGACCGCCTGTACGCCTCCTCGAAGGCGATTCTCCTCAATATCCCGCTGTCCAAAAAGGAAATGTCCGACGCGATCGTGGCTTCGGTTCGCGAAAACGGATTGAAGGACGCGTACATCCGCGTGATCGTGACCCGGGGCGCCGGCGACCTCGGACTCGACATGCGCAAATGCCCGAAACCGGGCATCATCATCATCGCGGATAAGATTCAGCTCTTCCCCGAGGAAGTCTATAACCGGGGGCTCAAGTTGATCGTCTCTCATCTGAGGCGGGTCCCGCCGGACACCCTGAGCCCGGCGATCAAGTCGCTGAACTACCTCAACAACATCCTGGCCCGCGCCGAAGCAAGTCGGGCGAACTGCGAAGAGGCCATTCTCCTCAACCGCGACGGCTACGTGGCCGAGTGCTCCGGAGACAACATCTTCGCGATCCGCAACGGGAAGGTTCACACGCCCCCGGTCTACGTGGGAATCCTCGAGGGCATCACGCGCAACACGGTCATGGATCTCGCCGCCCAGAAACTGGGCCTCCAGGTGGCCGAAACGGTCTTCACCGTCCCGCAGATGTACCGGGCGGACGAAGTGTTCGTGACCGGCACCGGAGCGGAGATCATCGGCGTCGTCGAGGTCAACGGCCGCATCATCGCGGACGGCAAGCCCGGGCCGCTCACGATGCAGTTGATCAAGGAATTCCGCCGATTCGCGTGCTCTCCGGAAGCGGGCACGCCGGTCTACCAGACCGCGTCGGTCTAAGCAAGGGAGGACGCCTCGTTGCTCTGCGCGCGCTGCCGGAAAAACGAGGCGTCTTTTCTTTACCAAAAACTGGTCGAAGGCCGCGTCCTCGAATCGGGGCTTTGCGCCTCCTGTCACGCAGAGGAAAGCCCCGGCGTCTATATCGGAGACTCCCCTCTCGCCTCGCTGTTCGCCTACCTCGGAGCCCCCGCGCAGGGAAAGCGGCGCGTGCGCTGCGAGGCCTGCGGGCTTTCGTTCTCCGAATTCCGCAAATGCGGACGACTCGGCTGCGCGCGCTGCTACGACGCGTTCGCCGGCGAAATGGACGAGGTCCTCGCACAGGTGCACGCCTGTTCGCGGCACTCCGGGAAATGCCTGCCCCCCCGTGACCCGAAGGAACTCGCGCGCGCGATCGAGAAGGCCGTCGCCGCCGAGAGCTTCGAAGAGGCCGCCCGCCTGCGCGACCGCCTCAAGCGCATCGAGGGGGACTGAGCGTGCAGCTCTCGAACATGCTCCGCTACAAAATGGGTTGGGCGCGTCCGGACGGGCCCGAACACGCGGTCGTGCTCTCTTCCCGCGTGCGCCTTGCGCGAAATTTCGACGATAGGCCGTTCCCGCCGCGCGCCGCGGACGCCGAACTCCGTGCTGTTCTTAAATCCGTCTTCGACGCCGCCTCGAAAACGCGGCTGCGCGACGCCGCTCGGATTTCCCTTGCGGACATCACCCCTCTGGAGCGGGGCTTCCTCGTTGAACGCAAACTGATCAGCTGGGGACACGCTTCCGAGCCCGCCCACCGGGGCGTTCTCGTCGGAGAGCGTGACGCGGCGAGCGTGATGATCAACGAAGAAGACCATTTGCGCCTGCAGAACATCGATTCGGGGCTTTGCCTCGACCGGCTCTGGCGCGAAGCCTCCGCGATCGACGACGACTTTGCCGAGCTCCTCGATTTCGCGTTCCGCCCCGAATGGGGATACCTCACCTGCTGTCCGACCAACGCCGGCACCGGCATGCGCGCTTCCTGCCTCGTCCATCTCCCGGGGCTGACCGCGACCGGACGCATCGAATCGGTGCTGCGCAGTCTCGACCGGCTCGGGGTTCTCGTGCGAGGCCTGTACGGGGAAGGAACGAAGGTGATCGGCGACTTCTATCAGGTCTCCAACCGCACGGCCCTGGGACGCTCCGAGGAGGAAATCGTCGATTCCGTGACCGGCGTGGTGCGGGGCCTGATCGCGAAGGAGCGCGAGGCCCGCGAGGAACTGTCCGGCGGCGACCGTAAAACCCGGCTCGAGGATCTCGTTTACCGCTCGCTCGGACTGCTCTCTCACGCGCGCCTGCTCACCTACGAGGAGACGATGCGCCACCTCTCCTATCTAAGAATGGGGCTCGCGCTGGAGTGGAAGCTTCCCGCCGATCTCACGACGGTCAACGAACTGCTCGTGCTCTCGCAGCCCGCACACATTCAGATGCTCGCCGGAAAGCCCCTCGAGGAGAGGGACCGCGATTTCCTGCGCTCCACCTTGCTCCGCCGCAAGCTGAGCGGCGCTACTGAGGCGTGACCTGAAACTCCTCGAGCATGTACTCGAGGTCCATCTTCATCGTGAACGCCGCCTCGTCGATTTTTTTGAGCGCGACGCGGATTTCCTCGCGAAGGGCTTTCTCCGTTTCGGAGGACAGTCTCTTTTCGAGCGGCTTTTTCGCCCGCTCCGAACCGATCTCCCCGAGCGCGCGGATCACGACACCCCGAAAGCGGCGGTCTTGCGCGTCTAGATAGGCCAACAGCGCCTTCGAGGCTCTGGGCATCCCGATCTTTCCCAGCGAATCGGCCGCCTGGGCGCGCACACGCAGAACGGGGTCGCGCAGCGCATCAATCAACGCTTGCAGTGCGCGCTCGTTTCCGGGAATCGCCAACTGCTTCGCGGCATCCTCCCGCTGCTCGGGGGTTCCGTCCTGAAGCTGCAGTAGAAGCGCCTGAATGGATTCCCCTTCTTCGACGATCCTCCCGTCGGACCGGCGCGACGTACTGGTCCGGATGTTCTGCTTGGACAGCTCCTTCAAATCCTTCGCCTTCTTAATCATGTACGCCCGGATCGGAAAACCCGGCGCCACCAAAGAAATTCCTTTCTCGAGAAAGAGTTTGGCTTGGTCCCACGCCCCGGCGTCCATCGCGTAGAGGCCCAACGCGGCGAATCCCTCCGGAGGCAAAGAGGAGTCGATCTGCTGCGCCTGCCGGATATCGGGAAGACCGCGCTGGTTGCCGCGAAGCGCTCGAACGAATCCCCGCAACGCGTAGGCGCGCCCGTTGTTGACGTCCGCGTAAATCGCGCGATCGAAGTCCTCTTCGGCGCGCATGAGCGTCTCCCAACGGCCTTCTTTCATCGCCCGATCCAGATAGGCCATGCCTCGCGCCATGTAAAGCCCCGGGATGGAATCGTCCAGGCGAAGCGCCTCGGTCAGATCGTAGATCGCGTCGGGGTACTCGCCGCGCATACGGCGGCGCATCCCGCGCTGCAGAAAGTCGTGCGCGGAAAACGAATCCTCCTCCTGCGCGAAAACAGTCCTGCCGCCGCCGATTCCTGACAGCAGGAGCAGGCTCAAGACAAGTCCCCTCACGCGGGTAGGATACCCGGCCCGCTCCGGATACGCCAGGGCCGGGAAAATAAAGTGAGCTTAATTTATATCGGTTTCTTCGATTTCCGAAGACGGTGCGTCCGCAGCGGCGGGATCGCCGGTTTCCGGGATCGACGGGCGAGGATGGCGAAGCGACCAGAAAACCCAAAAGACCGCGGGCACCAAGGCGATCGCCAGTCCCGATTGGGCGTCCGCCCGGCTCAAACCGGTGAACTTCGGCAAAAACTTTCCGAGCAGCGCGAACGCCAAGATCACGCCGAAGATAATCCGCCCGCGGTCGTCGTTCCTTCCGATCATGCCCTCATTATACCCGATCCGGGACACGCCCTCCCGGGCTTCGTACCCCTTTTTATTTGTGGGAAGGAACCATCGAGTAGGGGGGGCCATTTTCGAAAAACGGCTTGGACAGCCAGCGTACGGCGAGCTTCCGGTAGCCCCAATGATCGGGCTGGTTTTTCGCCCGAGCATAAAAATCCATCGCGGCGCCGCGCTTTCCCATGGTTTCCAGCGCGTTTCCGGCGCGGATCAGCCCCCAGACCGCCCAGCGCGACAGCGCTCCCTTCAACTCCACCGCTGCCCCGGTCGTAAACGCGTCAACCGCCTCGGCCGCCTTCCCCTGCGCCCAAAGGGCATGTCCGAGGATACCGTACCCTTTGGCTTTTTCGATGGGCAAATAGCGTCCCGTCTCGACCCGGCGCACGAATTCGCGCGCGCCCGCGGCGGCCTCATCGAAACGCCCCGCATTATAAAGAGAAACGAGCTCGGCGGAATGCAAAATGGAACTCTCGGGGTAGGCGGCGCGAACCTCCTTCATGATCGCCACCGCCTGCTTCGGATCGGCGGCGCCGAAAGGATCGTGATTGTAGATTTCCACCAAGAGCATCTTCGCCGACCATTTCGAATACCGTCCCTTTGCGGCGACTTCGCGAAGCGTCGCGATCCCCCGGGCGCGGTTTCCCCCCAGAACAAGCTTCGCGAGGGCCCCGATAAAATGGGGATAGACGTCGGTGTAGTAGTCGTACATGCCGATCCCGAGCTTCGCGTCTTCCAAATCAGGATCGATCTCGAGCGCCTTGTGAATCGACTTCATCGCGCGCCGAGCCGTAAAATAACCCTTCACATAACGACGGCGCGTTACCAGCAGCCGTCCATAGATTCCGCTCGCCGCTCCGTGCGCCATCCACGCCTCCGCGTCGTCGGGGCGTTTCGCGATCCAGCGCTCGGCCGTTGTGATGGTCGCGCGCACCCGCTCCTCGAACGGCTTCAGCAAAGATTGGTCGCTTTGCTCGTTCTCGTAGATGTAGCGCATCCACGCGACCGAGGTACGGCCGAAGCCGGCGTACGGATGCTCCGGATTGAGCTTCTCGAGCGCGGCGAATTCGGATTCCGCCGCGTCGAATTTCATCTTAAGGAGATCATCCAGGCCGGCGGCCACGCGCGCGTGCATCGCGGGAGTCACGTAGGATTTCGCGAACGCGGCGTTCGGCAGGCACGCCAGCGCCGCTGCAAGGATCGAAATCGCGGCCCTCATACCAAAAGGAAGAATAAGCCCGATCCCGGCGCCGCGCAAGGGGGGCGGGGAAATTGGATGCGGGGAAACAGGAGGATGTCTTAGCCGATACTCCGGACAATCGCAGCCCTTAAAAGTTTATCTATACAAATAGATAAACTTTTAAGGCATCGGAAAACCTCAAACGATCCGGTGCGCTCGAATCACTATGCGAGAGCCCGCTGCTTACGCCTCCTGAAAGACCTATTTTTTTCGGGCCTTAAGCTATTTTGCGTCGGCCCATAAGGCTTAGAGGCTAAACCCCGGCACCTGCTAGAATTAGATATGTCCACTGGACGAAATTCATTCCTGTTTGCGGTTCTTATAAGCGTTTGCGCGACCCTGTCGGGCTGCAAAAGGGAAACCCCGAAACAAAGTCCCAAAGTCCCCCATGTCGACATGACGAAGCCTGCTCCGGAGGCTTTATCTAGAGAAGAGAAAATGGGTCTTCGTCCCGGCGAGTGGGTAAAAACAGCATGAGAAACGCCATTCTCTCAACGAGTGGCTGGTCTGCGCGAGGATTTGGGCGTTTGGGATGCTGCTCTTCACGGTGTTTTTGAAAATGACGATCCCGGTGCTGACCGGAAGGCTACGCGAGGAAAAACCCCTGATGGGGGTTTAGAACTCATCCCAAAACCTCCATCCCGATCACGGCGAAATTCGCAACCTGGTGCCGGGCTTTTTATTCGGGGACCGGACAAGCGAACGAGCAACTCTTCTTATCGTCGCTTGTCATCAGCAGATGGCAACCGGAGTAAGTCGCAGGACATGACTTGGCGCCGAGGTCATCCAGCGTTTCGGTGCGAAGGCGTGGAGTGCCGTCTTTTCCTTTGAACTCCTCCGCGTAACTCGCCGAACTCCGGATCAAGGGAACTTTCTTCCCGAACAACGCTCCCTGTTCCTTGATCCGGAGCACGACGAGCGTTCCGGGCTTTCCGCGTAGAGCCTTGACCGCGTCCCTCAGCTTCATTCCCCGGCAGGAGCGTCCGTCGATCGAAAGGATTTGTTGGTCTTTCTTGAGGCCCGCTTTTTCCGCCGGGCTCTCTTTCGCAACTCCCCTTATGATGAGATGGGATTTCTGCGTGCCGACTTGGACGCCGATCGTCCCCGATTCCTCGTCATGGGGAAAGGCGTCGGGAGAAACTATCAAAAATTCTCCGAGCGGGGTATTGATCGTTCTGGGCTCATTCGACTTCGCCGGTTTCTCCTCGTTCGCTATTTTCGGATCGGTCGTCGGAAGCGGCTCGGCGGCATTTGCCGTGCAGACCGGCATTAGGACATGGAGAACTCTACCAAGAAGTGCAAGTCGGCCCGCGCCATGCGGGCGGGGAGATTTTCCATAGGCCCGACATTTGCAACTTTGGCAGGGACTATATACACAATATCCGTTAGCGATGCCCCAGAAGCTTCGGTGACCCTCGCAGTATGCTTCCGAACAGCCGGAAGGACAAGCGCAACTGCAAATCGGCGTAGGAGGGCATCCAGCCGAGGCCGAGACGGCCGAAAGAAAGGAGAGCAACAGGGCTAGAGAGATGAGGGAGGCGAAATGCTTCATATGAGGATAATATTTCGGGAGGGTTTTGTTGTCAAGGGTCTTGAGACGCAATACAAAGAAAACTCCGCAAAGGTGAAGGCCGCCGACCGCTGGCTGTTCAAACAACAAATCGCGCGTTTCATCCCCATATTGACG
>PFUL01000075.1 GCA_002790095.1 Elusimicrobia bacterium CG_4_9_14_3_um_filter_62_55 | reverse complement strand
TCATCGATCAAATTTTCGAGAAGGGCCAAACGCGTCTCCGGAAGCTCGCAATTGGAATGCACGCGGCTGAGGAGACGGGGAAAGTTCCTTTCGAGATGGTAATACTGTTTCGCGTAAAACTTAAGGTCTTCCGCCGTCAACTCGCCGGCCGACCAGGCCTGATAAAAAGGGTGGGACAACAGGTCTTTTTCGGCAACGGCCGCGTCGATTTTTTTCCAATCCATTCTACCCTCCGGGGTGTGATTCCGTCGAGAAAATCTAGCAAGTCTCTTGGGGTCCCCGCAAGAAGATGTACAATCGGTGGAAGCTATGGAACAGACCCTCTTTACCGTCGCCTTCACGCTCTACACGGTCTCGACCTTGCTCGCCCTCGCGTATCTCTACGCAAAAGACGAACGCCTAACCGACTGGATGTGGCGCTTGCTTGGGATCGCGATCTTCGCCCACGTCGTCAGTTCCGGTCTCCGGGTGCATCTCTTTTGGGAAAATCCGGCGAACCGCTACTACTCCCCGGTGAACACGTTCTTCGGGGTGTTTTCGTGGATCGCCCTGGCCAATTCCGTCGTCTTCTTCATCGTGATGGGCGTCGCCCGGTTGCACATCCTCGGCGCCTTTGTGCTCCCGTGGACGGTCATCACGGCCGGGGCGGCGATGCTCGCCGCCCCCGACGCGGGCACCTTGCGCCCGGACCTGCAGAGCTTTTGGATGAACGTTCACCCGAAAATTCTGATGACCGCGTACGTCGGCTTCGTGAACGCCTTCGGCGTCGGCATGGCGCTGCTCATCCAGGAAAAGCAGATGAAGTCCCGGAAACCGACCGCGATCACCTACCGCCTGCCCGCGATCGAGGATCTCGACCGCCTTCACGAGCGCCTGATTCTGTTCTCCTGGCCGGTGCTCACGATCGGAATCATTCTCGGTTCGGTCTGGGCCCGCAAGGCGTGGGGCCGGATGTGGGGGTGGGACCTCAAAGAAACCTGGTCCGCGCTCACCTGGATCATTTATGGAACCTGTCTGTACCTGCACCGGTTCCAGGGCGTCCGCGGCCGCCGCAACGTTTACCTTTCGATGGCCGGGTTCGCGACCATCCTCATCACCGTCTTCATCGTCAACTATTTCTCGAAGCAGCACGCCTACGTCTACACGCCGGCCCCGCCGCTCCCCTGAGCCCGTGCCCGAATTGCCGGAAGTCGAAACCGTCCGACGCGTGCTCGAGACCGAGTTGACGGGCCGCACGATCACGGAAATCGTCGTACGCACCCCGACCTTTTATCGCCCGCCGCCGAGAGCCGCGCTCACGGGCCTGATCGGAAAAACCGTAACGGGCTTTTCTCGGAGGGGGAAATTCCTATCGCTGCTCGCGGGGGAGCGCAGTCTCGTCCTTCACTTGGGGATGTCCGGACGACTCACGCTCACCGACCGTCCGGCGGGAAACCGAAGCGTCAAACACTGCCGATTCGAGATTGGCTTCGGGGGGAAAACCCTGCGCTTCGTGGACCCGCGCCGTTTCGGCCGGGTCGGCGGACCTTTGCCGAAGTTCGGACCGGAGCCGCTCGATCCCGCCTTCACGCCTGATTTTCTGAAAGCGGCCTTCCAGGGACGGAAAGCCGCAATCAAGGCGCTGCTCATGGATCAGGGCGTGCTCGCGGGGCTCGGCAACATCTACGCGACCGAGGCCCTGTTTCGCGCGGGGATCCGTCCCTCGCGGCCCGCGGGACGCCTGCGTCGTGCGGAACTCGAGTCTCTGCACGAAGCGATCCGCTTCGTGATCCGCGAAGGGATCCGTCTTCGAGGCAGCACGCTCGATGACGAAGCTTTTCTAGACCCCTACGGGAAACCGGGCGGCTTCCAGAATCGGGTCTGTATCTACGGGCGGCGAGAGGGCGCCTGCGGACACAGCCTCGCTAAGACGAAACGGCCGATCGCCTCACGATCGGCCGTTTACTGCCCCGTCTGTCAGAAATAGACGGGAATCGTCAGTACCGCCAGCCCAATCGAATTCCCGCGCCGTAGGTCTGAGTCAGACTGTCGAGATACTGATAGCGAAGATCGGCGCCGGCGATCCATTTCTCATGTAGGCAGTCCCAACCGATTCGAACCACCCCGGTCCAGCGCCAGAAATCTTCCTGGGCTTCGGAACCGGTACTCCACGATTGCCGGATCACGTGCTGCGCCAGGCCGACCCCCGCGGCGACATACGGCGTACTCCTGCGCTGCGGCGTCACGTTCCACCGCCCGGTCGCCAACGCAGACAGGAAGCGGCTGCGCAGCTGCGTTTTGACCCCGGTTCCCGCGACGTCGGTCGTCGTCGACTCAGGCGTGTGGAGCGAAATCTCTCCTCCGTAGCCTAAACCGGAAGACGGGTAAAACAAATACTCTCCGGACGCGAAAAACCCGTCGTTGTAAAGAGACCGGTCATGGCCGCCGATGCGCCCCGCCCCCAGCGTCAGCGTCGCGGTCTTCTCTCCCGCGGCGATCTGCGCCGAAGCGCCCGAGGCGCAAAGCGCCGGAAACAGCAGAACGAACAGCAACGGCATCTTTCCCATGGAATCGCTCCTTTCCGCGTCCGTCAACGCGCGGCCGTTTTTTTTCTTCCGGCGCCTTTGGCGGCATTGCCGGAGAACTGCTCCTCTTCGGTCGACCCGAGCAGGGCGAGCGTCGAGGACGCCCCGCCCGACACGACCTTGTTCACCTCGTCGAAATATCCGGTTCCGACGAAGGCTTGATGCGCCGTGCCCTGATAGCCGTCCGGCTCGCTCGCGAATTCCGCTTCCTGCAAACGGGAATACGCGGTCATTCCCTCATCGCGATAACCGGCGGCCAGCGTGAACATCGAATGGTTCAGCGCGTGAAAGCCCGCAAGCGTCACGAACTGGAACCGATACCCCATCGCGGCGAGTTCCCGCTGGAACTTCGCGATCGTCGCGTCGTCGAGTTTCTTCCTCCAGTTAAACGACGGGGAGCAGTTATACGCGAGAAGTTTCCCCGGGAATTGAGCGTGAATCGCCTCGGCGAATCGACGCGCTTCGTCCAAATCCGGCTTGGCCGTCTCGCACCAAATCATGTCGGCATACGGCGCATAGGACAATCCGCGCGCGATGGCCTGATCCAAACCGGACTTTATGGGAAAAAACCCTTCCGGCGTCCGCTCCCGGGAGGCGATGAACGACCGGTCCCGCTCGTCGGAATCGGTCGTGAGCAAAGTCGCCGCGTTGGCGTCGGTCCGGGCGATGATCACCGTCGGGATGCCGCAGACGTCGGACGCCAAGCGAGCCGCCACCAGCTTCGTGATGAACTCATGCGTCGGCACGAGCACCTTCCCGCCCATATGCCCGCACTTCTTGGCCGAGGCCAGTTGGTCCTCGAAATGGACGCCGGCCGCGCCGGCCTCGATCATCGCTTTCGTCAATTCGAACACGTTGATCGCCCCGCCGAACCCTGCCTCCGCGTCGGCGACAAGGGGGACGAGCCACTTCGTGTTCCGCTTCCCCGAACCCCCTTTCGCGTGCTGGATTTGGTCGGCGCGCAGCAGAGCGTTGTTGATCCGCTTGACCAAATGGGGGACGGAATGGACCGGATAGATGCTCTGATCCGGATACATCTGCATCGCATCGTTGGCATCGGCCGCGACCTGCCAGCCGCTCACGTAGATCGCCCGCAATCCCGCGCGCACCTGCTGCAGCGCCTGGTTGCCGGTCATCGCACCGAGCGCGTGAACGTAGTCCTGGGTGTTGATCATATGCCAAAGGCGCTTGGCGCCGAGAAAACCGATCGTGTAATGCTGGCGCACGGAACCTCGCAACCGAACGACATCCTCGCCGCCGTACGGCCGCTTGATCCCCGACCACCGCTTCTCCGTCTCCCACCGCGTCTCCAACTGCCTGCTTTCGTAGCGCATCGTATCCCCCCAAAGTCGGATTCTCGGTCTAGGACAGCCGCTCGTAGGCCGGAACCGTCAAAAATTCCACGCACGTCGGCGAAGCGATCATCGCGTCGAACAGTTCCGCGGCGACGTCCAACTGATCCGGGTCGAAACGAGTCGCCGGATCGCGCCGGATCGCCTCGATCTGCTCGGCCAGAATCCCGCGCGCCATCGCAAGGGTCACGGGGCGGCCGTCGTCGAGCGCGGCGCCATGGCGCACCCACTGCCACACTTGGGAACGGGAAATCTCCGCGGTCGCAGCGTCCTCCATCAGGTCGTAGAGGGGGACGCATCCGATCCCGGAAAGCCAAGCGGCCAAATACTGGAGTCCGACCGTCAGGTTCCAGCGGAGCCCGGCCTCCGTTCTCGCGCCCGCGGGAACGCTCAGAAGATCGCCGGCCGACACCGAATACTCGTCATGACGATCGCCGATCTGATGGGGGCCGGGCATTTTCGCGTCGAAGATCTCCGTGGCCAGCGCCACGAGGCCGGGGTGGGCGACCCAGGTCCCGTCGTGCCCGTCGCCCGCCTCCCGTTCTTTATCGGCGCGGACTTTCGCCAGCGCCGCCTCATTGGCGCGGGCGTCGTTCTTAATCGGTATTTGCGCCGCCATGCCGCCCATCGCGTGCGCTCCGCGCCGATGGCAGGAGCGAATCAGCAGTTTCGAATAGGAGCGCATAAAATGCGCGGTCATCCCGACGAGGGAACGGTCCGGAAGCACGAACTCCGGCAGATTTCCGAATTTCTTGATGACGCTGAAGATATAGTCCCACCGCCCGCAGTTGAGACCCGAGGAATGCTCTTTGAGTTCGAAGAGGATCTCGTCCATTTCAAACGCCGCCGGGATCGTCTCGATGAGCACCGTCGCGCGAATCGAGCCGCGGGGAATCCCGAGCGTCTCCTGTGCGAGCAGAAAAACGTCGTTCCAGAGCCGGGCTTCCAAATGACTTTCCAACTTCGGCAGATAGAAGTAGGGACCCGACCCGCGGGCGAGCAGTTCCTTCGCGTTGTTGAAGAAATAGAGGCCGAAATCAAACAGCGAGGCCGGGACCGGCTTGCCGTCGACGAGAAGATGCCGCTCCTCAAGATGCCACCCCCGCGGACGCACCAGCAAAACAGCCGTTTGGGTGTTGAGCGCGTAGCGCTTTCCGCTTTCGTTGACGAATTCGATCGTCCGCCGGACCGCGTCGTGAAGGTTCACCTGCCCCTGAACGGTCGCATCCCAGGTGGGGGAATGAGAATCCTCGAAATCCGCCATGAAGGTCTTCGCGCCGGAATTGAGCGCGTTGATGACCATCTTTCGGTCCACCGGTCCCGTGATTTCCACGCGGCGGTCTTTGAGATCGGGGGGGATGGGCGCGACGGTCCAATCTCCGGCGCGAACCTCCTCTGTGTCGAGAAGAAAATCGGGGAGTACGCCGCGGTCGAACTCGGCTTGGCGTCGACGGCGGGCATCGAGTCGTTCGAGACGGCGAGCTCCGAACTCCCGGACCAGCCGCGCGACGAAACGCAGGGAATCAGGAGTCAGGACGGCGGAGGCGTTTTCTCCGACAGAACCGAGCATCTCGATCCCGTCACGGGCGAGCGCCTTGTTCAAATCGGCTTTGAGGTCGACAGCGGCAGTACCCATGGGCTCCTCGGCGAACGATAACCCATTTAGACACTTTTGACGAAGGAGGGTCAACCGGATATGGACCTCCGGTTATTTGGAGAAGCTCCGCGGTCTCTAGGGATCGAGCCGGTAGCCGAATCCGCGGACGGTCGCGACCTTCTTTCCGGCCGCCGCGCCGAGTTTTTCCCGGAGATGAGAGACAGTTACGTCAACGACCTTCGTCGAGGGATCCGAGCCCGGGCTGTAGTCCCAAACCTGCTGGAGCAGGAAATCCCGGGAAAGCACCCGTCCCTGCTGCGTGACGAGCAGAGCAAGAAGATCGAATTCCTTCGCCCAAAGCTTCACTCCCTTGCCCTTCACGAAGACCTTGCGGGCTTCCAAATCCAGCTTGATGCCCCCGGCCTCCAGCGTATCGGGCTGTCCCAAGCGGCCCGAGCGCCGGAGCAGCGCGTCGACGCGCGCGAGGAGTTCGGCGGCGTTAAACGGCTTGGTCAAATAGTCGTCGCCTCCGGTGCGCAGCCCTTCCACCCTTTCCTCTATCGAATCCCGCGCGGTCACAAAGAGCAAGGGAACCGATTTATACGCGGTATTGGCCCGGATCGACGCGCAAAATTCAAGACCGTCGCCGTCGGGCAAGGTCCGGTCCACGACGCAAAGGTCCACTTCCTTTTTGTCGATCAGCTTTAGCGCGTCGGCGACGGTATCCGCCGAATGAACGGTGAACCCGCCTTCTTCTTCGAGAACTTGAGCGACCAGTTCCCGGGTATTCGGATCGTCCTCAAGCACCAAAATGTTGAAATGCGCCATGGCCGTAAGGATAGGGCTTCCACGAGTCATTGTCAACGGTGCGCGCGCCTTGAATATTTAACAGTGGACGCCTACCTTAATGGGAGCCATGCGGCATCTTCTGCAGCAGCTTCGGAGTCTCGAATCGGAACTTCTCGAGGCTTCCTCGGAGGCGTCTTCCGGACAGGAATGGGACGCCCGCCTGGGCGTTTGGCAGGACAAGATCGCCTCCTCCTTGGAAAACGTCCTCTCGTCGGTGGCGGCCCACCGGGAGGCGCGTCTCGACGCCCACGCCGAAAAACTGCGTCTCGCCGAACGGCAGATCGAGTGGGAATACGCGAAGTTGAAGGAGCGCAAACGCGTCTTCGAAATTTTGGAACGGACGGCCTCTCCGCGTGAACGCGAGTTCGAGGAGCGGCGGCACCGCATGGCCGAGAACGAAGAGAAACTCAGGGCCGAGCGTTGTGAAATCATGCGCCGGGAAGCGGCGCTTCTCGAGGATCGCCGGCGACTCGAGCGGGAAACGCAGGAACAAGCGCTCGCCGCCAAACAACTCGACGACTGGCGCCAAACGCTGACCGAGGCGCGCGAGCACGCCGCGACGCAGGCGATGCGCATCAAGATGAGCCGGGAGGCGCTCGAACGGCTCCAAGTCGAGGTCGAAGCGGAACGCCGAAGCCTCGAGCCTCGAAGCAAGACGATCCTGGAAAAAGAGGAGCTTCTCGCCCGCCGCGAACGCGATCTCCTGCTCAGGGAGGAGGAACTCGCCGCGAAGGACCGCGAACTGCGGGAACGCGGCTCGGAACTCGGCCGGCTGGAATCCTCGCTGGAGCGCCGGGAGCTCCGAATTTCGAAACGCTCCTCGATGGTGGAGGATACCCGCGCGGAATTAAAGGAAGACCGGGATAAATTCGACGCCGCTAAGAAGATGTTCGAGGAGAAGGGCGGATTCGCGGGACTGCGCTACATGGAGCGCAAGGAAGCGGAACTTTCGGAACTCCAGAAAACGATCGATGCGGAAACTCAAAGAATGGAGCGAATGCGCGATGAAGTCGAACGCGAACGCGGCATCGTCTTGGAAGCGCGCGAACACTCGGAACGCCTCGAAGCCGACGCGCGGACGCTGCGGGAACGGCAAAACGCCCTCGAATCGCGCGAGACGATAATCGCCTCTCGCGAAGAAGAACATCTGCTCCGTCAGAAGGGGCTCGACGCTCAGCGGGCGAATTTGGCCGACGCCGAATCACGACTCAAACGAGAGCGGGAAACCGTCGAAGACGCGCAGAGGCGCGAACACGAGCGCATAAACACCCTCCGGGAGAAAGCCGCCGCTTTGCGGGCCGAGGAACTCACGTTGGCCGAACGCGACCGGATGCTCTCCCGGCGGGAACGGGAGATCGACGCTGAATTCAGGAATTTGGAAAAGGCGCGCGACGTCCTGAAGTTCGAGATCGAGACCTTCGAGCGGCGAAGGTCCGAAGAAAAATAACGGGATTACCTTTTCTTAACCTTTCGGACAAACATCCGACATACCGAAGCGCTATTCTAAAGGTATGCCGAACGCGGGAGAGAGGGGAAGGAATTGGGGTGGACGACGGGGATCGAACCCGCAACCTTCTGGACCACAACCAGACGCTCTACCATTGAGCTACGCCCACCAACGACGGGACATTCTAGCGTTTTCCCGAAAACCGCGCAAGCGCGTCCCGAGACCGCTTATAGGCCTTAAGACCCACTCCCCATGGGCCCAGCCGGCCCTCGAACCAAATCAATGCCGACCCCATACTGGCAATAGTACCATGACGAGGGGAATGACAAAGCCGAACCGAATCTTATACGCTGCGGCCCTTTGCGCGGCGGTCTCGCTCTCCTCTTCGGCGCAGGAAATGCGCGACTCTTTGGGCGACCGCCCCGAGCGTCAGCGGCCGGCGGCCGAGGCGCCCCAAACGGAAACCCCGGTCGCCGAAGCGACGGCTCAGACTCCCGAAACAGAACAGGAAGCCGCCCCGGAGGCGCCGAAGCCTGCGAAGAAGATCCCGGCCAAGCGCCGCCGCCGTTCCCGCAGTTCAGCCTCCCGGGCCAAGGCCGGACGCACCGTCATCGACGGCATCGCCGCCATGAAGGAGGCGAACTACTCGAAGGCCATCGTTATTTTCGAACGGGCGGCGAGAGAAGACTCCGGCTGGTCCAACGCGTTCTACCACCTTGGCGACGCCTACTATCACCGCGCCTTTAAGAGGGGAACTCCGGAAACGGCCGACCGGGAAGACGCGAGCAACGCGATCGACGCGTTTGAAACCGCCCTGGCGCTCGATTCCAAGCTGCGCTCTGTTCGCGAGCCGCACAAGCTCTACCACGGCCTGGCCCAGAGCTACGAAGCCGTCGGACGCTTCGACCAGGCGCTGGAAGCGTTCAAGAGCGCGGCGATCGTCTCCCCGCGCAACCCGATGCCGAATCTGTACGGAGCGCGGCTGCGCTACAAAATGCGGGACTTCGAGATGTCCTCGAAGAACTTCTACGTCAGCGTCGCCCGCGCCCACAAGATCAAATCCTATCCGCAGCTCTCGAAGCTTGTCCGCTCCAACGGGCTCTTCGTTCCGCTTTTGGGCGTCCCGCAGAACCGCCTGATTCTCGACGCGATGGACGCGGTTTTCGAAGGAACTCTGTCTTTGACCGAGGCGCGCGAACGGATCAAATCGGGAGACCGCGGCGGCATGCGCGACTCCCTCGCAGATGTGAAGCCCGCGGCGGTTCAACTCGCCCAGGCGGCGCAGGCCCCGGCCCCGCGCCAGGACCCGGATGTGCTCAAGGCCATTGAACTCGGAAACCTCGCCTTCAACGTCCGCCGCTACCGAGAAGCCGTCAAGCATTACGAGAACGCCTTCGCTCTCGACCGCGCGCGCGGCACGATGGACGCGGTCCAGAAATCCCTGATCTTCGAACGCATCGGATCCTCGTACCGCCAACTCGGGTTGGCCGCCGAATCGGTTTCCGTGCTCAAACGCGCCGTCGAAGAGCTTCCCGGAAATTCGGCGGCCTACTACCAACTCGCGCTGGCGCACGCGTCGATGGGGAAACTCGGCGATGCGATGTCCTACCTCAACCGCTCGCTGGAAACGGCCCGTTCGATGTCCGAATTGCGCAAGACCTTGCTTCTGACCAAAACGGACTCCGAATTCGAGCCCCTCTACGAATTGCCCCGTTTCGCGGACATCGTGAAGTCCTACGAGACCAAAATCGCCCGCCGGTAAATTCCTCCGGCGATCAGGCCGCCGACCCCTTGCGGCGGTTCAATTTTTGCTAAACTAAGTTAATGGGATTTTCCAAGAAAGAAGCCCCAAATTGCGATTGGTGCCCGGCGAAAAAGACTTGCTTTTACGATCTCCTCGATGATGCCGCGTCGAAGAAGATGTGGCGCGACATGCGGATCGCGAACCGTTTTCGTCCGAACGAAACGATTTTTTACGAAGGCGAGAACCCCACCGGCGTTTACGTCGTGTGCACCGGCAAGGTCAAAATCAACAAGTCGAGCCGCACCGGGCAGCAACTGCTCATGCGCATCGAGTCCCCGGGCGATCTGGTCGGCCACATCTCGACGCTCGCCGAGTGGCCCTACGCCGGCAGCGCCGAGGCGATGGAAGAGTCGGTCGTGTCGATGGTGGATCCCGATTCCCTGCGAAAGTTCCTTTCGAAGCACCCGAAAGCCGCGCTGGCGCTGCTGCGAGAGGTCTCTCGCGACGTTCGCCGGGGCGAGGCGAAGGCGCGCGACATCGCCTTTAAACCCGCCCGCGGCCGCCTTGCGGGAACCTTGGTCCGCATGATGACCCCGGCCGTGTCGAAGAAGGTAAAGCCCCTTGTTTCCAATCTCAAGCGCAAAGAACTCGCCGAAATGGCGGGACTCACGATCGAGACCACGGTGCGCCTGCTCAAGGACTTCGAGACGAGCAACCTGATCAAACGCCGGGGCAAGGACATCGTCCTGCTCGACTTGGAAAAGCTCAAGTCGATCTCCGGGCACTTCTCCTAATCCGCGCCTCCTCCCAGGGCGACATAATGAGTTGACGCAGATCAACTCCGGCCATTGACCCATATCATCGGTCCTTTGGCCGACGCTCCGGTACAATAGACCCATGATCGAATTGATCCTTTCGGCCCTGCTCAGTCTCTTCGCCCTTCCTCAACCGTCCACGGCGAAAGTGAAGCCGTGCAATTTTCCGAATCGCTGCGGCGTCAACGGCGCCGTCGCGAAAGTCAGAACCTGCCAATTCCCGAACCGCTGCGGTTCCGGCACCGGCGGTTCACGGACGCTCGATCTGCTCAACGGCTGAGTCACTCGGCCGCACCACCACCACCACCACCACGGAAAACCGCCCCGCCACCACGGGGCGGTTTCATTTTTAGACTTAAAAAACAAGTGAATTTAGAGACTAAACCTGGAGCGTTCCGAAGCGTCTAAGGGAGCATCGGCATCTTGAAACCTTCGAAAGGTTCGGCTACATTCGAGGTTGGATCGCCCGGAGGAAACATGGAATCGACGCGCCGCTTGCTGTGCCTGCTGTTTTCACTCGCCCTCGCGCTTCCCAGCGCGTCCTGGGCTCAAGACGACGAATTTCCAGCCGACCCGCCGCCGTTCGAGGACGGTCAAGGCCCCGACCACGCGGATCGCGACAACCCGCCGCCGTTTGAAGGGAAGGACGGTCCGCCTCCGTTCGAGAACGCGGATGGAGAGGGGCCCGACGGATCCGAAGAAAAAGGGAAGCCCCCCAAAGAACGCCGGCACCGCGAACGCGCTGAGAAACTCGAGAAGCGCGGAGAGCGGCTCGATGACAAAGGCGAACGGCGCGAGCGGCGCGGGGAACGGCTCGACGAGAAAGGCGAACGGATGCAGGAGCGCGGCGAAGAAACCGGGA
>PFUL01000014.1 GCA_002790095.1 Elusimicrobia bacterium CG_4_9_14_3_um_filter_62_55 | reverse complement strand
GCCCGCGGAACCCGCCAAAGCGGCCGCGCCCGATTGGCGCCCGGCGAATTTCAATTGTCCCATCGCCCGGTTCGCGCGCACGCCCCGCGTGGAAATGTTCTTCGCGTTCAAAGCGCCCGTCGTACGCCGCAAAGCGCCCAATTTACCGTGAGCGCTGGCTTTCGTGCGGTCCGGCGACGCGCCGAGCTTGTTCTTGTCGAGATTCTTCATCTGCGCGACGTCGAAGCCCGTACCGCCCGAGAAAATGCTCTTGGAGCCGAACGCGCTCGACTGCCCGAGCTGCGTCGACAGCTTCGCGTCGATGCGGCCGAGCGACGGCTTCTCACCGGCGCCCTCGCCTTCGGCACCGCCCGCGAACTGCGCCATCAATTCTTCCTGAGACGGGCCGCCGGCCCCGGCGGCGTCGGCCAAATCCTCTTCGGTCTTCGCCTCGGCCTTCTGCGGTTGCGGCTTGTTCGGGTCGTCCCAGCGCAGTTCGCCCTGGCCCGCCTTGGCCATAAAGGAAAGCGACTTGGAACCCGTCGCGTTGCGCTTGGCGACTCCGATCGACGAGGAAAGCCCGTCAAGCTGCGGACGCGGCGTCATCTTCACGGCTTGGTTTTGCTTCATCACCCCGACGCCGATCAGGCCGGCTCCACCGACGCCCAACGCCAATGCGGCGACGCCCATCTTGCCGGCGAACAGCGCGGCCACTCCGGACTTGGCGACGCCGACTCCCGCGCCGCCGGCCACCTGCGCGGTGCCCTGAACCGCCGCCTCAGGAACGACGATCCCGCCCCCCTTTCGTTCCTTTTCCTTCTTTTTGAGCAGGGGGATATCCACCTCGGCCGGCGTGTGCGTTTTAGCAAGATCGTCGCTCATAACTCCCCCCTACTTCCCGCCGCCGCCCATGCCGCCCATACCGCCCCCGACGAGCAGACTTCCGACGGAAGCGGCGATTCCGGCGATGCCGCCGATCACCGCGACCCAGGCGGTGGTCGGATTGGGCCACATCAGCGCCGCGAGCGCCGAGGCCGTCGTAATCGCTCCGCCCGCGGTCAAAATACCGCCTTGTTCCTTTTGACCGTACTCGGTCATGATCTGCACGCCCATCGCCGTGGACGCGGCGGCCATACCGGCGGCGATGCCGAGCAGCATCTGCTGAATCGGCTCCAGCACGCCGGACATGAACGGAATCTTTTTGAGAATCGCGAGAATCCCGATGATCGTGATGATCGCCGACGCGGTCGTCAAAAGCGCCATCGCCATCATGACCATCTGCGTCCACGGGGATTTGTCCTCGCCCTTGCCCGTCGCCGGGGCGTCCTGTTCGGGATTCACGGCGGAGTTGCCGACCGGTCCGCCGTCCGACGCCGGCGTGAGCCCGTCGCCTCCGGTTGAAATTCCCCCGTCGGAGATTCCCTTCGCGCCTTGACCGATCGGCGCGGTGGTAAACGCTTCCGCCGCCTCGAAGGAAGCGCCCTCGGTCGAACTCTGACCGATCGCGCCGCGGGACTTGCTGCTCGCGAATTTCAGTTGGCCCATCGCGCCCTTGCCGCCGCGCTGCGCGGCGCTCATCTTGCGCCCGCTCAGTTTCGCGGCCGAACGGGTCCGCTTCACCGGCGCGATCGTCCCCTCGGACGCCTTCGGCGCCGAACGCTCGACTTTCTGAAACGGCGCCGTAAAGCCGCCGGAAAGCCCGGACCCGCCGCGCAGTCCGTTTCCGCCGAAGCTGCTTGTCCCGCCCATCGCCTTAGCGAGTTTGAGCTTCGATTTCTGTTCCGCGTTCATCGCTTCCGCTAGATCCGGAGCGCCGCCGGTCACCTCGTCGGCGGGAGCGTCCACAGCCTCCATCTCCTCGGCGGCGGCCTGATCCTCGGCGGCGGCGGCGTCGAGTTCTCCCTCGGTTTTCGTCCCGCCCTCGTCGAACGCGTTGCCGGAATTCGCCGATTGAAAGAAGCTGAGTCCGGAGGCGTCCACGCGCGCGTCGCCCGCGGGTCCGATCTCGGGAGCCCCGCGGTCGCGCTGGGCGAACACGCGCGCCTGCTGAGGCCCGGAGTCCGCCGACTTCATGCCGAGGTTATATAAGGTATAGACCGCGCCTCCGGTCAGCGCCATCGACAAGGCGGCCATCCCGAGATTCGAGGACACGAAGTTGATCAAGGTAGGAAGCAGGCCGTACTGCGGCGCCGCCGCGGCCGCGCCGAGCGCCGCGCTTTGGGCCCCGCTCGCGGCGGTTCCGGCGGCCTTCGAGGCCGCCCCTGCGCCCATACGGGCCGCGCCGCCCGCGGCGTTCTGTCCGCCGATGCCGAACCAGCGATAGAGCAGTCCCGGGCTTCCCCCGGACTGGCTCCCGACGGCGATCGCGCCGCCCTTGTGCTCGCGTTCCTTCTGCTTCAGCTCCGGAATG
>PFUL01000021.1 GCA_002790095.1 Elusimicrobia bacterium CG_4_9_14_3_um_filter_62_55 | reverse complement strand
CATCGCTGCAAGGCCTCGCCGACGCCAATGTGGGCGCTTTGGGCGCATTGGACAACGTCGGTACGGAAGCAGAGCCCGTCGCCTCGGCCGATTCAGCCTCCACGGCTGCTCCTGAAAATACGGTGCAGGCTCCAAACAACGACTGGGGCGCGGCCGCGGCGAAGGCCGCGGTGGGCTCAGGCGGCGCTGCCAGCGGGCGCAAGAAATTTCAGAAGGCAGCGTTTAAGGAGCGGACTTCCGGAGCCTCGACAAAGCTCGCATTGGCCGGTCCCACTGCGTCGCCAGCGCGTACAGGTCTTGCGGCTCAAAACGGAAGAACGACGGGGCTCGCCAAAAGCCGGGGTTCGGGAAGCCGCAACATGTTGGCCTCTCGGACGCAGGGGGGGAGTTCGGCGCGCGGCGGAAAGGGCGCATCACCCTCGGCGCAATTGGCCGCACATCATTCGAAGGCGCACGCGAATCTTGCGTCCCCGAGTCCGGGATTGAAGTCAGCGATCATGGACGGAAGTTCCCGCAGTGCGGGTGCGGGCGCCTCGACCATCTCGGGAGCGGGTGCCGGCGGCGGCGATTCGAATCCGATCGTCAATCCTGTAACCTCGCAGAACACCTCGTCGAAAAATCCTCCGCCGCCGATCAAAAAGGCGAAGGATAAAACACCCTACAAGAAAGAGATGAAGATGGCGACGATCGCGTTGCTCGCGGCGACCGCGCTGCTTTTGTTGGCGTCCTTGGTGTCAAACGCGGAATTCCCGCAAGCGAAGGCCATCGCGAAGATTCTCGCCGGGCTCGCGATCGCCGCAGCTGCGGTTGCTACCGTGATGGGCGTGATCTTGGCGACGAAATTTAACCAGACGATGCAGGGAGGCATGTTTGCCGTCGGCGGCGCGATCATCATGTTCCAGGCGTCGATGGTGCTGACTAAGAAAGATGCCGGGGCCGAAGGCGAAGCGGCGGTCGATCAGCAGAAGCTCCAGGCCCAAGACGAGGCCTTCAAGAAACTTCATCCCGATGCTAAGCCTGTGGACGTCGCCAACGGCGGCGGCGGACGATACTACGATGTCGGGGGAAAGACCTACCAAGTCGGACCCAACGGCGCGAGCGAGGGTTTCCTTTCGGCGGGCCCGAAAGGCGATCCTGGGGCGTATTGGAGCGCGACGAAACCGGAAGTGCCGTGGAAGCCGCCGCCGCCGACGCCGGAGCCGAGTGCGCCAATTGAGGTTTGAGGAGCGGATTATGAACGAACAACAAACCGAAGATCAGAAAGACGAGAAAAAGGGCGGCGCCGCTCCGTGGATGCAGGGCCCCGCCAATGTCGGCTCCGGCTCGCTGGGCGGCGCGGGAATCGCCGGATCGAGCGGCGGCGGTCTTGCCGGCGGAAGCGGAATGATCGGGGCGGTGAAGGCAGCGCTCGGCAAGAAAATGATTTTCGCGCTGCTGCTCGGCGGAGGCGTATCCGCCGGCGGTCTGATCGGCATGCAGGATTTTTCTCAGCCCTCGGATCCCGGATCCAGCGTCTTCGTCGCGCGCGAGCCGGCGGCTTCGGCCGGCGGCCCGATCATCGAACAGGCCGGCGACGGCACCTACAACGCGCTCGAGCTCGCGCGCCAAGCGAACTCCGGTGCGATGGGCGAGATGGAGGGGCAGGTCGCTGAAGGCGGCGGCGCCGCAGAGGGCGAAGGGGCCGCGTCGGCCGAGGGCGTCGATTCGGCCGAAGCCGCGGCGGACGCGCCCGGCGCGATTGCGGGGATGGATCCCGACGCGATGGCGAAGATGGCCGCCGGTATGGCCGGAGAAGAGGAGTCGAAGGCAAAGAAGGGCCTCGGCCAGAAATTCGGGAAGTTGTCGTCGAGTCTCGGCGGCGGATCGGGTCCGAAGCTCGCCGGGGGCGCGGGCCTGTCCGGCGGCATCGGCGGCGCGTTCAAGCAGAAGCCGCTTTCCAATAAGGCGGGCGGACAGTTGAGCGCGGTTCGCGGCTCACGGCAGGTCAGCCGCACGAAGACCGCGGTCGGCGCGCACGGCAAGAACGCGAAGAAGGGCGCCTTCAACCGGCTCAACAGCATGAACAAGGCGATGGGCAACGCGCGCACCGGCACTGCGGCTCAGACGGCGGCGGCCCACTCCCAGCAATGGGACAGCGCGAAGGACGCCGGCGCGGGCATCACCGGCGCCGGGGCATCCGTCATCGGCGCGGGCGGCGGCAGCGAGTTCAGCGAAGACGAAGGCGCAGCGAACGGCAGCCCGCTCGACGCGGGTGGATCGCAAAATTCGATCGGCGACGAGTACCAGGGACCCGAAACCGGCGGCGGCACGAACGCGACGCCCTATCAAGGAACAATGGATATGCTGATCGGCCTGATGGCGATCATCAACGTTCTGTTCATCGTGATCGGCATTGCTGCGATCATTAAGGATACCGGGTTCCTCGCCGCCGTGGGCGCGGCGCTGTTCTCGGCGGTAATGGGAATCATCGCCGTCTTGAGTGCGGTCGTTCTAGCGGGCGCGTTGATGATCGGACAGAAGTATGGCCAATCCGCCCAATCGAACCTGTTGGCGACCTCGGCGGCGTTGTCGCTGACCTTGGGTGCGATCGGGTTTTTTAGCAAGACCTTCGCTGCCGGGATGGGTTGGGTGATGCTGCTCGGAGGCATCGCCGGACTCGCGATGAACATGACCTCGATGAGCAAGAGCAATGACGTCGAAACCGACAAGGTGAAGAATCCCGATGCTACGGCGAGTTCCAACCGCAGAGACGCGGAGTCGCCGGGAAGCCGCTTGGCGAAACTCTTGACCGAGCGGATAGACGAGACGGCGTAAGACGGAGGCGTTATGGCCGACATAAACCAGGCTCTCGACATTCCGGAGCTGAAGCAGAAGGAACGCGAGCACAAGGGCGGCGCGATCGCCGTCGGGAGCCAGTCCGGGGGAAGCCCGGGAC
>PFUL01000003.1 GCA_002790095.1 Elusimicrobia bacterium CG_4_9_14_3_um_filter_62_55 | reverse complement strand
TCGTCTGAGCGCCGGCAAGCGGCATTGCGTCCAAAATCTTCACCGTTTTGGTGAAGGCGCTATCGTCGAGAGGTTGGCTTTACCTGATTATCTGGGAATCTCAAGAAATGCGCCGTCTGCGGCCGAAGGTATCTCCCCGATCCCAGAACATTCATCGGTGAGTTTTGCCGTTGATGGGAACGGAGTTTATGCGTGAAA
The DNA here is from genome assembly GCA_002790095.1 of Elusimicrobia bacterium CG_4_9_14_3_um_filter_62_55. Classification (GTDB taxonomy): domain Bacteria; phylum Elusimicrobiota; class Elusimicrobia; order UBA1565; family UBA1565; genus UBA1565. Next base: position 11,200 of record PFUL01000003.1, on the reverse strand, counting down.
AGTCCCCGGCTGATCCGCGAAAGTGACAAAGTGACGGCCTGACAGCAATCCTGACACCAATCCCCCAGTTCGAGTGGGTGGGGGACCGGGTCTACGCGGCCGAGGCGGTGTGTTTTTTCGCCCACGACCGGGCGAAGCGGCCGTTCGTCAATTTTCTCCAGTGCAAGCGGGTGATCGAGGTTGGGGCGCAGTCCCCGGATTTGGGGGTTTGCCGCGGCTTTGACGCGTTGTTTACCGACATGCGGCCGCCGGGATTCGTCAAGCATTGAGGGAGGGTATCCCGACTGGAATTTTCGCGAAAACTCGGGAATACTAACCTACATGTCACGTTGTCGCGCGCGTTTCCTCCTTCTTGCGTGCGGGTTGCTATCATCTTGCAGGACTTCTGCGCCCGCCGCGCATGCCTCCACTCCCGCATCACGTTCTGCCGCCGCGAGTTCTGTCGAGGTTCATTCGGCGAATGCGATTCGGCTCGACGAGAGCCAACGCATTCTTGCGATCCTGCCATTCAGAAACAAAACCGACGATAGCGATTTGGAGGGAGCCGGAACCGTCCTCGCCGACGCGATCGCGATGAGTATTATGAGCAAAAGGAAGGACATCGTGATGGTCGAACGCGAGCGCATCGAAACGCTTTTTGCTGAGATGAAGCTCGGGCTATCCGGCGCGATCGACGCTGCGACCGCGGCAAGAATAGGAAAGCTGCTGGGTGCTCGGTTTCTGGCGTTCGGCGCGATCAGCCGGCTGGGAGGAAGGTCCTATGTCTCGGCGCGGCTGGTCGACGTCGAGACGGGCAGGATTCTTTGTGCCGCGTCCGCGAAGAGTGCGGAAAACCCCGACTGGGAGCGGATGGGAATCGAGGCGGCGAAAGGGATGCTTTCGCAGCGCTGTCTCAATCTCCGGTAGCGGGCTTGTACTCCCGGGGCCAGTTGCTCGCGATTTTTGAGGAGATGGCTTCGATCGCGTCCAGCAACTGCCCTTCGCGGATGCCCGTTCTTTCCACTTTCAGAACCGTTCCTTTTGTTTTGGCGTTAACGACTGAAAAGGCGGTGTCGTACGATCCGTTTTTCCGTTTGACCGCTCCGGAGACGATGTATTGAGCCGACGCGGTCCGCCCGAGAGAGGCGAGGCATTCCGGGTCGCGGCATAAAGAGGCCTGAAATCTGCGCTCCCGCTTGATCGCGTCGATATTCTCGAGTTCGACGATGTCGAAGCTCCCGAAAGTTTTGAACCGGGAACGCATCAGGTTTCCCAGAATCGATCCGGAATCGTCGTCCGTCACGGGATTCATGACGACGACGACTCGTTTCTTCGGAACGTATGAGATTTCTACGAGTCGATTTGGTCGGGCATCCTCTATCGCATAGAGTCGTTCCCGACCGTCGCCGCGAAGGTCGCCGACGACGATTTTCGGGTACCGTCCCCTCAATATCCTTTCTTCGCTCCATGAACCGATCGTCGGATAATCCGGATTCTTGAAAACTAAGGAGTACTCGAGCAGATATCCGTCCGTCGATCCGCGATATGCGCGTTCGGTGCCGTCGGCACGAAGAATCGCTCCCACGAGTGCGCGTTCAAAAGAACGGTGTTCACCACCGATTGCTCGGATTTCGATTCTTCGTCCCGTAGGGTCGAACTTGAATTCCGAGAATTCGGAGTACACGATTCCCTCCCGATGCGTCGAGACATGGCCCGGACCGAAGAAGGATTCGTCGCTGTGTTCCCAAGTGCCGGAACTGCGAACGAGAATCATCCCGGTTGCCAACAGAAGGTCCGAGGCGCCGGCCTTCCAGGGATTAAAGAAGATGTCCGCCTCTCCGCATCCCCGAAAGATTTCGCCGCAGGAGAGCCCGTCCGTCTCAAAGCGGCATTCTTCCATTCTCTGGTGCGTCGGCAATTCGCAATGCGGGCGAAGGGGACCCTTGAAAGTGCGGAAAAGGAACAACCGTCCTCGATCGTCCAGTTTCGAGAGCCCCCCTCCGATCCCGGTAGTCGCCGTCCCCGGGGCGGAGAAGGGACGGCTCTTCAACGCGTTCCCGTCCCACTCCATTTCAACGATGTGAGGGCATTCTGCGAATCCTGTATAGAGTCGGATTACGCCGTCATCACGGGCTTTGACGGCCGCAAGTCCGTAGGGGAAGCGACAGGGGAGTGTTTCGTTGAGAACTCGCCAATTGCCCTTGTCCCAAGAAATGACTTTTAGTCTTCCGTCGTGAAGGGCGATGACCAGGCGTTCCTTGCCGCCCAGTTCGGCGGTGATGACGCGTTCGACGCGGCGGATCGAGTCGAGTACCGGCACGACGGACCACTCGGCGACGGTGGGAGCTGCGACGATGCGCAAGAGCAGGAGAATCACCGAGGTCGTCACGGCGCCTCCAGCGCCGCATTCCCGGCCGGACAAATGCCGGCCGCCAGACGGTCGATGACGGGTTCGGGGGCTTGGGCTTCGTTCCAGTGTCCCACCCGGACGCGGTCGATCACGCCGTCGTGGACAGAGACCGCGTTGACCGAGGCGACGTACGAGCCGGCCAGTTTCCCTAGCGAGCCGACGACCACCTGCCCGGCTCCGAGCAGTTCGCCGAGACGGACTGCGGATTTGGGAGCTGTCCAATCTTCATTTTGGAGATGATGTTCGGCGATGATTGCGTCGACGCGTTCTCGTTCGAGGACCCGGCAATTCCCGATGCCGGTTATTCTTTGACGGATTAGCTCGGAAAAGCCATCGGCGTCCGCGTGAGAGACTCCCGATGCGATGAAGGGCGCGACGACGATCGCCGGGCCCGCTGTCCATTTCAATTCACCGAGGCCGGGACCCCGGCCGATTGAAGCGATCAAAGCGGCCCTTTTCCCCGAGGCAGGCTTCAGTCCTCCAACAACGAAGGCGAGGCCGTTCCGCGTCTGGAGTTTCTCCCGTCGCCAGCGCGAATCCGTTTCCGTCCATTCCGAGTCCGCGGCGTAAAGGCGGTTGATTCCGTCTCGCCTGAAATTTCCATACGCGATGCCGACGGACCACAGGTTTCCGATCTCGCCGATTTCATCGAAGCGGAGGCGCCCTTCATCCCAGGAGGTCTCTCCCAGGAACGCGCCTGGAGCGGTAAACATCCTGGGAGGATTGGAATCGCTCGCGGGGATCGAAATGGATCTCGCCAGCGTTAAAAAAGGGCCGATATTGAGTTTGGTAAGTTTCCACTTTCCCCGATGATCCTGCTCAATTACGAAGTGGTATCGCTCTCCGGCTTCCCCGTCAGGCACGATCAACTCCGAGCCATATCCTCCCTCTTCGAGTAAATATGACGTATGGGTCTCCGTGCGTGTCTTGTATCCGAAAAAGTGCGCGGTCCCGCCCTCAACTGGATCCATGCGGAAATGGACGCTATACTGTGTGAGTGCCGGAACCGGATCGCTTTTGGAGAGGCACCGGGAGCCCGGCAAGGTAAGGGCGGGAGGCGTGAGGACAACGAGACTCTTGCCGTCGCTCATTTCTAACTCGCGGAAAACAGAGATCGATAATGAACCGAACAGGCCGTTTAGAACGAAGCCAGAAAGTTCAGAGGGAGAGGCTTCTCGAACGGACCAGGCGCCTACGGCAAAGCGAGCGATAAGGATTTTTCCGGTTTTGGTTCGCGCGACGACGGCGGGTTCGTTGTCGCATCCGATGCCGAGTTGAAACCCCGCAATCCCCCGATTATCTTCGATGACGACAGATTCCTTCCAGCCTCCATTCGCGCGCGAATACTCCGAAATGCGGCGGTACGTTTGGTACGAGTTGGAGCCCAGCGCGTACACGCGTTCGACGCCGTCGCCTCGACCGTCGCCGATTTTGGCATGCCGGGGGTGAGCCGATGATAGAGGGACCACTTCCCAGAGCGCTTCCGCCGGCGTGCCGAAAAGGGTCAAACAAGCCGCGGCGCCGGCCGCGAGGACCGCGCGGGTGCGTGGTCCAATTCCACCCCCGATCGTTTTCACACAGAGAGGATAGCCCAGGATTTCTGCGCAGGCTAGGGGCCGTTGACAAAAAACGAGTCCGCTGGTATTCTCTCCAAGCGGCGTTCGCGCTGTTTCGTTTTTGAGCCGGGGTGTATCATTCCATGATGACGCGATATCAGAAAACCAGCGTGCCCTTCTTCGCGCAAGCGAAGGGGCGCTCCGTCGCGTCGTCCAACGACCCGAAGGGGTATGCGCCGCCCGGCTGATCGAATCAGAATCATCACGATTTCGAGATCCCGCTGGGCGAACTGTCCGGGGGGATTCTTTTTTGGGGAACGGTAGAACGGAAGTAAGACGGTTATGAAAAACGAAAACTTAAAAACCTTCGGCCGAATGTTCAAGAGGCTCGGCAGCGAACCGCGATTGACGGCGGCGACCGTCGCCTTCATGGCGCTGGAGCTGGGGTTCACCCTGCTCGGGCCGTGGGTGCTCGGCGCGGCGATCGACGCTCTCGGGCAGGCGCACGCGCGCGGAGGCGACATGGCCGCCGCGGCGACGCGCTACGCCCTGCTGTTCTTGGGCGCGGCGCTCGGGCTCAACGCGATGCGTTTTCTCTACACCGACACGCGGGGCCGGATGGTGCACGGGGTCGTCGAGGGGCTGCGCAAGGAGGCTTTGCGCAAGATTCACGTCCTCTCGCCGGCGTACTACGCGAGCACCGACACCGGGGCGGTGCTCGCGCGCGTGGCGCGCGACATCGAGAAGATGCGGCCGTTTTTCGGCATGGCGCTGTTTACGCTGATCCACCTGCTGCTCGTGGCGGGCGGGAGTTTCGCGATTCTGGCCTCGCAAAGCGTTTCGCTCGCGCTCACGGCGGCGGCGTTCTTCGCAGCGTCGATCGCGATGACGCTGCGCACCGCGCGCAAGCTGGGGCCGTTGAACCGGAGGGCCGACGATCTCTACGACGGCGTCGCGCTCGACATTAAGGAGAACATCGAGGGGGTGAAGGTCGTCAAGTCGTTCGGACGGGAGCGCCTGCAGGGGGCGCGTTTCGGCGCGCGTCTGGGAGCGTTCGTCGACAGCTCGATCGAGGTCGCCGACTGCTGGAGCTTCAACATCCCGCTGGCGAACGCCTTGTTCGGGCTGTGCGTGCCGGCGATGCTGGCCGTCGGAGGCTGGGAGCTGTCGCAGGGGCGCATCGAGAAGGGCGTGATCGTGGCGTGTCTGTTCTACGCGGCGCGCATCGCCAAGGAGCTTCAGGGACTGGTGCGGGTCGTCGCGATGGCGCAGGAGTCGGCGGTCAGCGCGCAGCGGCTGTATGAACTGCTCGACAGCGGCCACAGGGTCGCCGAGTCGGCGGCGCCGCTCGCGCTGCCGAAGCAACCGCCGGATCTGGTGTTCGAAGACGTGCGGTTTTCCTATCAGGAAGGAGAACCGGTGCTGCGCGGAGCCAGTTTCACGGTGCGCGCCGGTGAGCGCGTCGCGCTGGTCGGTCCGACGGGATCGGGGAAGTCTTCCTTGGTCTCTCTTCTGCTGCGGTTTTTCGAGCCGAGAGAGGGAAGGATCGTGTTGGGCGGAGTGGACATCCGGGAATTGCCGTTGGCCGAACTGCGCCGCGCGATCGGCTGCGTGTTCCAGGAGACCTTCCTGTTCTCGGACACGCTGCGGCGCAATCTGGCCTTCGCGGCGGAGCACGCGACGGACGAGACGATCCTCGGCGCGGTGAGAACGGCGCGCTTGGATCTCTTCGTCAACAGCCTCCCCGACGGGCTGGACACGGTGGTCGGCGAGCGGGGAATGACGATGAGCGGCGGACAGCGCCAGCGCGTCGCGATCGCGCGGGCGCTGCTCGGGGATCCGAAGATCCTTGTGCTCGACGACACGATGGCGAGCGTGGACGCGCGTACCGAGCGGGAATTGGTGAAGGCGCTGTCCAAGGCGGCGAGGGGAAGGACTTCCTTGATCGTCACGCAGCGTCTCTCGGGCGTGCTGCTGGCCGATCGGGTAGTCGTGATGGACGCGGGCCGAATCGTCGACGAAGGGCGGCACGCGGAGTTGTACGGCCGGTGCGCGGTATACCGCGCGCTGTTCGAGGGGCAGGTCCTGGAGGCGGGACTCGCCGGGGAGAAGAGCGAAGGAGCGGCGGTCTAATGACTGAGAAAAAGGACTGGGAGCTGGAGGAAGAACTCGCGCGGGGACGGTTGTCGACGGGACTGCTGAAGCGGTCCGGGCGCTTCCTTGCGCCGTACCGGCGCCAGATCGTCGTCGGCCTTTTGATGGAGGTCGGCTGGTGCTTTTCGTACATGGCCGGTCCGCATTTGGTGCGGATCGCCGTGGACGAGTACCTCGTTCCGGGCGCCTTCGGCGGACTGGCGCTGATCTGCGCGCTCTACGCGGCGAACACCGTCGCGCGGGCTTTCTGGGTCGGCCGCGAGATCCGCATGCTCGTCGGCGCGGGACAGCGCATCCTGGGAGACCTGCGGCGGGCGGTGTTCGAGCACCTGCAGACTTTGTCGATGTCGTATTTCGACCGCACCCAACAGGGGCGCATCATCGCGCGCGTCGATCGCGACATCGACGCACTGGAGCACCCGCTCATCTGGGGGCCGGTGTCGGCGGTGAGCACGGTGTTTTTGCTGACGCTGTCGATCGGCTCGATGCTGTACTTCGACCGCCGATTGACCGCGGTCGTCGTGCTGTGTCTGCCCTCCTTGGTGCTGTCGTCGGAGGTCTTCCGGCGCATCGGCCTGCGCGCGTACCGCGAGGCCCGTTCGACTCTTTCTCGCGTCACCGCGCAGTACGCCGAGTCGATCAACGGCATGAAGGTGATTCAGGCGTGCGTGCAGGAGCCGCGCAGTTTGCGCGAAGGCGACGGCAAGATCGCGGCGGTCCGGCGAGCGGCGGAATGGACGATTCGCGTCTGGTCGGCCTACATCCCCGTGATCTCGCTGCACTACGGGATCAGCGGGGCGGCGCTGTTGTTCTTCGGCGGGAGGGGGGTGCTGGCCGGTCAGTTGACCTTGGGGGAACTGGTCGCATTCTTGATGATGTTGGAATTCGTCTTCGAGCCGATCGAGGAGATGGGTCAGCTCTACAACGAGGTGCTCGGCGCGTCGGCCGCGGCCGAGCGGGTGTTCCAGGTGCTCGACACGAAGCCGCAAATCGTTGATCACGCGAGGGCGCGTGCGCTGACCTCGGTGCAGGGCTGGATCGGATTTGACAACGTGCGGTTTCGCTACCGCGGCGACCTGCCGTGGGTGCTGCACGGCTTGTCGTTTACGCTGGAACCGGGGACGACCACCGCGATCGTCGGGCATACCGGCGCTGGCAAGAGCTCGCTGGCGGGGCTGCTTTGCCGCTTCTACGACGCGCAGGAAGGCGTCGTGAGCGTGGACGGCCGCGATATCCGGGAGATCGAGATGGAGTCGTTGCGGCGCAGCGTCGCGATGATCCCGCAGGACGGATATCTCTTCTCGGGCACCGTGCTGGAAAACCTGCGCTTCGGAAGACCGGACGCAAGCGACGAGGAGATCGTCGCGGCGGCACGGGAACTCGGGGCGGAGGAGATCCTGCGCGCGCTGCCGGACGCCTTCGCGACGGAGGTCGGTGAGCGAGGTTCGCGGCTGTCGCACGGGCAAAGGCAGGCGGTGTGCTACGTCCGCGCGCTGCTGGCGGATCCGCGCATCCTGATCTTCGATGAGGCGACCTCGTCTTTGGACGCGTTGACCGAGAAGACCCTGCAGCGGGCGTTCGGCCGGCTTTCGGGCGGACGCACGACAGTGGTGATCGCGCACCGTCTCTCGACGATCCGCGACGCGGGCCGGATTCTCGTCGTCGATGCGGGGCGCATCGTCGAGTCGGGCACGCACGCCGAATTGCTGGCCGGCGGCGGGCACTACGCCCGGCTGTATTCGGACTACGCGCTGGTCGGCGCGCTGCCGGACTGATATTGGACGACTGGCGAGTTTTCGTCGCCTCGGTTATGCTTTTAGGGATGCGCCCTCTTTTCCTTGCCATGCTGTTCGCGGCCCCGGCCAAAGCGGTCGACATTCCCGATTCTTGGCGTTGTCCGGCTAAGAAGGAAGCGCTGTATTGGGAAGGACTCAAGCATATAGACGCCGCGAAGGGTCCGTCTTGGGGGCAGGAACTCTACGACAAACTGCCGACTCCGTTCGCCTGGATGGTGCTCTATGCGAACCGGGACAAGGACATCGCCGAGCGGCGCGCGCCGCTCACGCAGCGCTGGGGAGAGTTCGACGCCGGCGAGAAATGCGCGTACTTCAATCACTATCGGGAGCAGATTTTGGAACGCCATCGCGAGTTCGAGGCGCTCGCCGCGTGGAAGCAGGATGGGAAGCTTCAAAAGCATCTTAGCAAACTCGTCGAGGACAAGGCCGCCTTGGTCTCGGAGCAGGAGGGCCCGCTGCTGAAAGGATGGCGGGGCCGGTTTACCGCGATGCTCGACTGGCTCGAACTCTACGGGTTGGAAGACGATGCCGGGACTCTTGAACGGGCGCACGGCGTCTTCATCCTGATCGGGCGGCTGAAGACCGCGTTTCTGGCGTTTCAGCGGGAGTCGGGCTGGTTCGAGGCGCAGGTGCGCGCGCGTTTGGCCGAAGCGGCGGCCGACGCCGGCTTCGAGCCGCGATTAAAAGCCGGCGGCGCCGACGACGCGATGCTCGCGCTAATGAAGGAAGCTTCGGTGCGGGAGCGGATCGTGAGGGAAACCGCCGAGGCCTTGTCGAAGGATTGGCGCAACGAGAGGATTTTAGGTTCGGGCTTCGAAAGCGGAGTCGCGGGAATTTTGCGCCAGGAAAAACTGGACCGGATGCATGCCGCGGAGACCGCTCAGGTGAAGGAGGTGCGGCGCAGAATCGTCGAGAAGAAGATGTCGCGTAAAAACGCCGAGCGGATGGTCGACGGGATCGAGAAAGATTTGAGAAGCGAAAAACTGACGTTTCCCGCCGGGGCCGATTCGAGACTGCTGCTCTCGCTTGAGGAATACCGGCGCGGCCGCACGCGTCTGTATCCTCTGGCCGAGGAAGGCGCCCCGCGCGAGGAACTGCTGAAGGCTTATCTGGAACTGCTGAAGGAAGTGTGCGTGACGCACTACACGAGCATCCGCTACAAGCCGCGCGTGATCAAGACTTTGTGCGGATCTTAGCCGCGGACGCTTAGGTAGCGTTCGCCGCGGTCGGGCAGCACGGTAATGATGGTTTTCCCCTTACCCAGGCGCCTCGCCGTTTCCATCGCGCCGATCACGTTCGCCCCCGAGGAGATTCCGACCAAGAGCCCCTCTTCTTTTCCGAGCCGGACGGACATCTTGATCGCGTCCTCGGTTTTGACGCGGACCACGTCGTCGATTTCCTTCACGTCGACGATGTCGGGGATGAAGCCGTCGGCGAGGCCCTGAATCCCGTGACGCCCGGGCTTGTCGCCGGAAATGACCGCGCTTTCGTCGGGCTCGACCGCCACGATCCTCGCGGCCGCGCCGGCCTTGCGGATCGCCCGTCCGACGCCCATCAAGGTTCCGCCGGTGCCGACTCCCATCACGAACGCGGCGAAATCGCCGCGGATTTGGCGCATGATCTCGGGCCCGGTGGTCGTCTCATGACAGAGCGGGTTGTCGGCGTTCGAGAATTGCCGCGGCAGAAAAATTTTCGGGTCTCTCGCCGCGCGCTCCTCGCACTCCTTCACCGCGCCTTGAATCCGGAGCAATTCTTCGAGAAGTTCGAGTTCCGCCCCGAACGCGGAGATCATTTTGCGGCGCTCCTCGCTCACGGTTTGCGGCATCCGGATGATCACCTTGTAGCCGCACATCGCGCCCACCATCGCGAGGGCGATGCCGGTATTGCCGCTGGTGACCTCCAAAATAGTCGAGTCGGGCTTGAGGTCTCCGCGCTGGGCGGCGCGTTCGATGATGAAGCGGGCGATCCGGTCCTTGATGCTGCCGCCGGGATTCATAAATTCGGCTTTCGCGAAAATCGTGCAGCCGGTTTCCGCGCTCGCGCGTTCCAGGCGGATCAAGGGCGTGCTGCCGATGGAATCGAGGGTTCTGGAGAGGGTGGCGCAGGTCGGGACTTCGCGGGGGCAGGCGATCATTTGGGGGAGAGAGTTCATGTTTTTCACATAGCAACACTATATCCGGACCTGTTTATCATTTAGTTTAAATGTAAAATCCGATTTTATGGGAGATCGATCGGCGATTTTGATCGGGGCGACCGGCCTGGTCGGGGATCGATGCCTGCGGCGGCTTCTCGACGACCCGGCCTACGGTCGGGTCAGCGTCTTCGCTAGGGGGCCCGCGCCGCGCGAGCACACGAAGCTGGATTGGCGCCGGGTCGCGATGGACGCGCCGACGCCGCTTCAGGCGGACGCGTTTATCTGCTGCCTGGGCACGACGATCAAGAAAGCCGGGGGGCGGGAGGAGTTTCGGCGCGTTGATTTGGAACTGCCGCTCGGGTGGGCGCGGGCCGCGCGCGACTCCGGCGCCCGGCACGCGCTTTTGGTTTCCTCGGTCGGCGCTCAAATCGGCTCGACGAATTTCTATTTGGCGACGAAAGGCGAGATCGAGCGCGCCTTCTCCGATCTGCGCTTCGAGGCCTTGGACATTTTCCGTCCGTCGCTGTTATTGGGGAAGAGGGGCGAAACCCGCTGGGGTGAGAGGCTCGCGGAACCCTTCGCCAAGACCGCCGCGCCGCTTCTGGTCGGGAGTCTGCGGCGCTACCGTCCGGTCGAAGCGGACGCGGTCGCCGCGGCTTTGGTCGCCGCCGGGCGACTCGCCCGTCCGGGTCGGCGCGTCCACGAGTACGACGGCATCCGGCGCTTGAGCGCCCTTTGATTCATTGAATCTCCGCGAGCGCGTTTGCGGTTTCCGCGTCCTTCGCGGCCGCCTGCGCCGCGGCTTGGCGCGCCTTGTCGAGCATGGGTTTCGCGGCGCGAGGATCGAGGGCGACGGGACCGACGGCCTCCATTTTTGGAGCGGTGCTTCTCTTCGTCTCGGGCGCTTCCGACGATTTAGCGCAGGCGATTGCGGCAATTGAGAGCAGGACAAGCAGAATTCGATTCATTTGTTTAGTGTAGCCGGCACGGGGTGGACGCGCCAGGGTTGAGACGCTAGTGTAGTGTCTCCAACACTTCTTTACTTTTGGCGACTTTGGCCATGATTCGCCCAGGCGTAGCCGTCCATGTAAAAACCCGAGGGTTCTGGTTGTGATTTTGCAGGTACTCCTCAATGGCGGCGATCAGTTCCGGAACGCTGCGGAATACTCCG
>PFUL01000122.1 GCA_002790095.1 Elusimicrobia bacterium CG_4_9_14_3_um_filter_62_55 | reverse complement strand
GAAACGAGGAGCATCTGCGCCTCAAGGTCCTCACCTGCATGCTCGATCCGATCTGAAATCAGGTGAAAATCACCCACTCGCCGGGACGAAGACCCGATTTTTATTGTCGTTGTCGCGGATCATGACGCCGAAGTTCGCGCTGTTGATCTCCGCGGCGGTCCAGGTCGTGTCCCAACCGGCGCCGGCGGTGCTGAGCGCGACGTCGGCGTCGGTGGTTTTATCGAGCGCCGCGCTGACCAGCAACCCCGTCGGGGTCGAGCCGTCCTTGGTCAGCGACATGTCGAAGGTCCGCTGGCCCGTCGAGTTCCCCTCGCCGTTTCCGTTGACGGAGATCTCGATGCCGTCGATCAGCGAACTCGTCGGGATCGCGAAGCCGAAGGTCTTGACCGTCAGCCAGTCCTGGGTGGTCCCGGCGAAAATCGCGTAGATCCCGTTATCGGTCTGGATGTTGGTGGGGGTGGTCCAGTTGGTTCCCGCGATACTGACGGCGTCGTCGGAGGCCTTCGTCGCGGTGAGCGCAAAGGCCGAGTGCGGGGCCGCGAAAAGCGCGGCCGCGGCGCAGAGCAGCGTCCGGCACGAGTGTTTAAAACGACCGTTCGGTTCCATCGGCATGCCGCGCGCCGTCGCCCGCCCGTACGCGCGTAGGAGAGTGTAGCTCCGATTGCGGAAAATCGCCCGCGTTTTCCGCACTCCCTTTGCGAAAAAGCTTTCGCGAAAACTTCGCAAACGGGGGGATGCCGTCAGCGGGCCGCGCGCGGCGCCGCATCCGAGCCGAAAAAGCGGTAGCCGACGCCGTGCACGGTGCGAATAGATCCGCCCGCCTTGTCGAGCTTTTTGCGCAGGGTTTCGACGTGCTTGGCCAAGGTGCGGGTCTCGACGCTCTCGGGGTACTTCCACACCGCCTCGAGAAGCGTCTCGCGCTTGAGCACCTCATCGGGATGCTTCATCAGATACGCCAGCAGATCGAATTCCAAACGCGTCAACAGCACCTCGTTTCCGTCCACAAAGACGAGACGCTCCACGAGCCTCAATTCCAAACCCGCGGCCGACAAGCGGGTGACGGCCGGCTCGGCTTCGGCGGGGATGGCCCCGCTCCACATCTGGCGGCGCAGCAAGGTCCGCACGCGCGCGAGGAAGATCTGCCCGTTGAACGGGCGCACCAGAAAATCGTCGGCCCCCGCGTCGAGCACCTTGACGACGTCCTTCGGCGTGCCCTTCGGGTCCACGCGGAGAATCGGAAGCCCGCGCGTCGGCTGATGGCTGCGCAGCGTGCGGATCAACTCCAGCGCGTCGTCGACGCTCGGAACCCCGTCGATAACGATCATATGCGGCGGGTCGTCCTGCAGCCGCGACGAGGCTTTCGCGAGGTCGGGAACGAGGTTCACGCGGTGGCCCTGGGATTGGAGCAGGTCCTTAAGCTCCAGGCAGAATTTCGAGTCTTGGCCGACCAGTGCGATGATCATCGCTCAACCCCGAAACGCGGGGAGTTCTCCAAAAACTTCTTTCAGCGCGTTCGTCACTTCCCCGACCGTCGCGTAGGCTTTTACCGCCGTGAGGATGGGGGGGAGCAGATTCGAGTCGCCGCGGGCGGTTTCGCGGACTTTCGCGAGCGCGGCCTCCACCGCGGCGTTGTCGCGGTCTCGACGAAGTTTCTTGAGTGCGCGCACCTGTCCGGCCTCGACCTCGTTGTCGATCTTCATGATCTCCGGCTTGTCGCCCTCGACCGCGTGGATGTTGACCCCTACGATCTTGCGCCGCCGCTTGCCGAGATCCACCTCGAAGCGGTACGCGGTTTCCGCGATCTCACGGTGGAAGTAGCCCTTCTCGATCGCGGGTACGACGCCGCCGAGGTCCTTGATCTTCTTCATGATGTCGAGCGCGCGCGACTCGATCTCGTTGGTGAGCGCTTCGACGAAAAAGGATCCGCCGAACGGATCGACGGTATCGCAGACGCCGCTTTCTTCGCCGATGACCTGCTGGGTGCGCAGGGCCAAGCGCACAGCCTCGTCGGTCGGTAGCGCAAGCGCCTCATCGAAGGAATTGGTATGTAGGCTCTGGGTCCCGCCGAGCACGCCCGCGAGCGCCTGCCAGCTGACTCGCGCGAGATTGTTCAGGGGCTGCTGCGCCGTCAGAGAAACCCCCGCCGTTTGGCAATGCATCGGAAGCATCCAGGACATGGGGTTCTTCGCGCCCATCGTGTCGCGCATGAAGCGCGCCCAGATGCGGCGGCCCGCGCGGAGCTTCGCGATTTCCTCGAAGAAATTGTTGTGAACGTCGAAGAAGAAGGACAGGCGGCGCGCGAAGGCGTCCACATCGTGGCCGCGGGCGACCATGCGTTCGACGTAATCGACGCCGTCCGCGAGCGTAAACGCCAACTCCTGCACCGCGTCCGCGCCGGCTTCGCGGATGTGGTAGCCGGAAATCGAAATCGGGTAGTAGCGGGGCACTTCCTTGGTGCAGAACTCGATCGTATCGAGCACCAGCCGCATGGACGGCTCGGGGGGGTAGAGATACTCGTTTTGCGCGATGTATTCCTTGAGAATGTCGAGCTGCAGCGTTCCGCGCACGCGTTTGTAGGGAACGCCCTGCTGATCGGCCACCGACAAGTACATCGCCAACAGAATCGGCGCCGGGAGATTGATCGTCATCGAGGTCGAGGCCTTCGCGAGATCGATCCCCTTGAAAAGAATCTCGAAATCGGCGAGCGAGTCGATCGCGACGCCCTCGCGGCCGACCTCGCCCTCCGCCATCGCGTCATCGGAGTCGACCCCCATCAAAGTCGGCAGATCGAACGCCGTGGAGAGACCGGTTTGGCCGTGCTCGAGAAGATACTTAAAGCGTTCGTTGGTGTCTTTGGCGGTTTTAAACCCGGCGAATTGCCGCATCGTCCACCGGGTTTGACGATAACCGGAGGATTTGATCCCGCGCGTGTAGGGGAAATTGCCCGGGGTTCCGAGCTGCTCGGCGGGGTCGAAATCCCGCAGGTCGTCCGCCGTATATTCCCGCTTTACGGGAATTTCGGACAGCGTGGTCGGCTCCGCTGAAGACGACTCGCGACCCGCCCGTTGACGCGGATTTGAGGCGCTAGCCATGGAACTATAGTTTACAAATTTTTATGGCTTTTTCGGAGCGCCGCGCCGGCGTCCTCCATCCCGCCGACCCGGGCGCGGCCGCTGGGGCCTGCCGCCGTTTTTGAACTTTTGACGGATCTTCTTCTGAATCGCTTTGCGGCCGGCCGCTCGCCGGGCCTGGCGGGATTTGCGCTTCAATCCCTCCAGAAGGGCCTTTCGTTTGGCCGGGGAGAGTCGTTCGAGTTTTTGGGAGAAGCGGGCCTTCCACTCGGACCGCATCTTCTCGCGAGCCTCGGGCGGCATCGCCTTCCAGCGCTTGCGCAGTTCCGCGCGCCGCCCGCGGAGACGCTTCATCCGGGAGTGATGCGCCAAGAATCGTTTGAGTTTTCCGATCCGGGCGCGGCGCGAACCCTTTTCAACGCGGGTCTCGTCCTGCGCCGAAAGCACGGCTTCCTCGGAACCTTCCGCGACCGGAAGAACCGAGACGCGGCCCTCGTCGAACACGCCGATCTGAGATGCGCCGCTCGCTTCGACCTCAACGCCGAATTCCGTGCCCCGCACCGCGGCAACCGCGGTCGGCGTGCGGATGCTCAGTCCGCCGCGCCGGGAAACAAGAGATTTGATCTTCGCGACCAAACTTCCGAGCGAAAGCTCGAAAACGCTGCGCTCGACGCTCATGCTTTCAACGTCGAGAACGGAATCGGGTCCGAGATCCATCACGCTCTCGGCCTCGAGCGCGATCTCCACCCGGCTGTTCGCGCCGGTCTCGACGCGATCGCCGGACTCGAGGGGGGTATCCACTTCGGCGAAAATTCCTTCTTCGCTGCCGCGGGGGAAAACAACCACCTCACCCTCCACCGCGGTAATGCGCGCTTCCCAGGACTCGCCGGTTTCGCCTTGGGCGGAAGCGAAGGGGGAACCCGTTAGAAGGAAGGCCAGGAAGAACGCGGTGATGCTCATGCTTAAAAAGAATATCCCGATCGTTATGGGGTGTCAACATGGGTGTCAGGCCGTCACTTTGTCACTTTCGGGAGCTCGTCGATGCGAAAGTGACAAAGTGACGGCCTGACACCCTACGCTAGCCGGGAAGAGAAAGGTTGTAGAAGCGGTGCTTGCCGACTTTCAGCGAGACAGGATTGCAGCCCGCCTCTTTCAATATCCCGACTCGGGCGTCTTCGGAAACCTTCAGTTCCCCGAGCTTCACCGCGCCCTGCTTGAGCAGACGCCGCGCCTCGTTCTTGGACTTCACGGCGTCGATCTCGACCAAGAACTCGAACCACGGGGAATCCAATTGGGCCCTGGTCACATGCACCTCGGGGACGTCCTGCGGGGCCTGGCGCTTCGAGAACGTGTCATCGAAGAACGTCCTCTCCGCGTCGGAAATTTCCTTCGAGTGGAATCGCGCGACGAGCGTTTGAGCCAGTCGCTTTTTCGCTTCCATCGGATGCAGGGATTTCAGCGCCCGGACATCCTCGGTGGTCAGCAATTCGTAGTACGTCCACATCGCCTCGTCGGAAACGCGCATCACTTTCCCGAAGATATCGCGCGGAGACTCGGTCAAGCCGATGTAGTTGTCGTAGGACTTCGACATCTTCTTCTCGCCGTCCAGACCGACCAACAGCGGCAGCGTCAGAGCCACCTGCGGGTCCTGTCCCGCATCCTTTTGCATCTCGCGGCCCATCAATAGATTGAACAACTGGTCGTTGCCGCCGAGTTCCACATCGGCCTGGACCGCAACGGAGTCATAGCCCTGCAGCAGCGGATACAGCAGTTCGAGCATCGTGATCGGGCTGTTGGACTCCATGCGCTTCTGGAAGTCCTCGCGGGCGAGAATTTGCTGAACGGTGTGCGAGCGGAGCGTCGACAGAAGTTCCTTCTCCATGAAGGGTTCCAGCCACCGGGAGTTGTACACGACCTCGGTGCTCTTGGGATCCAGAACCTTGAAGGCTTGCTCGGTGTAGGTTTTCGCGTTCTCGGCAATCTGTTCCTTGGAAAGCACCGGGCGCGTCCCGTCGCGGCCGGAGGGATCTCCGACGCGAGTCGTGAAGTCGCCGATGATCAGGACGGCCTCATGCCCGAGGTCCTGAAACGCCCGAAGCTTTTGAAGCGGCACCGAATGCCCGAGATGCAGATCCGGAGAGGTCGGATCCACGCCGAGCTTCACGCGCAGCCTCCGCCCCGAGGCGAGCCTCTCTTTAAGTTCCTTGGGGCTAACGAGTTCGACGGCTCCCCGTTCCAAGATTTTCATTTGGTCTGCGACGGTCATGGCGAGAGTCTACTAATTTCAACCGGGCGTCGGGGGGGGGCCCATGCGGCCCAACCAGCGCGTCGCCTCGGCCTTCTCGGCGGGGTCGGACACGACCTCCCGATAGGCCCTCACGGCGGCGCGCGCGCGCGGCAGATCACCCAAGGCCTGAAAACCGAGTCCGAGATTGTAATACGCCGGAGCGAACGACGGGGTTTCCCGCAGCAAAGATACCCATAGATCGACGGCTTCGCGCGGACGCTCCGTGCGAAGCAGCGCGAGACCCAAGTCGTTTTTCGCCTCGGGTCCGCCCCCGTCGGCGATGGACCGGCGCAGTTCGCGCTCGGCCTCCGCGAAGCGCCCGCCGATCAACAGCGCGCGTCCGAGGTTGTAGCGCACGCGCGGGGAGGGATCGGCGCGCAGCGCGGCGCGATAGGCGCCTTCCGCTCCGGCGGCGTCGCCGAGCCGGGACAAGACGTTTCCTAAATTGTTCCACGCCTGCGGAAGATCGCGGCTGCGATCCAGGGCCCGCCGGTATAGCCGCGCGGAGTCCTCGACGCGCCCAAGGTTCTGGGCCGTGATCCCGAGATTGTTTAAAGCGCTCGAGTAGTACTCCCCGGCATGCCGAGAGAAAAAACCCGCGCCCTCGGGGACGGGACGCACGCGCAGCAGGCTCGACAGCGCCTGCGCGGAGAGAAACGAACGGCCCTCCTCCCCGGGAGACGAAGGCCCGCGGCTCAAGGCGTAGGAGAGCCCCGCCGGGATCGCCCGCGTGCCGGGAGGGGCCTTCTGCGGCAGGTCGACGTGGATCGGCCGGCCGGACTCCAGCGCGCGCGCGACCAAGGCGGACGAGAGTTCCTGTCCCGAGAGGAGATCGCCCTCCGGAAGCAATTCCGGCCGCCTGCGGCGAAGTTGCTCGTAGCCCCAGCGGGTCCGGAAGTACAGCAAGGGGATCACGTCGAGCCGCTCCCCGCGTGCGAGCTGGAAATAGCTGAGCGTAAACGCGGTCTGATCGTCCGGATCGTAGAGGAGCGCATCCTTCGGGAGCGCCGCGGCCAGCGCGCCTCCGTAATCGTACGCGGAAAGATCCCAGCGCGTGGCCAACCGGGCGGCGGCGCCCTGCGCGTGAGTCGCCGCGTGCGAAAGCGCGAACACGGCGGCGAGTGCGGGAATCGCAAAGTCCCGCATCCGCGGTGTGAGCGCGCGCGCCAGCGCGATCAGGCCCCAGCCCGACAAGCACGCGGTGAAGACGACGGGAAGCACGAGGTGGGGCTCCAAAATCGCGTAGGTTTCGGCCCGAGCCGGATCCAAATTGGCCCACACGACGAAGAGGGGACCGGACGCGAACGCGGCCAGCGCCGCGCCGCGAACCTCGGGACGGGCCCGCCCGACGATCAACCCCCAAACGGCCAGTGCGGCGCCGAACCAGCCGAGCTCCCTCAGCGCGAGCTGCAGCGAATACAGAAGACCCGATCCCCAGGCGGAGGCGGAAAACAGCCCGGCCGGGCGGTCCGGGTGCAGGCGAACCCCGCCGTAGTCGCCGCGCGTCACGAGCCGCAGAAATTTCCGCAGCGTGTCGGGTTCTCCCCAGTTCAGGACGGGATCGGCCAGCGAGCGCAGCGGCAGATACGCGTACAGCGCGAGGCCCAGGAGAAAAAATCCCGACACCCAAATGACGCGACGGCGCTCGAATCGAAATCCTGCGGCGACCAAAAGCCCCGGGAGCGCGGCGACCAAGGTTTGATGGTTGCCCAAGCCCAAAGCGAACAGTAAGGCGCCCGCGAAAAGCCGGGGATCGGGGGCCCGCGGGCCCCGACCGATCAGCATCGCGAGAAGCGCGGCCCCAACGAGCCCGTTGAGACTGTACATCTCGCTAACCAAGGACAGATGCCAAAACGCGGGGGAAAGCGCGAGCAGCGCCGCAGCCGCCGCGCCCGCGAACAGCGACGGCCGATCCGTTCCCGAACCGGCCACGATCCACGCGACGAGCGCGGCGGCTGCGGCGCCCGCGAGCGCGCTGAGCGCGTGCAGACGGTAGGCGACGCCGCCCCAGGCGAGCAGACCCGTCCAAATACGGCCGAGCAGAAGATAGAGGGGATATCCGGGAGGATGCGCGACGCCGAGCGTCCAGGCGGAGGCGGCCATGTCCCCGGAATCGCGATACGCGGACAAGCCGGGGGTCGCGCAGTACAGGTACAAGAGAAAGACCGCCGCGAAAACCCCGAAGGCGAGAGCGAGTCGTTCCCGGCGCATTAGAAGAAATCGTAGGGGTCCACGTTGACCTTGACGCGAACCGTCGAGGGAATCACGCCGGCCAGCGAACGGATCGCTTCGATCGCCTTCGGGATCCGGGAGCGCTCCTTGATCTTCAGAAGCAGATGATGGCGGAACCGGCCGTGCAGCTTCGCGTGCACGCCCGGCGCGGGTCCGACCAATTCGTCGTCGGCGTGCAGGGCGATCCTCAAATGCGCGGCGGCGTCCTTGGAGCCCTTCACCACCGGTTTTTCGGTTTTTCCCGCGAAGATCAGCCGGATCAAGGTCGACGCGGGGGGATAGGACAATTCCCGCCGGTAGCCCATCTCGAGGCGGGCGAACGCGTCGTAATCCCCTCGCGCGACGGCCTGGATCGCGTAATGCTCCGGTTGGGCGGTCTGCAGCAGCACCGTCCCCGGACGCTCGGCGCGCCCGGCGCGGCCCGCGGCCTGAATCAGCAGCTGCACGGTTCTCTCCGCGGAACGGAAATCGGGCATGTTCAGCATCGTATCGGCGTCGACGACCCCGACCAAGGTCACCTTCGGAAAATGAAAACCCTTCGCGACGAGTTTGGTGCCGACGAGGATGTCGGCCTTGCCGGCCATAAAATCTTCATACACGCCCGTCTCGTCGTCGCTCTTCTCCTTCGAAACGGTATCGCGGTCCATGCGCAGAACCTTCGCGTACGGCATCTCTCGGTGAAGTTCGGAAACCACTTTCTGCGTCCCGATCCCGGCGAAACGCAGCGGTCCTCCGCCGCAGCGCCCGCAGACCTGCGGGACCGGACCGGTGGCGTCGCAATGATGGCAGCGCAGGTGAAATCCCGATTCCCCGCCGAACAGCGATCCGGTCGCGGCTTTCTGCTCCTTCGGAGCGGAGTGGTGGATGAACGCGATCTCACAGGTCGGACAGCGCGCCACCCACGCGCACTTGCGGCAGATGATGAAATTCGAAAAGCCCCGCCGGTTGACCAGGAGGATCACCTGCTCGCCCCGCTGAAGCCGGTCCTTCATCTGCTCCACGAGTTCATCGGAAAGAACCGACGCCTCGAGGTCCCGCCGCGCTAAAATCCGCACGGGCGGCCGGTCGGTGGTTTTCGACACGCGCTCGTCCATGCGCACGACGGCGAAGGACTCGCCGCCGGCTCCGGAAAACGCCTCGATCGAGGGCGTCGCGCTGCCCAGCACGACGGCCGCGCCGAAGCGCTTGGCGCGCTCGACGACGACGTCGCGCGCGTGATAGTACGGCGGCTGATCGTCCTGTTTGTAGCTCTCGTCCTGCTCTTCATCCATCACGATCAGACGCAAATCGCGAAACGGGAGCAGCGCGGCGGAACGCGCCCCGACCACGGCGCGGATGCGTCCGGATCGAAGGCCCGTCCAGGCTTCCCGGCGCTTTGTCGCGCCGATCTGACTGTGCCACAACGCGACCGGAAGCCCGAGGGCTTTCGAAAACTCCTTAAAGAACGGCCGGGAAAGCGAAATCTCCGGAACCAAAAACAAAGCCTGTCCGCCGTCGCGAACGGCGCGTCGGATCAGCCGCAAGTACACCTCGGTTTTTCCGGAAGCGGGAACGCCGAACAAGAGCGACCCCGAGAACTCCCGGCGGTCCACGAGGGCTCCAAGCGTTTCGACGGCGCCCCTCTGACTCCCGGTCAGCGTGAAGCGGCTGGGCGGAGCTTCGGGCGGTTCGGGGAAATCGGATTCCGGCGCGAGACCCTCGATGGGCCTCCGGGCGTCGCGAAGGTTCGCCGGGACCATCAGCTTCAAGCTCTCTCCGGGCGGGGCGCAATAGCGGGACGACAACCAGCGAAGCAGTCCCAAGCCTTCCTCGGAAAGCAAAGGCGCTTCGTCGAGCACGGCTTCCAGCGGCTTGACCTTCGGAGGGGGTTCTCCGTCGACGACGCGCATAACGACTCCGGTGAGCCGCCGGGGGCCGAAGGAGGCCCGCACCCGCGCACCGGCGCACACGCGCCCGCTCAGCGCTTCGGGGATCGTGTAGGAAAAGGCCTTGTCGACCGGAACCGGGAAAACGACTTCGGCGAGACGCATCGTCTCACCCCGTCACTTATAAGACGTGAAGACGAAATGCGGAGGAAGATTGCGCAGTTCGAGTTCGTGCTCGACTTTGCGGAAATACTGCTTGAGCAGCGGAATCAGATGAGTCGTGAACTGATACGCGATGAAGCGGCCTTTCGGGGCCAGCAATCCGCTGATCTTGTCGAGCAGGCGATGCCTGCCGGCGGTGTCGAAAAAGGAGAACGGAATGCCGGAAACGACCCGGTCCACTTTCTCGAAGCCGTTGTCGGCGACGATGCGGTCGACGTCCTGGACATCGCCGTGCACGACGCGCAATCGCTTGTCCTTGATGCGGTGCAGGGCGCCTACGAAATTCGCGTTGAGTTCGATCGCGATCACCGCGGCGTCGGGTCCGAGCGCGGCGAGGATCTGCCGCGTCATCACGCCTTCGGCAGGTCCGAACTCCACGACGACCTTCACGGAATCGAGCGCGAGCGCCTTCAGCACCCGTCGGACGACGTACTTTGAACTCGGGTGAACGGCGGCGACGGCGCGGTCCCGCAAAAACGCCGAAACGTAGGAGAAAGGGCTTTCGGGGTCGTACTCGAGAAGCTTCGCGCCGTCGATGCCCTTGAGGGAGATTTCCTTCTTCATGAGCCTCTCGATTTCACGCCATCCCTTCTTGAATTTCGGCTCGACTTTATCGTCGAAAAACTTTTCCAACTCGTCGAAGACCTCTTTCACGTCCTTCTTCCCCACTTTTTCCAGGTCGCGAATCCCGTTCTTCACGCGAGCTTCGAGCTTGTCGTCGTAGAAAGATTCGAGACGGTCGAGAATATCCTTGAACTCCTTTTTAAGCTCCTTTTTCTTTTTCGCCTCGGCTCGGGTCATCGGAAGCTTCTCCTGGTTAAATTTCGTCGGCGTCCAGACGCCGCCGCAGATCCTTCATGTCCTCCCAAACGTCGCGCTTATGCTCCGGGGAACGCAGGAGGAACGCGGGATGGAAGGTCGGCAGCAGCGGGATTTCGCCGGGATTGTACTCGTGCCAGCGGCCCCGCAGCTTCATGATACCTGTTTCGGTGCCGATCATCACCTTCGCGGCGACGCCGCCCAGCGCCACGAGAAAGCGCGGCTTGACGATCGCGATCTGCGCGTCCAGAAAACGGCGGCACGCGGCCATCTCCTCGGGCGTCGGAGGGCGGTCGTTGCCGCGGCGACCGGGATCGGAGGGATCGACCATCGGATGACATTTGACGATGTTGGCGAGGTACACCGACTTTCGAGAAAGTCGGATCGCCCCAAGAATATTGTCCAGCAGCTGCCCGGCCTTCCCGACGAACGGCTCGCCTTGGCGATCCTCTTCGAATCCGGGACCTTCGCCGATGAACATCACCTCGGCGTCTTCAAAACCCACGCCGAAGGCTGGATTCAGTCGCTGGAACCCGAGCGGGCAGGCGCGGCAGGCAAGGACCTCCGCCCGAAGCGACGACAGAGCGGCCGCCTCGGCGAGCGTCTCGAGGGCGGCGGCGGGGGGAGACTCGGGGGCGGGCGTCGGAGCCGGGGCGCAGGCGAGCCCTACGCGGGGAGCCGCGAAGCCTTCTCCGGACCCGTCGGTTTTCCAATCCTCCGGATCGGAGATTTCGGCGCGCGCGCGCAATTGCGCGATCAAGCCTCTCAATTCGTCGCGCATTGATCTCCGATCGCCGCGAGGATTTTTTCGGCGGCGCGGGTCTTGCTCATCGTCGGGAAAACGCGCCGGCCCCCGGCGCGGTCGAGCAGCGCGAAACGCGTGCCGGGTCCTCCCATTGAAGAAACCCGGTTCGCGACGATCCAATCGAGCCCTTTCCGCCCGAGTTTTTCGCGCGCGCGGCCGAGCCAGTCGTGCGTCTCCAGCGCGAATCCGGCGATCCGCGGGCGGCCGCGGCGCCGACGGCGGGCGGCGTCGGCGACGATGTCGGGGTTGGGAATCAGCCGCAGCGAAGCGCCGAAGGCCGACTTAGGAAGCTTTTTTTTCGCCGGAGCCGCGACGCGCCAATCGCTGACGGCCGCCGCGGCGATCAAGAGGTCGCACTTTCCGAGACGCTTAAGCGTCTCGCGCCGCATCTCAAGCGCGGTCGTCACCGGCACGACGACGGCGCCTTTTGGAGGGCGGGCGCACACCGGCCCGGAAACAAGGGTAACCTTCGCGCCGCGGCGCAGCGCGGTCCGCGCGAGGGCGAAGCCCATCGCGCCGGTGGAACCGTTGGAGAGAAAGCGGACGGGATCGAGCGGTTCCCGCGTCGGTCCGGAAGTGATGAGAATGCGGAGTCCGCGCAGGCTCACGCCAGGACCTGCGCCGCGATTTCCTCGGGGTCGAGCAGACGGCCCATCCCCACGCGGCCGCTGGCCAGTTCGCCTTCGATCGGCCCGAGAAACCGGTAGCCGTAGCCGACGAGCGTTTCGGCGTTCGCCCGGGTGGCGGGATGCTCCCACATTTCCGTGTCCATCGCGGGAGCGATGAACACGGGAGCCTTCGTCGAAAGCACGGTCGCCTCGACGGGTCCCGCGGCGCTTCCGCGGGCCAGGCGGGACATCGTCTCCGCGGTGGCGGGGGCCACGACGACGCGATCGGCCCAACCCGCCAAGGATAGATGCGCCATCTCCCAATGCTTCGGATCGAAGAGATCCTCAACGACGGGCCCTCGCGAGAGAGTCGCGAGAGTCAGGGGGGAGACGAACTTCGAAGCACACGCGGTCATCACGACGCGCACCTCGGCCCCCGCGCGGCCGAACGCGCGGACGATCTCGCACGCCTTATAAGCCGCGATCGACCCCGAGACGCAGAGGACGACGCTGCGAGCCGCTGACATTGGAGCCTACTTCTTCTTCGCGGCTTTGTCGTCCTTCTTCACGACGGACGAGGGAGCGACGAGCAATTCCTGATACAACTCGTCTTCGGAGAGCTTTCCCGAGAGAACCTCGCGCATGGCGAGTTCCAGAACCTCGGTTTGAGTCAGGTGGCGGCACTCCTCGAGCGTGCGCAGATGCTTCGCGCGAAAAGAAATCAGCTCGACGACCTGGTACTTCCCGACGGACTTATCGAGAATCAAGTGCTCCAACGGCTGCTCGACCTCGACGACGGCTTCGGATTCCGCGGCTTCTTCTTCTTTCATAGGTTTCGGGGCGGTCTGGGGCATAACGTCCTCTCTCGGGTTACGGGCGCACGGCGGTCTTCGCGGGGACGCGCAGGCCCTTCGGGGCCTGCCGTCCGGCGCGGTGCCGCTCGGCGAGTATAATGGCTTCGACCTGCTTTACGGCGGTATTCAGGGAATCGTTGAGAACCCAATAGTCGTAGTGCTTGGCCTGCTTCAGTTCCGCGCGGGCGTTGGCCATACGGGTCTCGATGGTGTCGGTGTCCTTGCGCAGGCGCAGGCGCTCGCGGAGCGAATGCATCGACGGTGGAATCAGAAAAATCGTCACGGCGTCCTTGCGTCGCCTGCGGATCGTCGCCGCGCCCTGCACGTCGATGTCCATCAGCACGACGCCGCCGGTTTTGGTTTCGCGGTCAATGAAGGCTTTGGAAGTCCCGTAATAATTGTCGTGCACCTTCGCCCATTCGAGAAAGGCCCCCCGCCGCTGCCGACGATGAAACTCCCGCTCGGAAACGAAATGGTAGTGCTTCCCGTCGATTTCACTGGGGCGGGGGGCGCGCGTCGTCGTCGAAACTGAATACAAAAGCGACGCATCGCGGCGCCTGAGTTTTCGGCATATGGTGGACTTACCGCCGCCCGAGGGCGCCGAGATGATGACGAGAAAACCGGGTTGCATTCTGGGCTTTTTGGGAATCTCCGAATTGTAGCATAAAATCCAGCCTCTTTGGTATTATCCCCGAATGAGCGACCAACCCCAAAACCCTCAAATCGAGATCGAGATCGACGATGAAACCGCGAAGGGACGCTACAGCAACCTCGCCCTAATCAGCCATTCCGAAACCGAATTCCTCATCGACTTCACGATGCTCCAACCGCAGCCGCGCAAAACCAAGGTGCACACGCGCATCATCTCATCGCCGGTGCATCTGAAGCGGCTGCTGTGGGCGCTCCAGGACAACCTCGCGAAGTTTGAGGAACGCTTCGGGGAGATCCCCGCCGGACGCAAACCCGGCGCGGACGCCTCTGAGAACGGAAATCCCGGGAGATTCTACCAGTAATCGCATGCCCCTCCCACGGCGCGCGCGCGCGGAAATTCTTTGCGTCGGAAGCGAACTGCTTTCCGGCAAGGTGAACACGCACGCCGCCTACCTCTCCCTCGCGCTCCGTGCGGCGGGCGTCGCGCCGGAACGGGAATCCACGATGATCGACGATGAGGGGGAGATCCGGGACGCGGTGACCGCGGCGGTTGCGCGGGCCGACATCGTTCTGGTTTGCGGCGGACTCGGCCCGACCTTCGACGACATCACGCGCGAGGGGGTCGCCGCCGCGTTGGGGAGGCGCCTGCGGTACGAGCCGGAACTTTGGGAGCGGATCCAAAAGCGGTACCGCCGCTTCAAGATGCGCGTCCCATCCAACAATAAGCGCCAGGCCTGGATCGTCGACGGCGCGGCGGTGCTGGATAACCCCCGCGGGTCCGCCCCCGGCCAATGGATCACGCTCGAAAACGGAACCGTCGTCGTCTTGATGCCGGGGCCGTTCCGGGAATTGGACCCGATGTTCCGCGGCGCCGTGCTGCCCGCGCTGAAGAAGCGCTTTTGCCGGGGCTCCGGAACCGCCGCCCGAGTCCTGCGCCTCTACGGTGTTTCCGAGTCCGAAGCGGATCGCCGCTTGGAGCCCATCCTCTATAAGAAAGGGAAGGGTCTCGAGGCGACGATTCTTGCCGATCTGGGACGGGTATCCTTGCATCTCACCGCGAACGCCGCCTCGACCGCCGCCGCGCGCAAGCGGCTACGTTCCATCGAGAACGCGGTCCGCAAGGAATTCGGATCCCGGCTGTACGGAATCGACGAGGAAACGCTCGAATCCGCGCTCGGCAAACGCCTCAAGGCCCGGCGCTGGAAGGCCGCCGTCGCGGAATCCTGCACGGGAGGCCTTCTCGGGCAGAGACTGAGCGAAACGCCCGGGAGTTCTGCCTATTTTCTAGGCGGAATCATCGCCTACGCGGACACGGTCAAGACCGCCGCCCTCGGCGTTCCCCGGGCTCTGCTCCGGAAGCACGGGGCGGTCTCCGACGCCTGCGTCCGCGCGATGGCTCAAGGAGTCCGCACGGCCACCGGGGCGGACGTGGGAATCGCGATCACCGGGGTCGCGGGCCCGGGGGGAGGAACCCCCGAAAAGCCCGTCGGACTCGTGCATGTCGCGGTCGTCTCGCCTTCCCGGGCGCGCGCGGCGCGGATTCTCCTGCCCGGCACCCGCGACCAGGTTCGCTCCCGAGCCGCATCCGCCGCCGCGGCGCTGGCCCTGTCTGTTCTTTCTTAGTTGACCGGCTACGTCGATCTGTCGTATAATGGTGTTTGAAATTATGATCACGAAAGAAAAGAAAACCGACATCATCAAGAAGTTCCAAGCGTCCGCCAAGGACGTCGGCAGCTCGCCCATACAGGTCGCGATGCTGACCCAGCGCATCCGCGAGATCTCCGACCACATGAAGACCCACAAGAAGGACTACGCGTCCCAGGTGGGCCTGCTGAAACTGGTGAGCCAGCGCCGCAGTCTGTTGGCCTACATTAAGAAACACGACCTCGACGGATACGGCAAGCTCATTAAAGAGCTCGACCTTAGGAAATAACTCATGGCGGATAAGATCCAGAAGATCTGCCTATCGACCACGGTAGGCGGAAAGGAAATTTCTATTCAAACGGGAACCCTCGCCAAACAGGCCGGTGGTTCCGTGACGACCCACCTAGGCGGGACCGTCCTGCTCACGACCTCGACCTGCGCAAGCTACCCGAAGAACCTCCCCTTCATGCCGCTTACCGTCGAATACCGCGAACGCACCTACGCGGCGGGCAAGATCCCCGGCGGCTTCTTCAAGCGCGAGGCCCGTCCCCGCGACAAGGAAGTCCTCAACGCGCGGATGACCGACCGTCCGATCCGCCCGCTGTTCCCGAAGGGCTGGCGCAACGAGACGATGATCTACTCGCTTCTGCTGTCGATGGACGGCCAGAACGACGCGGGCCCGCTCAGCATGACGGGCGCTTCGGCGTCCTTGCTGCTCTCGAACGCCCCGTTCAACGACGCGGTCGCCGGCGTGCGCATCGGCCGCTTCGCCGAGTCGAAGGAATGGGTGCTGTTCCCGACCTTTGAAGAGCGCGAAACCCTCGACGTCGAGATGGTCGTCGCCGGAAAGAGCGACGCGATCCTGATGGTCGAAGGCGGCGCCAACCAGGTCGGCGAGGACGTGCTCCTCGAGGCGCTCAACCGGGCGCACGACGCGATCAAGGAACTTTGCGCGCTGCAGGTGAAGCTCGTCGAAGAAGCGAAGAAGGACGGCCGCGTGATCGAGAAGCTCTCGGTCGTCGCCCCCGACTTCCCGGAGCCGGTGAAGAGCTTCGTGCTCGACGCCGCCCGCCCGAAGGTCCGCGAGGAGCTTCGCAAGGGCTACAAGGAAAAGTTCACGCTTCACGAGAAGCTCAAGGAAATCTCCGACGCGCTCGTAGAAGAGGTCAAGAAGAAGGCCGAATCCGACGCGGCGTGGGCCGGGTTGGACGCGCATGTCTGGGAGATCGTCTACGGTCTCGAAGGCACGGAAGGCCGCAACCTCATCATCGAGGAAGACAAGCGCCACGATGGACGGGCGCTCGACGAGATCCGGCCGATCACGATTGAAACCGGAGTGCTTCCGATGACGCACGGCTCGGCCACCTTCACCCGCGGCGAAACCCAGGCTCTGGGCGTCGCGACGCTCGGCACGCCGGGCGACATGCAGGTGATGGACGAGTTGGAAGGCGATTGGAAAGACCGCTTCCTGCTGCACTACAACTTCCCCGGCTTTTCGGTCGGTGAAGTGAAGCCGGAGCGCGGACCGGGCCGCCGCGAAATCGGACATGGGACGCTCGCCAAGCGCGCGATCATCCCGCTCTTGCCCAACGAGGAAGAGTTCCCGTACACGATGCGGGTGGTCTCCGAAATCCTCGAGTCCAACGGCTCGTCTTCGATGGCCACCGTCTCGGCCGCCTCGTTGTCGATGTACGACGCGGGCGTTCCGCTGAAGGCCGCCTGCGCGGGCGTCGCGATGGGACTGATCTCCCAGGACGGCAAGTTCAAGGTCCTCACCGACATCGCCGGACTCGAAGACCACGTCGGCGACATGGACTTCAAGGTCGCGGGAACCCGCACCGGCGTCACCGCCATCCAAATGGACATGAAGGTCGACGGTCTCCCGATCAGCGTGCTTGAGTCGGCGCTCGAACAGGCCCGCAAGGGACGGCTGCACATCCTTGAGAAGATGGACGCGGTGATGGCGTCGCCGCGGGCCGAACTCTCGCCCAACGCGCCGCGCCTCGAGCGGGTCACAATCCCGGTGGATAAGATCGGCATGCTCATCGGACCCGGAGGAAAGAACATCCGCCGCATCAGCGAGGAGTACGGGGTCCACGTGGATGTGGATGACGACGGCAGCGTTTTCATCGGCGGAACCGACGCCACCGGCGTCGCCCAGGCGAAGGCGGAAATCGAGGGCATGACGGCCGAGCCCGAGATCGGCAAGATCTACAAAGGCCGCGTGGTCTCCTGCGTAGAGTTCGGCGCGTTCGTCGAGATCATGCCCGGCCGCGAAGGCCTGCTGCACATCTCTCAGATCGACGTGAAGCGCGTAGAGAAGGTGACCGACGTCCTCCAAGAGGGCGAAGAGGTCGAGGTGAAGTGCCTCGAGGTCTCGAAAGAAGGGAAGATTCGTCTTTCCCGCAAAGCCGTGATCGCGCCGGGCTCCGAGAATGAAGGAGGAGACTCTCGCGGCGGCGGCGGCGGACGCGGACCCCGCGACAATCGAGGCGGCGATCGCGGACGCGATCGCGACCGCGGTCCTCGCCGTGAACGCTCGCACCGGTAAGAAGACGCAACGACTCCTGTCCCCGCCCGGGAAAACCCGGGCGGGGGACATTTAAGGGTACTCCGATGGCAAAAAAGAAAGCCGCGAAGCAGTCCCCGAAGGCGGGCAGGAAGGCGGCGAAGCCCTCTCCTCAAAACGGATCCGGCAAAGCCGCATCCGCCGGGGGTTCCGGTCCGCTGAAGGATCTCCAGGAACTCTACGGATTCATGCAGGCCAACGGCCTCCAATCTCTGGAACTCGACC
Organism: Elusimicrobia bacterium CG_4_9_14_3_um_filter_62_55; assembly: GCA_002790095.1. GTDB lineage: Bacteria > Elusimicrobiota > Elusimicrobia > UBA1565 > UBA1565 > UBA1565. The sequence goes on along the minus strand of PFUL01000122.1, from coordinate 20,293 downwards.
GCAAGGATTACTACGTGCGCCTGGTGCGCAAAGGCCACGCGACGATGCCCGTCGGCGTCCCGGTGGCCGTCGCGCAAGGCGCCGTCGCGGCCGCTCCTGCGGCGGCCGCGGCACCGTCCGGCCCCCCGGCGGCGGCGAACGCCGCGGACGGACTCCCCGCGAACTGCGTCGAGATCAAATCCCCGATGATGGGCGTGTTCTACCGCGCCTCCTCGCCGTCGAGTCCGCCGTTCGTCAAAGAAGGCGATCGCGTGAAGCCCGGCGACGTGCTGGGACTGATCGAGGCCATGAAGGTCTTCAACGACGTGAAGGCCGAGAGCGCGGGCAAGGTCGTGAAGTGCCTGCTCGACAACGGCAAGCCCGTGAAGGTCGGCCAGACGATGTTCTGGATCGAGAAGGTTTAAACGGCGCATGTCCGAAGACCTTCGTTCCCAAATCGACGGCGACGCGAAGAACGCGCTGGAAGCCGTCAAGAACGGCGCTAATACCGCCTGGGACCTTAAAATGGCGCTGAAGATCAGCCATACCCGGCTGCATCTGGCGCTCGGAGCCTTGGTCGAACGGGGCCGCGTGTCCCTGTCCGCGGCCGAAGGAACGCTCCGGATCGAAGCGCTCGAGCCAGCTGAAGCGGCGCCGATCCCTTTTCGCACCGACCGCCCCAGAATCGCCGCCCAATAATCCGCAGTGCCTTCACTTCGCGGATCCTCTAAGAAGAAGCGGCGCGGCAAGAAGGGCGGCAGCCCCGTCCTGGCCGCCGCCGTCCGCTGGCTCGTGATCGGTCTCGTCGCCGGGTTCATCTCGTGGTCTCTCTTCGTCCCCGAAACCTCCGGCTCGGTCGGACGCCTGCTGCATTCCTCGCTGACCGGCGCGCTCGGACTCGCGGCCTATCTCATCCCGTTCTGGATCGCCTACGCGACTCTCTGGCATCTGCGCGCCGAGGATCTGAAAGGCTTGTTCACGATGACCGCGGGCGGCGTCCTGACGCTCGCATCCTCTTCCGTCGGGCTCGGCGTCTTGGCCGCGGCGACGGAAGCGGAAGCCTGGGGGGGTAGTCTCGGCGCGCGTCTCGGCGGAGTCCTCATCGCGGCGGTCGGCGGGATCGGGGCTTTCATCGTCGCCCTCGCGCTGGCGCTGCTCGGCCTGCAGATTCTCTTTGAAATCTCCTGGCTCACTCTCATCGGGCGCGTTGTAAAAGCGCTCGTGGAAGACTATCGCGGCTGGAAAAAAAGCCGCGAAGAGCTGAAATCTTTGATCGCCGAGGCCGCGAAAAAGACGCTCCCCGCAAAAAGCGAGAAACCGGGTCTCGCTCCCGTTCCAAAAGCGGCGAAATCCAGCGAGCCCCGGCCTCCCGCCGAACCCGAACCCGCCGCCGCCCCCGAGCCCGCCGCTGACTCACTTCCGCCGATTCTGGCTGCGCCGAAACCGGCGTCCAAACCCAAACCGAAAAAATCTTCGGCGGAAAACGGAACGGCCCCCGCCCCCGCCGACGGGGAAACTCCTTACCGATTGCCCGACACCGACCTTCTCAACCCGAAGGACCCGAACGCCGGAGACGGACGCCCGGGCGAAGAGGAAATCCGCGACTCCGTCGCGAGTCTCGAAGGCACGCTGAAAAGCTTCCAGATCGACGCGAAGGTCTCGGGGATCAGCCCCGGCCCGGTGATCACGCGCTACGAGGTCAGCCCCGGATCCGGCGTGACCGTCAATTCCATCGTCGCCCGCGCCAACGACATCGCGCTGGCGATGGCGGCGCGCGGCATCCGCATGATCGCCCCGATCCCGGGGAAAGCGGCGATCGGCATCGAAATCCCCAATTCCAAGGGCACGATGGTCACGCTCCGGGAACTGCTCGAATCCGACGTGATGACGACCGACGATTCCGCTTTGGCTTTCGGGCTCGGCCTGGCCTCCGACGGAACACCGCTGTCGGCGGACCTTCAGAAGATGCCTCACGTGCTCGTCGCCGGCGCGACCAACAGCGGCAAGAGCGTGATGGTGCACGCGATGATCGCCTCGATCCTGATGCGCATGCCTCCGGACCGGGCGAAATTCCTTCTCATCGACCCGAAACGCATCGAACTGACGCTTTACGACGGAATCCCGCATCTCTACGACCCGAAGGTCCCTCCGGAAGAGTGCCAGGTCATCACGAACGCGAAGGACGCCTCCCGCGCCCTCAAGGCGCTGGTTCGGGTGATGGAAGACCGGCTTGAGAAATTTCAAGCGCATCGGGTCCGCGACATCGCGCAGTACAACCGCGAGGCGCTCAAGCGCGGCGGCTCGCCGGAATTCTTCATCGTCGTCGTCATCGACGAACTCGCCGACCTTATCGTCGTCGCGCGCGACGTCGTCGAAGATTCGATCCAGCGGCTCGCTCAGATGGGCCGCGCGGTCGGCATTCATCTGGTGATCGCGACCCAGCGGCCGTCGGTGGACGTGTTGACCGGGGTCATCAAGGCGAACCTGCCGTCGCGCATCGCGATGCGGGTCGCCTCGAAGGTGGACTCGAAGGTCATCATCGACGGCAACGGCGCCGAAGCCCTGCTCGGCAAGGGCGACGCCCTCTACCTCTCTCCGGGCCAGGATCCCGCCCGCATCCAGGGCGGCTTCGTCACGACCGACGAAATCGGCCGCCTCGTCGATTATCTGAGAAGCCAAGGCCCGCCGCAGTACCCGCGGCTCGACACGATGACCGGCGGCGAGAACGCCGCGGATTTGGCCGAGTTCGGGATCGAACCGCTCGAGTTCACGATGGCGCTTAAGCTCGTGCTTGAGCGCAAACGCGTCAGCCAGGACCTGCTCAAAGCCAAGTTCGGGTCCTCGGCGAGGGCGACGAACATTCTAAGCGCGCTCGAGGTCAAGGGCTTCATCAGCAAGCCCGAGGGTTCGAACCGCTGGCAGATTCTCTTCGACAAAATCGAAGACTACCTCAGCGACAACCACCCCCAGGTCAACCTCGAGAAGAAGGCGTTCGAATGACCGCCCCCGTCCTCGCGGTCCTGCTCGCGGCCTCCGCGGGGGTTTCGGCGTCTACGGCCGCCGCCGCTGGCGGGTCCGGCAGGACCGCCGTGCCGGACGCTCAGGCGGCGTCCGGTGCTGGCGGGTCCGGCAGGACCGCCGTGCCGGACGCTCAGGCGGCGTCCGGTGCGATTTCCGAGCCGTTTCTCGTCGACGCCGCCGTTCCGGTGACCCTCGAGGCCGTGCTCGCGCAATTTCGGCGTTTTGACGCGAAGATCCTGACGCTCACCGCGGACTTCGCCCAATCGCTGGAGATGACCGACTCTCCGATGCGGCAAAAAGTTCAAGGGACCATCTCCTACCGCAAACCCGATCGCTTGCGCATCGAGCATCAAAAACCCGAGCGCCAGACCGTCGTCTCGGACGGGCTCGACATTTGGATTCACCGGCACGACCGCCGGCAAGTCGTGCAGGCGAAGCTCTCCGACTGGCGGGCGGCCGACCCGACCCTCGACAATCTTTTGCGATTCGGCCGCTACGCCGAAATGCTGGAAACCTACGCGGTCGCCCTGGACACCGCGAGCGCGCGTCCGGCCCTGACGCTGACGCCGAAGGATTCGGACTCTCCCGCATTCTCTTTGATCCTGTCGCTTTCGTCCACAACGCTGTTCCCGGAATCCGCCGAGTTGACCGCCGGCGCGGCGCGCATGCGCACCGAATTCTCCAGGATCGTGTTCAACCCCGATATCGAAGCGGGCGCCTTCGCGTTCACACCGCCTCCGGACGCGGACGTTTTCCGGAATTTTAAACCGCCGCGCTTCGCCCCATGACACCCCCCAAGAAATCAGCCCCGCAATTCCCCGACGATAACGCTCCGTCGGACGTCGGCTCGCAGTTGAAGCGGCGCAGGACCCTTCGCGGTCAGAGCGTCGAAGCCGTACACCAGCAGACCCGGATTCCCAAAGAATATTTGGAGGCGCTGGAAGCCAATCATTTCGAGCACTTTCCGGCGACCGTCTACATGCGCGGGTTTCTGCGCAGCTACGCCGAGTATCTGGACCTCGACAGCGACGCGCTGCTTGCCTCGGCGGAAAACGCGTCGCCGGCGACGCCCGGACCGAAGCATCTGCGGCCCCTGGGAGACGCGCAAAGGGGGAAACCGTTTTGGCTTCCCGTTTCGGAATCCACCTTGATCCCGGTGATGCTGCTCGGCGGTCTCGTGCTTGCGGGAGGACTCCTGTGGGCGTTGAAGGAGCGTCAGCCGTCCGCGCAAGAGCTCCGCGCGGCGCCCGTCTCGGAAGCGGCCGCGCCGTCGCAGGAAATAACGGTCGAAATCGCCGCGATTGAAACGACGACCTTCGAGCTCACCTCGCTCGGGGAAGCCGTGTTCGAAGGACGCCTTCCCGCAGGACACACGACTTCCTTCAAAGGCCGCGACTTCGCGATCAAAACGCCGCACCCGGACCATCTTCGCATCTCCATCGGCGGCGCTCCCGTCGTCTGGAGCGATCTTCCCGATGCCGCCGACGGCGCGAAGGTCCTGACGCTCCCGAGCCCATGACGCTGGCCAACAAGCTGACGATCGCCCGGCTCGCGATGGCGCTGGCCGCGTTCGTCTGCTTGTGGATTCAACGCCCGTGGTCGTACGCGGCCGCGCTCGCGCTTTATGTCGTCGCGACGATTACCGACTGGATGGACGGCTACATCGCTCGCGCGACGAAGTCGATCAGCCCGTTCGGAAAGATCGCCGATCCGCTCGCCGACAAGGTGCTGGTGATCGGCGCGCTCGTCGCCTTGGTCCGGGAACCCCGCGTCGTCATTCCGCTTTGGGCGGTCTTTTTGATCATCGTCCGGGAATTGCTCGTCGGCGGCATACGGGGTCTGTCCGCCGTGCAGGGTGTGATTATCCCGGCCGACCGCGGGGGGAAGTGGAAGATGGCGATCCAGAGCGTCGTCGTCATCTTGATCCTCGTCCTGCTGACCGCCGAGGTTTCGATCGGATGGCCGGTTCCGCGCTGGATGATGGAGACCGCCGCGCCCCTGGTGATTCTGAGCGCGATCGTCGCGGTCTTGAGCGGACTCCAATACGGATGGAATGCGCGCGAACTGCTGAAAAAGACCTGGAACGCCCCCAAGAACGGCGGGGACCCCTCGTGATCGACCGCTTTTGTCTCGCGGTTGCCACCGGATTTCATTTAAGTTATATTCCTTTTTGGCTGACGGCACGCTTTCCGGACCTGCAAAGAAAGCGCTGGACCGGGGCGGGTCATGTCGGCGCCGCGCTGGGCTGGATTTCGCTCTATGCGCTGCCGACGGGTCTTTCGTTGGGCGTCTGTTTGATCCTCGCGACCGTCTTCGCGAGTTGGGCGAGCGGCCGGGCGGACCGGGTGCTCGGCAGCCACGACGATCCGCGGATCGTCGTCGACGAGACGGTGGGATTTTGGACCGCCGCCGCCTGGCTGCCGCGTGATCCGTGGACGCTGGCCGGGGCGTTCGTGCTGTTCCGATTTTTCGACGCGATGAAATTCGAGCCTTACCGGCGTCTCGAGCGCCTTCCGGGAGGATGGGGAGTCGTGTTGGACGACGTCGGCGCCGGAATCGCCGCAAATTTGCTGGTCCGATCCGTTTTGTACTTCCGTCCCGTATGAACCACGCGCTGCCTCTACTGATCGCCGTCTTCGCCCTCCTCGCGGGAGCGGCGCCCGCGCGCGCGCAGAATTTCGACCCTTTCGCGGGAACCGAGGCCAGCTCGACGACCGTCGCCGCCTCCACGCCCTCGCTCGGCATCCCGTTGTCCCAGGACGCCGGGCCGTGGGTGATCGGCGAGGCCCTCTTCGAAGGCCTGCGTTCGGTCAGCGAATACGCCCTGCGCGACCGCATCCGCGCGCGGCGAGGGACGCTGTTCACCCCGAGCGACGTCCAGGCCGATCTGGGGGAAATCACGAAGATTCCCGCCGTCGTCGGCGCGAAGGCCGAATTGTTCGCGATTGCCGACCAACCGGTCCCGGAACGCTACGCCTCGATCGCGATCTCCACGATGATGGTCCGCATTCTCTACCGCGTCGAGGAAAAGTCCCTGCTGCTCCCGGGCCTGACCCAGCCTTCCACGGGCCAAGCGGAACCCGGCGCCGATAAGAAGCTGACGCTGCCTCCGGTGGCCGTTTCGGGCGTCGTGATGACGCCGACGGCCTACCGCGGCCTCGACCAGTTCAACCGCCCCGGACTCGGCCTGGACATCAACACCGCGTACTACATCGGCCGCCTCTACGGAAAAAACAGCCTCTCGGCCAACAACCAAACAAACTATCTCGACCGACTCGGCGTCGTCTTTCTTTCGGCGGACGGAAAGATTCAAATCCAGAGCGAGGGCGATTGGCGTCCGGCGATGGCCGTGGGCGGCCGAGGGACCTTCACCGCGCGCGATTCGCCGCAGCCGACCGTCGTGACGGTGCAGGTCTCCAACGATTCGACGCGCATCTTGAGCGACGCGTATTGGGTCATGTCGAAAAAGATCTTCGGCGTTCGCTCGTCCTTGGGCTACGCGCTGGGCAATAACGGCGAGCGCGTCGCGCTGTTGACCGAGTTCCTGACCGACCAAGCCCTTTCGTTCGCGGGGCATCCGAACCAGCACGCGACCTCGAAATCCACTTTGTTCGGCTCTCTGATGTGGCTGCCCCACCCGAACTACCCGCTGGCCGTCGAGTTCATGAAGCCCAACGGAATGGCGCTAAACCCGATTCTCCTGAACTTCAAGGTCGGCTACTTCCTGAAATTGAACTTCGACCTGTCCTATCTGCGCTTTCGCGGCGGCTGGGATTTGCTGGGGCAGTTCCAGTTTAGGTACACGCAGTATCCCCGGAAGGGGCCGCGGCCTAAGAAGTAGGCGTTTTGCGCCTGCTGATCTTGTCGCCGTTTCCGAAAGAGTAATCGTCCTTCTGGTCATAGAATAAGTATGCCAAATGGCACTTGACACAATGTCAAATGACTATTAAGCTGTCAATATGGCTATAGACGCGCAGATTCTGAAAACCCTCGGGGGGGCCAAGGTGGTCGGGCGCCGATTTCCCAGACCGGCCGATCGAATCGAGCTGATTCGCGAGGGCATTCCGTGGCCGGCGGTCAAGTATTTCGCAACAGAATATTCTCTCCATCAAAAGGAAATCGCGGATCTACTGGGCATCAGCCTGAGCTCGGTAGCGCGCGAACTCGGATCGCGCAAACGGCTGTCGCCGGCGGCCAGTGATCGGTTGTTTCGCTGCGCCAAGATTTACGCGTTGGCCGTAAGCGTATTTGAAGACCGGGATTCGGCGATCCATTGGCTCAGTCGCCCCCAGGCAGCCCTAGGCGGCCGTACCCCGCTATTCATGCTTGATACGACGGTCGGCATCGAGCAGGTCTCGAATCTGCTCGAGCGAATAGAGTACGGCGTACTGGCGTGAGCCCGCCTAAGGCTTGGCGCATCTTAAAGGCAAAGTACGCGACCCGTCCCTTGTCCGGGATGGGGGCTCAAAAAACCGGCGGCCGCTGGAACGAAAAGGGCACTCCCGCCGTATACACCGCAGAAACCCTCGCGCTCTCGACGCTTGAGGTTTTTGTTCATGCCGAGTGGGATTTTAAGCATGTGAAGCTGGTCCGGGTCGGAATTCACTGGCCCGAGTCTTTGCGAGTTGATTCCATTAAAGCGCCGCTTCCAAGAAACTGGGATCAAGTCCCGCACGGCCCCGATACCATGGCTTTGGGGAATGCCTGGATTCTCTCGAATCACGCCGCGATATTGCGGGTGCCTTCCGCAATCGTTCCTAATTCATTCAACTTCATCCTGAACCCATCTCACCCGGAGTTCAAAAAGATAGGAACCAACAAACCGGATGCCTTCGCCTGGGACGAGCAGATGTGGAAGGACCGTGATAATTAAATCACATAACCACCAGATAGAACGGCGCCCGGCGAACGAAATCAAACCCTGTATAGTTTATATGCGATTGTATATAAACTAACTAGGGAAGCTGCTGCCGTTTAGAATCAAGCCGGGCACGCCGCTTTCCGGCTTTCGAAAAAACGGCTTAGCGCGCCTGCATCCGCGCCCTCGCGATCGCGAGGTACTTCTGCGCATCGACGAAGTTCGCATCGGCGCGCAGCGCCGCTTCCAGCTCGATCACCGCCCGAGCCGGGTTCGACTTCCAGTAGAGCACCGCGATATTGAAGTAGGCGCGCGCGTAGCGCGGGTTGAACGCGATCGCCCGGCGGTACAGCCGTTCGGCCTCGGAACGGTCGCCCAGTTTCTCAAGGCAGACTCCAAGGTTCAACGACGCGTCGGCCGCGCCTTTGCGAAGATTGTCCTTGAGATCGGGCAACGAGCGGTACTCCTCGGCCAGCGCGAGCGTCTCATCGAATAATCGCGTGGACAACAGGTAGGCGTCCCGCGCCCTCTTCAAATCGTTCGCCTGGAAGTACGCGAAGCCCAGGAAGGCGGCCACCTGCGGGGAGTTTCGCTTCATCGACCAGGCCGCGAGGAGTTCCCTCTCGGCGAGCGGCAAGTCTCCTGCGGCGACGGCGGCCGCGCCGCGGCGCTGGCGGACCGAGGCGAGCGAGGCGGTCAAATCCGCCGTAAAAAAGTCGGGGCGCTTCTCGTAGCGATAGTCGCCGCGATGGACGAGAAACGGGGAGGGATCCGGCTCGCGAAGGCCGGCCGAGGACAGCGCGACCGCCGCCCCGCGCACGCCGAGCGGCTCGAGTTCGATCGGAATCTCGGCGTCGGGCGTCGCGAACACCGGCCCCGGGTTGGCGGCGAAGAACCGGTGAAAATCCTCGGCACTCCGCAGCGGACCCAATTGCAGGGGAGAGCCGTCCCGCGCCTGCGAGGCGCGGTACCACGGACTGTGCGCGATGCCCTGGGCGACCAAGCGGATATCCGGACGGCGGCCTAAGACGCGCTGCGCGCTCCAAAGAGAAAACAGCTGCACGTCCTTTTTTGCGATCAAAATCCCGTCCTTCGGCGTCGAACGGAGCGCGTTCCCTTGAAAATCGTAGAGGAACAGGTTCCAGCGGCGGTTCATCTCCACGAAGCGGCCCGCGAAGACCGGCTGCACGACGGCCGCCAGCACGGCCAAGGATCCCAAGACGACGGCGGGCGGTTTCAGGCCGGAGATCGCCAACGCGGCCGCGGCGCCCTCGGCCGCGAAGAAAACGAGCACGACGTCCGAAAGGAGATAGTGCGGCTCGACGATCGCGAGCGCGTGCGGATTCGGCGGCATATTCGCCAAGAAGAGGAACAGCGGCCCGCTGAAGCCCCAAAGCAGCAGCCCTCCCGCCGCGCGGCGGCGGTCGACTTTCCACGCGGTGCCGGCGCCAAACAACACGGCGGCAAGCCCAAGCAGACCGAAGGAATTCCACGCATGCAGGGCGTAGACCTTCAGATTCGGCAAAAACAACTCGCCCATGCGGTAGTTCTTCGACAACAGGTCCAGAGTCGCGCCGTAGCCGCGGCGAGTCAGCGAACCCCAGAAGTTGGAAAGCGCGGCAGGGTGATTCCAATCCAGCCAAGGCCCCTGCGCCGAACGCAGCGGAAGATAGAGGTAGATCGCCAGTCCCAGCAGGCCGAACGCGGCCGCGAGCGGCAAGGACCGCTTCCAATCCCGCGGAAGCCCGAGCACGATCAGTCCCGGGGCCCAGAGCAGCAGATCCGTCCGGTTTCCGAGGAAAAGGCCGAACAACAGACAGGCGCCGTACCACCCCTTCGTCGAGCCGGTTTCCCGCAGCCGCATCCCCAGCGCGAACAGCAAGACCGCGAACAAAACGGTCAGCGCGTACATTTCTTGGACGGTCGCAACGCTCCAAAGCGTCGCGTTCGTCGCCAAGAGAGGCGCGGCGAACAGCGCCGCGGCCGGGCCCCAAATTCCCGCGGCCGCAAATCCGACGCCCGCGACCGCCGCGGCGGCACTGAGCGCCGACAGAAGACTCAACCGGGAAGGGGAGTCCCCGAACGCAAACGCGTCGAACAGCCTCCCGGCGACCGCGTAAAGGGGATAGCTCGGCGGATGCGCGACGCCGAGCGAATGCGCGGCGAGAGCCATCTCTCCGGTATCGCGGTAGGGGACCAGGCCCGGCGCGCGGGAGCAAAGGTAGAGCGAAAACGCCGCCGCGAACAGCCCGGCGCTCAGCCAACGGCGCGCGCTTGCGCCGGCCGGCGTCATCGACCCGCCTGCGCGTTCGCGCGAGCGCGCTGCGCATAGCCGCGGGCGTCTGCGCGCGCGGGATCTGCGGCAACCGCGCGGTCAAAGGCCAAAGCGGCTGCGGGCCAATTCTCCTCTTTCCAATACAAAGCGCCGAGATTGTACCAAGCGCGATAGGACTTGTCGTCGGCGGCGATCGCGCGGCGGTAGGCGCGCTCCGCCTCGCGGTTGCTTCCAAGCCGCTCCAACGCGACGCCCAGGTTCAACCAGCCATCGGGCCGGTCCCCGACCGCGCGCGCCGAAAGACCGTAGGCGGCGACGGCGGCGGCCCATTGCGCCTCGCCGGACGCGCGAAAGCCGATCCACTCAGCGATGCCGGCCGTGGTCGAGCGCAGCCACGCCGCGTCACCGCCGAGATCAGCGGCGTCGTCGAGGCGCTTGAGCGCCGTCGCGTAGCGTCCGGCGCTCTCATCGGACTGCGCCCGCATCACCGCGTAGAACGGAATCAGCGCGCGGTAGCGGTAGTATTGCTTTGCGCGTGCCTTCGAAAGGCGAAGCGGATACACAGCCCACAGGGCGGCGCCTTCCGGATCCTCGGTGTCGGCGTCAGGGTTGGCGCCGGCGGAACCGATTCGGCGCAGCAGTCCTCTTATGGGCAGCGCCCGGTCCGGAAGCAGCCCTCGGTTAAGCGTCGCGTAAAAAACGGCCCGCCCTGAGTCGGCCATCGCCGATTCGACAAAACGCCGGCGGGCCTCTTTGGCCTCTTTCGGAAGTTTCCGGAATTGGGTGCCGTAGGCGTTGGGAAAAACCAACCCGCCCCGGTCGTGCACCTCGAGATCCGGTCGCCGTCTTTCGGCGTAGAGCAGATTCGCGAGCGTATAAAAAGAATCGTCTCCCCCGTCGATGAACAGCACCGCTCCGGGAGGGAGGGACCGGGTCAGGTTCCGGCCGTAATCGTGCGCGGCCAAATCCCAGCGCTGCGCCCACGCGGCGGGGCGCCCTGCGGCGCCCAACACGGGGGCGAGCAGCAGCGCGAACGCGGCGCGCCGCGCCCACACCCCGCGCATCGCCAACGCGTGTACGGCCAGCCCGGCCAGCCACGCCGCGCCGAACCACGGAAGCAGATAGAAACGCTCCAGCGCGCCCGCGGTAATCGGGTCGAAGGGGGGATTGCCCAGGATGAGGAAGCCGGGACCGGCGACGAGCAGCAAGGCGAGCGGAAGCGCCGCGCCGCGGCCGCGGGAAAGCGCCGCCCCGGCAAGCGCGGCCGACGCGGCGACCGGACCCAAACCGGACCACGACGCGGCGAGAAACCGCAGCGTCTGAGAAATCGGCGCGGGAAGTCCGCCGGTCTCGCCTCCCTGCACGGTCAGCGCGAAGGATCCGTAGTCCCGGCGGAGCAGCACATGAAGAAAAGAGGGGAAATCGACGGGATGCCCCCAGTCCAACGCGGGACCGATGCGGGAGCGGATCGGAAGGTACGCATAGACCGCCAAGCCCAACAGTCCGAAGCCGAGGAAATGCGAGGCGAAGCGCGCAAGGCGAAGCCGCGACGGATTCCCCGAGTTTCGTCGTTCTTCCAGCCAAGCTGCGATCAGAATCGGGGGAAGCAAAAAGATCAAGGTTTGGTGATTGGCGCCCCCGAGACCGAGCGCCAAACCGAAGGCAGCCGCCGGCCGGGGCTCGAAGAAGCGCTCGCGCCAGCGGACCGCGATCCACAGACAGACGGCGGCGATTAGGCCGTTCAGCGCGAAAACTTCGGTTTGCAGCGTGTTGTGCAGCCAGACCGGAGCGAGACACAAAGCCGCGACCGCGAACAGGCGTCCCGCGCGTCCGAGTCCCGCGCGTGCGAGCGCGTCGAGAAAAACCGCGCCGGCGCCGGCGCCGCAAAGCACCGAAAAGAGATTGACGCGCAGCGCCCAGGTTCCGAACGCGAATACCGTCCCGAACGCTTTTGCGGCGAGACAGAACAACGGGTATCCCGGCGCGTGCGCGATCGAAAGCGAAGCGGCCGCCGCGATGAATTCGCCGGCGTCGCCGAAACTCACCCCGGGAGCCATCCCGGCCAGCCCGAGCAGCAGCAAAAAGGCGAAAACGGCGGATCGTTCAGAGATGGCCGAGTCTCCTGCGCAAAAACCATTCCGCGAGCAGCAGCAGCACCCCGATGGCCAGCCACCCGCTCCAATCCCACGCGTGCACGCGCGAACGCACCGCCCGTTCCTTTCGGACGGGGGGCAAGGACGCGAGCATCGCGTCGAGACCGGCCCGGTGCAGGTCGCGGAACTCGCCTTGGGTCGCGCCCGAAATTTCCTGTAGGCGACCCCGGTCCAGCGGCGCGTCCCCGCGCGGGCCCTCCCAGCGGAACGCAACCGAGTCTTCTCCCCAGACATGACCGCGATAGCGGGCGATCGCCCGCACCTTGTGGACGCCCTCCGCAAGTTCGGTCAATTCGATCTGAAACACGCCGGGCTCCCGCTCGTAGGTCGCCGGAGAGACGGTGCTTCCGTCGGGGCGGTTCCAAACCAGCTTGAGATCCACATCCACTCCCGGCACGGCCCTGAAATGCTCGTCGAAGACGCGCAAGGACAGCACTGCGGGTTCTCGGGCGGGCATCCGGTCCGGCAGCGGACTGAATTTGACCTTCTTGAGCTCGAGGCTGCCGGTCAGATATTGAACCGCCCGGCTCCAAAAGCGCGCGTAGAACGAGGCGAGCCGCCAGTCCCTTCCGCCGGCCAGTTTCCAGCGCCAGGTCGAATCGGTTCCCACAAGCATGACCTTTCCCCGGCCGAATTCCCGGACGGCGAGCACCGGCTGAGGGCGGCCCGAAACGGTCTTGTCGGTGGGATGCGCCAAAAGGACGTCGGAACCCGGCTTCACGTCGGAAAAGCGGGCGTATCCATCGAGCGGGGGGAGAGAATTCCAAAGCGCGGCCGTCTCCTGGGGAGTATCTCCGAGCGCCAGGAAGGGATGATCCGCGGCCGCGACCGTCGGCTTGAAAAGCTCCGCGACGAAGTCGTCCTGCTCGGGAAGCAGCGAGACCGGAAAGGTCTCCTCCAGCGGCGTCCCGCGGTAGCCTCCCTTCGTGAAAGCGTTTTCGCCTCCGACGATCAGCAGGGCGCCGCCCTGCGCGACGAAACTCTTGAGATTCTGGAGGTAGGAGGTCGGGAGGTTGAAGCGGTCGTAGGCGAAATTCTCAAGGATGAACAAATCGAACTGAAACAGGTTCTTGACGAAGATCTCGGTGGCGGGGAACGGAATCAGCGAAAGTTCATTGTCCCCAACCGGGCTGATGTCCTCGGGATTGCGCAAAATGACGAACGACACCAGTTCGTGATTCGGGTCGCCCTTCAACTGTGCGCGCAAATGCGTATATTCAAAACTAGGCCTTCCCGCCAAATACATGATCCGGTACTTCTGGCGGATGACTTCAACGCGAAACGAACGCGACGCGTCAAGCGCCGCGGACGCCCCGCGCCGCGGGACGCTCGCCCGAAGGGTGTACGCCTGCGTCCCCAAGGCCGAAGCGTCGACTGAAAAGGTCGCGTGAAACACTTCGAACGCCTTGCGCGGGGAGAATGTCCGCGACGCCGCGATTCTCTCCCCTTGGCGCAGTTCCAAACGCACGGTCTCTCCTTCGAGCCGGTTCGCTTCGACCGCGGCGGACGCCTCGAAGCGTCCGTGAATGAAGACGAAATCAGGGGATTGAATCTGCGACACGACCAACGAACGCGGGATGCGTTTGGGACCGACGCCGAGCGCGTCCACGGGAACGCCGAGGCGCGAGAGCGCGGGGGCGAGCGCCTCACCCGCGTCGAACGCCCCGTCCGACAGCAGCCAGACGCGCTGGGGCGGAGCCCCGGACGCGAGCAAATCGGAGAACACCGACGAGGGTTCCAACACCGCGTTGTCGGGCTCGAGTTTTCGCAAATCCTCCCAATCGACACGGCGGGCGCCTTCGGCCGCGGCGAACAACGAGACGTCGGCGGCGCGCTCGAGCACCTCGCGGTTCTCTTCCAGCCAGGCGACGGCGCGCGCGAGCCGCGAGCGCTTGAAATCATCCTCAGCGCGCATGCTGGGCCCGCGGTCCACGACGACGGCGAGCCGCGGGCGAATCGAGCGCTCCTCGAAACGACTCAGGACGGGCTTGAGCAGAAGTCCCGCGAGCACCGCGGCGGTGCTCAGACGCAGAACACGGATCGAAACCGGAAGCGGCTTCAGGAAGCGCCATCCCGCGGCGAGCGCCGCCAGAAACAGCGCGGCCGCGCCCCACTCGAACGGGACCGACTCGACGCCCACGGATCCGATCACGGCCCTCCGGCTCCCATTTTCTGCAAAATAAACGGCTGATGGACGGCGTCCGCTTTGTAGGAGCCCGTGAGCGCGTACATCACGATGTTGAGGGTCAGCTTCTTGGCCTCAAGCCGCTGCGCTTCCCCGCCCGGGACGCAGGCGAACAAAAAATTTCCGAGCGGATCCCGGGCCCACGCGCCGATCAGGTCGTTTCGCGAGTAGACGACGACGGTCTTTCCGGCCCAATCGGCGCCCTCGACGCCCCCGGGCACCAGCACGCGGCCCCCGGGACGGCGGATCAAAAAGAAGGTTTTAAACAGGACGTGATCTTTTGCGAGCGGCTTGAGATCCGCGTCGGGCAGCACGGTTTTCAGCGTCTTGCGCACCCACGCGTCGAAGGGGGAGCCGGGCAGTCCGCTGGAATCCTCGATCCACAGGAACCCGCCGGAGGTCAGGTAATCGCGAAGCCGACCAATCTCTTCGGTGTTCAACGGCGCGGGAGGCTGCTTTCCGCTGAGCAGCACGAAGGGGGACCCGAACAATTCCGGATCGGTCGGCGAAAGCGTCCGCCGCTCGGGGATGACCAGCACGCTGGTCGTGTCGACGACGAACTTGAGAATCTCGGCGTGCACGCCGGGATAGGGATCCCAATCGGGGCCGATCCGCAGTTGGCTCCAAACGAATTTATCGCCGATCTGCGCCCGGGAGGGCGCCGCCGCGAAGATTCCCAACGCGGCGGCCAGCGCCGCGGCCCCGGCGAAACGGTGCGTCATGCGCCCCTCCTGCGCGGACGCGCGAGAGCCGCCTCAAGCAGCGCGAGCAGCATGACGAGTCCCAGCGCGGCGGTGCGCGTTTCCCGCCCGTAGACCGCGCGGAGAAAATCCTCCCGCACCGAACCGGCGTTGAGAAGGGCGTGAAACGGCATGCGCGGCGCGGGAGAAAGATCCGACTCTCCGGAGGAACGGTCCGCGTTCACCGCAAACGCCTCGGTGGGGGAGTCCCCTTCGCCTCCGACGGGCTGGAGAAAATACAGCCCCGGTTCCCGCGTGTCTGAAAAAACGATCTTGCGGTCCTTCACGAGCAGCGAAGAACGGCGGCCGCCCGGCGCGCGGATCTGAACCTTCACCGGAGCCTGCTCCCCGCCGTCCCAGTTCCGTTCGATCGGCTCGCCGATGGAGACCGTGCGCCACTGCTCGCGTCCGGAGTAGCGGGAAAGCCAGCGCAGGGCGACATCGGTCCAGGCGGTGAAAACGGGCTTGAGCGCGAGATTCGACCACTCGATGTCGAGCGAGGAGCCCCACACGAGCACTCGTCCCAAACCGAAACCCCCGGCGACCATCAGCGGTTCGCCCTCTCCGTCCCGGAACCAGACCGCGGCGTCCTTGCGCGGTCGCAGGGTATAGGCCCGTTCAGCCGCCGCGTTTTGAAGCTCAAAATCGTCCCACGAGAAACGCGCCGGAAGAACGGTCTCGTCCGTCGGCACGGCGTCCGCGCGGAGCGCGCGGCCCCGCGGCCCGACCTGGCGGGGGTCGCCGACCGCCGCGGGAAGAACCCGCTTGAGATCGCGATAGGTTTTCGCGTCGGCCTGGGTGCCCGCGAGCAGCCAAAGCCCGCCTCCCCGGAGCACGTATCGCTCCAAGGTCTCCGCGACGCCTTCGGGCAGGGACTCGAAATCCGCGAGCAATACCGCGCCGTACGCAAAGGGGTCGATTCTCGCGAATTTCCCAAAGTCGACGGCGTCCAGAAAGAACGGGAGGCGCTTCCCGTCGGAGAGCAGCTTCTTCAGGAAATAGCCGCCCCGCCCGGCTTCGAGATAGCGCGAGTTTCCGTAGACCAGCAGAACCTTCGGCCGCGGCCGCATGCGAAGCGCGAAATAATAGTCGTCGTCCAGCGCGAGCGCGTCTTCCCGAAGCGAGAAACGCCCCCAATGATCCGCATCCCGGCTCTCCGGAAGACGGAAGAGCGCCGGACGCTCCGGATCCGGGGAGGCCGCGCGCTGATCGACGCGGCGGTCCCGCACCCACAAATCGAGCGACCCCGCGCGCGCGTCTTCCCCGTAGGCCGCGGTGCGGACGGAAAGGGCGACCCGGTCCTCGGCGCCCGCGGCGCCGGGCCGCGCGTCGAGAACGGCCGAGTTGGGCGCCGAGCCTTCGAGTCCCATCCCGAGCACCGTCACCTCCGAATCGTATCCCGGGAGCGCCTCAAGACCTTTGACCGAAAGCGAGGAGAACGCGTTGCGCGCCCCGTCCGTGACCACGACGATCACGCGCCTGCGTTCCGGAGCCTTCGCGTCGTCCTCGGCGAACAAGGCGTAGGCGGCCGCGAGAGCGGAGCCGGCGTCGGTCCCGCGGAAGCCGGGCTGAAGGCGGCTCAAGGACGCGCGCGCCGCCTCGGGGGAATCGGACCAAGCGAGCGGCGACTCAAGCCGGTCGGAGAAGGACGCGAGGGCGACGCGATCGGGCGGCTTCAGCGTGCCGACGAGTTCGACGGCCGCCGCACGAGCCGTTTCGAAACGCGGCTTTCCCCGCACCCCGGCCCGCATCGACCAGGAAACGTCGACGAGAACGATCAACTCGAGCCCCTTCTCCGATCCGGCGGCGGCGGAGGCGCGGCGGTGGAGGACCGGACGCGCGAAGGCGAGGATCAACAGCGCGAGCATCAAGCAGCGCAGCGCGAGCAGCAGCCAATGGCGCAGCCGGGTCGCCGGAAGCGACCGCGCGTAGGCGGCCCGAAGCAATGAGAGATCGCTGAACTCAACCCGGCGCGCGCGGCGCATGAAAATCAGGTGCAAAACGATCGGCGCGGCCGCCGCCGGAAGCCACCAAAGCAGCGCGGGGTTCAGAAAGGACATTGTCTATCCGCGGGCGCTCTGTCGGGCAAGGAACCGCGCCAGTCCCCGGTGCCAAGGTTCGTCGGTGTAGAACACCGCGTGGTGAACGCCGGTATCGTGAAAGGACGCCTCGTAGCGCTTCTGCTGCCGGTGGAACGCCTCGCGATAGGCGTCCCGCAGCAAAGCGACTTCGCAGCGCAGCGAATCCCCGCCCTCCATCCCCTCGAAGAGAACCGGACCGTCCAGGTCCAGATCGCGCTCGGTCGGGTCGAGCACCTGAAGCACCACCAGCCGATGGCGGCGCGCGCCGTACACGCGCAGCGTTTCCAAAATCCGTTCGGCGTCTCCCAATAAATCGGAGATCAGCACGATCAGCGAACGCCGGGGGAGAGACCCGACGATCCCGCCCAAGACGCCCGCAAGTTCGGTTTCTCCCGCGGGCTTGGAGTCCGCGAGGGCCGCATCCATCAATTCCAAATGCGTCATCCGCTGCCGGGGGGGGAGGTAGTCGCGCCGCTCGGTGTCGAAGGTCAGAAGGCCCGCCGCGTCGCCCTGCGAGAGAATCAGGTAGGCCATGCTCATCGTCAACCTGCGCGCGTACTCCCATTTGCTCTCGTCCCCGGCGCCGCGGTAGCCCATCGAACCGGAGCGGTCGAGCATTAGATAGGTCTTGAGGCTTTTCTCTTCCTGGAATTCCTTGACGTAGAACCGGTCCTTGCGCGCGTACACCTTCCAGTCGAGATGCTTAAGGTCGTCGCCCGTCACGTAGGAACGGTGCTGGGCGAACTCCTGCGAAAAGCCCCGTTTGAAGCTGCGGTGCCGGCCGGTCAGATGCCCTTCGACGCGGTGGCGGCGCAGATCGAATTTAAAGTTCTTGAGGCGGGTCAGGACTTCCGGCGTGAGAACGCGCACTAGCGCGGCTCGAGAAGCCGATCGATCACGCCGTCGACGGAAACGCCCTCCGCTTCCGCCTGGAAGGCGAGGACGACGCGATGCCGGAGGATCGGTTTCGCGATGCGGCGCACGTCCTCTTCGGAGACGGCGAAGCGTCCCGAAAGCAGCGCGCGCGCCTTCGCGCCGAGAATCAGCGCCTGGCTCGCGCGGGGCCCCGCGCCCCACGAGACCCATTTCTTGACGAAATCGGGAGCGCCGTCCACCGGGCGCGTGTCGCGGGCCAGTCTCACCGCGAAATCCACGACGGACGGGGGAACGGGAACCTTGCGCACGACCGCCTGCAGCGCCAGGACTTCGTCGGCCGAAAGCACCTTTCCCAGCGCTACTTCCTCGGCGCCGGTCGTCGCGAAAACGATTTTCCGCTCGTCGGATTCGCTGGGGTAGTCGATCGCAATCTGCAGGAAGAATCGATCCAACTGCGCTTCCGGCAGGGGGAAGGTCCCCTCGTGCTCGATCGGGTTCTGGGTCGCCATGACGAAAAACGGAAGCGGCAAGGAGCGCGTCTCGCCGCCGGCCGTGACCTGCTTTTCCTGCATGGCCTGAAGCAAAGCGCTCTGCGTCTTGGGCGGGGTGCGGTTGATCTCGTCGGCCAGCACCAGGTTCGAGAACACCGGACCGGGGACGAACTTGAACACGCGCTCCCGGGTGTTCGGGTCCTCCTGCAGGATGTCCGAACCAGTGATGTCCGAAGGCATCAGATCCGGCGTGAATTGGATGCGGGAGAATTCGAGATCGAGAATCTTGGCCAAACTCGAGAGCATCAAGGTCTTCGCGAGTCCGGGCACGCCGACGAGCAGGCAGTGCCCGCCGGCGAACAGCGCGATCAGCAGTTCCTCGATCGCGTTATCCTGGCCGACGATGATCCGGCCGAGTTGGGAAACGATCTTCTCCCGGGCCGCCGATAGCTTCTCGGCCGAGGCGACGTCGCCGGTTTCGTCGATTTCCTTTCGTTTCGTCGGGCTCATGCTGGAATGATAACAAAAAACACGACTTTTCTAGGGTTTCCTCTCAAAGCGGCCCAAGCGGCGGTTCTTGCGGACCTGGTCCCAGGCGAAGACCTCGCCGTTCATCGCGACGAACACGCCCGGCGGCAGGCTCTGCGCGAAGGACAGAGCGCTGCCCAGATTGAACAGCCCGTCGGAACTGCCGCCGAATTTATAGGGAATCATCGCCCCGGTCAGCACGATCGTCTTCGCGAGACCCGCCTTTCCGAGCATCCGCGCGGTATGCTCCATCGTGTCGGTGCCGTGGGTGATCACGATGCGCTTCTCCCGGGAGTTTCGGCACGCGGCGACAACCGCGCGCCGGTCGGCCTCGGTCATGTCGAGGCTGTCCTTGAGCATCAGGGGCGAAACCCGCACCGAAAGGCGGCAGCGGGCCCGCTTGAGCATGTCTTTGACATGGGTTTTCCGGAAATACAAAGACCCGTGAATTTCGTCGTATTCCTTGTCGAAGGTGCCGCCCGTCACGAGTATGCGGATCCCCATCAGTAGAAACCTCTCACCAGGCCTCGGACGCGGGACGAACGCACGAAACGAATCGGGTCGCCGTCCTCATCGCGCCAAACGGAGGCGTCATTGCTTTCGTCGCGGTTGTCGCCGAGCAGGAACAGATAGCCGTCGGGAACCGCTTCCGGCTCGAAACTGTCGCCGCGGAGCACTTCCTTTCCGCGGGTATGCTGCGTGAACGGTTCGTCGAGTTCCGTTCCGTCGAGAAACACCCGTTTCTTCCGCATCTCGACCCGGTCGCCGCCGACGGCGATCACGCGCTTGATCATCTCCTCGTGCGGCGGAACCGGAGCGACGAAGACGACGATGTCCCCGCGCCGGGGATCGTGCACGAGCAAAGTCAGTTTGTCCAGCATCAGATGCGTCCCGACCTTCAGCGTCGGCTCCATGGAACCGGTCGCGACATAGATCCCCTCGAAGCCGAACGCGCGCAGGCCGGCCGCGCAGACGGCGGCGATCGCCGCCAAAAAGAGCAGGCGCTTGAGGCTCATTGGTAGGGCTCAGGCGCCGGTGGGCGCACTGCCTCCGGTTTCCTGAGCCCCCCTTTCTAACCGTGCATGAGCTATTCGACTCACACGGCT
>PFUL01000167.1 GCA_002790095.1 Elusimicrobia bacterium CG_4_9_14_3_um_filter_62_55 | reverse complement strand
TCGGGTTTGGTTCGTTCAAAATCCGAAACATCGGCCCTTCAGGCCGAAACCAATGCGTTGGGTCCGTCGTTGAAACTGGGGAAACTTGGAGGGAGCTGCTCGAGGTTTCCCACCTTTCAACGAGGAGAGCAACGGAACATTTACGCGCCTCGTGCGCGTGCCTCGGTCGCGGAATTTGCGAATGCTGACTGCCGCAATCAAAATCTGCGCCAGTTCGCGGTTCGCGGCCTGGCGAGGGATTCTGAATCGCAATTCTCCGAGCTCCAACGCAAACGCCTCAGCCCTCCCGGGCGAACGCGCCTTGACGCAAAAAATGGAATCCCGAAGGGATTCAACGGCATCGTTGCAGGCGCGTGATGCGCGGGAGCGGCCGTTAAAGCGCCGTTGCCGTTGCCGTTGCCTTTCGAGTTCGCGTGTTTTCGCGACAGCGAAAACCGCGAACGACGCGCCCGAGGCGCGTAAGCTGCGCCGTTTTTTAGAAGCCTGAGAGGATGTCGCATGGGCCCTACGGCCTATAACAGTTGTAGGCCCCATGGACTTTATTCTATGGTTTTTACGGTTGGGGTGGTTAACTAAACGGTGGAGGGACGAATGAAACGCAGCCTGTTGGCTCTCGGTTTGACGCTGGCGATGCTCGCGCCGGCGGCGAATGCCGCTAAATTCGGATTGAAAGGCGTGGATCAGCGCCTGATGATCGTTCTGCAAAAGAACGCGACTCGCGCCCAAGGCGAGGCCCTCGCGAAAGCCCAAGGACTTGAAGTTCTGGAATACTACGCGCCGATGAACGCCATGGTGGTGCAGGCGAAGCCCGGACGCGTCCGCGCCTCTTCGATGAGACTGCTGGCAAGCCCGATCGTTTCCAATGTCGGCCGAGACTTCTGGACGAAGTGGATCGAATCCTCCCCGGCGAGCTTTCAGACCACCCCGCTGCCGACGGTGGAAAGCGCCGTCCGGTCGCTCCCTAAACTCGGGGAGAGCGTCGGCAAGAACGCCGAAATTCAATGGGGCATCAAGGCCGTCAACGCGCCGGCCGCCTGGGCCTCCAACCGGGGCCGAGGCGTCAAGGTCGGCGTCGTTGACACGGGCATCGATCCGACCCACCCGGAACTCGCCGCCCGCGTGAAAGGCGGACACAACTCCGTGGAAAAGGACAAACCGTTCAACGACGATCACTCCCACGGCACCCATGTCGCGGGCATCATCGCCGCGACGATGAACGGCGCGGGCGTCGTCGGCGTCGCGCCCGAAGCCGATCTCTACGGGATCAAGGTGCTCACCAAGGACGGACAGGGTTCGCTGTTCGCGATCATCGACGGCATCATGTGGTGCGTGCAAAACGGCATGCAGGTCGTGAACATGAGTCTCGGAGCGCCGCAGGGGAATTTCCTCTTCGAGATGGCCGTCAACCAGCTGCAGTCGGCGGACATCCCGCTGATCGCCGCCGCGGGCAACGACGGCGGAGCCGTCAACTTCCCCGCCGCGTACCCGGCCGCGATCGCGATCTCCGCGATGTGTCCGCCCGAAGGCGACTCCAACGCGAAGCTCTGCAACGGCTCCGCGCTCGCCGCCTTCTCCAGCCGTGGACCGGAAGTGGAATTCATCGCCCCCGGCGTGAAAATTCCTTCCACCGTGCTCGGCGGGGAGATCAAGGCGTACTCGGGAACCTCGATGGCTACGCCGCATGCGACCGGTCTCGCCGCCCTGGCGATCGCCAACGGCGCGCGCGGCCAGGCCGGCGTGCGCGCCGCGCTGAAGGCCGCCGCGGTCAAGCTCCCGGGGCTCTCGCCCTCCGAGCAAGGCAACGGACTGGTCGACGCGGGACGCCTTCGCTAAACTCGAAGCCGCTTCGCGCAAAAACCGTCCCCGGGAAACCGGGGGCGGTTTTTATTTCAGGCAGGAGAGAAAGCGTTCGTACTTGCCGCGCGGTTCGGGCCGAGTCGCGACTCCGGCCGCGGCGAGCAGGCGTTCGACGGCTTGGGCGATCTCAGCGGCGTCGCTCTCGTCGTCGAGTTCGATTTCGAGCTCGCAATCCACACGCCCGCCGGGGAAAACGCTCCGGTCCACTTCCCACACGGTCTCGATCTCCCGGCCGTTGAGCGCGAGCGGAACCTTGAGCAGCGCCCGGTCGTTGTCGAACACGCCGAGCGGTTTGAGGGTCGTCAGAGAAGGGAGTTTTTCCTTCAACGCCAAAATGGGACGCGGGGCCATCATCAACAGCCGCGAGGGGCTGCGCAGAAC
Source organism: Elusimicrobia bacterium CG_4_9_14_3_um_filter_62_55 (assembly GCA_002790095.1). Taxonomy (GTDB): domain Bacteria; phylum Elusimicrobiota; class Elusimicrobia; order UBA1565; family UBA1565; genus UBA1565. Next base: position 9,746 of record PFUL01000167.1, on the reverse strand, counting down.
TTCCTCGACGCTAAGCCCCAAGGGGGATTCGATCTCCTCGCGCTTAAACAGCACCCCGTCGCCGAAGGACGCTCCCTTCAGCGCCAAGACCACCCGGTCGATCGGAGGGCCCGCCGCCGGGAAATCCCGCTCGCGCCGCACGCGCAGCGCGATCTTCTCCGCCCGCAGCTCGCCGTTTTCCCCGTCTAGAAAAAGGTTCCTCTGTGAAACGGTTCGCTCCGGAGGGCCGAAGCGCTTAAGCAGCCTCGCGCGGTCGGCCTCCACAACCAAGCCGATCTTGAGCTCGATTTCCATCAGGGCGCGGGCCGGCCCTCAAGAAAATACTCAAGCACGCGTCCTGCCGCCGTGAGAAATGTCGCGAACCCCGCTAAGCTTATAGCCGAGCCAGATCGCCCCCACTCCCGCCGCTCCCGCCGCTCCTAGGCCGATCAGAAGAGACGCCGATTCCATACCTTTATATAGCACCTCCCCGCAGGAACAGAAAGCCCCCCGGCCGGGCTTGCGAAGAATGGACGGGCGGGCTACCCTGTGGGCTATGCGCGGAAAACTCATTCTTTTGGCGACGATATTTCTCCTCTCCGGCGCGGCCCAAGCGGCCCCGCTCGAGCGCAAGGACGTCCCGCAGCCCCTGAAGCCTTGGGTGGACTGGGCGCTGCGCGGACACGAACGCGAACTCTGCCCCTTTCTTCAGGGAAACGCCGGCGACCGCCCCTGCGCCTGGCCCGCAGAACTGACGCTCTCTCTCGGCGCGAAGACCGGACGCTTCACCCAGCGCTGGCGCGTGTACGGCGACGACCCGTGGGTCGCGCTGCCCGGCGACGATAAACTCTTCCCCCAATCGGTGATGGTCGACGGCGTCCCCGCCGCGGTGATCCTGCGCGGCGGGGCGCCGCAGCTGCGCTTGACCCGGGGCGCGCACAGCGTCTCGGGAGCGTTCGCTTGGGAGGAACTCCCGCAACTGCTTCAAATCCCTCGGGAAACCGGACTCCTGTCGCTTTCCGTTGACGGAAAACCCGTCTCATTTCCCGTGCGCGACTCGCAAGGACGGCTCTGGGTGCGCAAGCGACAAACGCAAAGCGAAGGCAAAAGCGCGATGCGCATCATCGTCCATCGCAAGATCGTCGATGAAATCCCCCTCGAACTCGAAACGCGCGTTCAGCTCCAGGTCTCCGGAAAAACCCGCGAGGAGCTGCTGGGAAAAGCGCTGCCGGCCGGATTTGTGCCGATGTCGATCGACGGGTCCCTTCCCGCGCGCGTCGAGAAAGACGGCCGCCTGCGGGTGCAGGTGCGGCCCGGGAACTGGACGATCACTTTGCGCGCGCGCCACGAGGGCCCCGTCAAGGCCGTCACTCTCGGCGCCCCGGACGGCCCTTGGGACGAGGAGGAAGCGTGGGTGTTCGAGTCGCGCAACCATCTTCGCCTGGTCGACGTGAAAGGCGCGGCCTCGATCGACCCCCAGCAGACGATGCTGCCCGGAGAGTGGCGCGGCTTCCCCGCCTACGCGATGCGGCCGCAAACGACGCTTTCCTTCGACGAACGTCGCCGCGGCGACGCGGATCCGCAGCCCGACCGCCTGAGCCTCGCGCGGGTTTTCTGGCTCGACTACGACGGGGGCGGACTCACGGTGCAGGACACGCTTTCCGGAGAGCTTCACCGCGGCTGGCGGCTGGAGATGAACCCGCGCACGCGGCTCGGCCGCGCGGCGATCGACGGGCGCGACCAGTTCATCACCGCGCTCGTCAAAGACGGTCCCTCCGGCATCGAAATCCGTCAAGGCCAGGTGAACCTCGTCGCGGACAGCCGCGTCGAGGGACTCGGGGCGCTGCCTGCGGTGGGCTGGAACCACGACTTCGAACAGGTCGAGGCGTCTTTGCGTTTGCCTCCCGGCTGGTCCTTGTTGCACGCCTTCGGCGTCGACGACGCGTCGCGGACTTGGGTGAAGCGCTGGTCTTTGCTCGACATCTTCCTCGTGCTCGTGATCGCGTTCGCGGTCGGCAAGCTCTGGGGGAATCGCTGGGGCTGGACCGCGCTCGCCGCGACGGCGCTGTGCTGGCACGAACCGAACGCGCTCAAATGGTGCTGGCTGTTCCCGCTCGTGTTCGAGGCGATTCACCGCAACATTCCCGACGGAAGATTCCGCAGTTCGGTGACCGTCTTCCGCGCGTTGTCCTGGGCGGCCTTGGGTCTGTTCGCGATCTCGTTTATGAGCACCGATATCCGGGGCGGCCTGTACCCGCAGCTCGACCGCATGTACGGACAAAGCGTCGGCTTCGCGGGGGGCCAGGGCGGGGCATTGCAGATGCTCGAACTCTCGTCGATGAACGCCGCCGCGCCGGCGGCGGCGCCGCCCATTCCGGAATATGAAGGAAAGAATCGACGCCGCCAGCGGGCGATGAAAGGGGTTAGAGGAGCCGCACGAACCGGATCTGAATCCGATGTCGAAATGGCTCCCATGGAGCAGGCATCCTTTCGAAAACTCTTTCAGGAAGAACGGCAGGAGCCGCGGCAGATGACCGAGTACGACCCGAAGGCCGCGGTCAACACCGGCCCCGGACTGCCGAACTGGGACTGGGAGCAGATCGCCCTGTCCTGGCGCGGTCCGGTCAAAAAGGATCAGACCCTGCGCCTGCTCCTGCTTTCGCCCTGCGCGAACGGCATCCTCGCCTTCGTCCGCTCGGGTCTCGTCGTCTGTCTCGCGCTGCTTCTGTTCGGCCTCCCGGTGGCCGATTGGCTGCGGCAGTTGAAGTCGGGGGACGGGTTCGGGAAATTCCGCCGCTGGCTGTTCCCGGCGCTTCTGCTGCTGGCGGTTCCGAATTTAAACGCGCAGTCCTCCGGGGATTTCGAGCCCTCGGATAAAATTCTCAACGAGCTTAGAGGCCGGATTCTCGAGCATCCGGATTGCGCGCCGCATTGCGCGGAGATCGCGCGCATGAAGATCACCGCGACGCCGCGCGAGGCCGCGCTGCGCCTGGAGGCGCACGCCGACGCGGAAACGGCGATCCAATTGCCCGGCGGACTGGGTCAATGGACCCCGACCCGCGTCGTCTTAGACGGGGTCCCCGCCTCGGGTCTGCGCCGCGGTCCCGACGGGACGCTGTGGCTGCGCCTGGAGCGCGGCACGCATCAAATCCTGCTCGAAGGGCCGCTCCCCGATCTCGAATCGGTGCAGATTCCGCTGCCGCTGATTCCGCGGCGGGTCGATGCGTCGGTAAGCGGCTGGCTGCTCGACGGGGTCTCCGCCGACGGCCGCGCGGACGCCAACCTGCAGCTCTCGCGAAAGCTCAAAGCCGAGGACAAGAAGGACGCCTTCGAGACGGGGAAGCTCCCTCCGTTCGTGCGCGTCGAACGCACCGTCCGGCTCGGTCTTTCCTGGACGGTGCATACGCGCGTGGTTCGAATGACCCCGCTGGATTCCTCGATCGTACTCGAGATTCCGCTGCTGCCCGGAGAATCGGTCAACAGCGAAGCGGTCCGCGTCGAAAACGGCAAGGCGCTTTTGAGCCTCGGACCGAAAGCTCAGGAAGGCTCCTGGACCTCCACGCTAAAGGAAGCCCCGTCGCTTAAATTCGAGGCCTCGGATTCCACTCCTTGGGTCGAAGAGTGGACTCTATTCGTCGAGCCGCTCTGGCACGCCGAAGTGGAGGGGATCCCGACCGTCCATCCGGAGAGCGCTTCACAAATGCGCGGACGGAAGTGGCGGCCGTGGCCCGGAGAAGCGGTGACGGTCTCGGTCGTGCGCCCGGAAGGGGTCGAGGGGCAAACTCTGACGATCGACTCCTCCCATCTTGAGCTGTCCCCCGGACTGCGCGCGACCGACGCGACGCTCACCCTCTCGATGCGCTCAAGCCGCGGGGGCCAGCACGCGATCTCTTTGCCTGAAGGCGCCGACCTTCAGTCGGTGAAAATCGACGGCGCGCTTCAGCCGATCCGCCAGGAGAACGGCAAGGTCGTGCTCCCGGTGCGCCCCGGCGCGCATTCGGCCGAACTCGTCTGGCGCGAACCGAAGGGAATCGGTTTTTCCTTTAAGACCTCGGCGGTGGACCTCGGACAGCCGAGCGTCAATCCGTCGATTCGCGTCCAGATGCCCAAGGACCGCTGGACCTTGATGCTCTGCGGCCCAAGGCTCGGGCCGGCGGTGCTGTTCTGGCCGCTGCTCTTGGTTTTCCTGCTCGTCAGCGTCGGCCTCGGCCGTATTTCGCTGACGCCGCTCTCGTGGAAGCAGTGGTTTATCCTGTCGCTGGGATTGACCCAGGTCTCGTTGCTGACCGGCGGCATCATCGCCTTGTGGCTGGTCTGGCTCGGCTGGCGCGGACAACACCCGCCGGAGGACCCGCGCTCCTTCGACCTCCAGCAGGTGTTCCTCGCGGGGCTGACGCTCGCCGCGCTGGCGTGTCTGTTTCACGCGATCACGCACGGCCTGCTCGGCGTCCCCGACATGCAGATCGCCGGCAACGGTTCCTACCGCGAATCGCTCGCGTGGTACCGTGACCGCGCGGACGCGGTTTTGCCGCGCGCGTGGATACTTTCGGTCCCGCTGTGGGTGTACCGCGCGGCGATGCTGGCCTGGGCGCTGTGGCTCGCGTCGTCCTTGATCGCTTGGCTGAAATGGGGCTGGGGGCGCTGGTCGCAAGGCGGCCTGTGGAAGGATCTTCCCCGCATGACGAAGAACGCCCTCGGCGTCGGACCAAAGGCGTCGCCGACGCCGCCTCCGCCGCCCCCTAAAAAGGAAGAGTAAGCTATCCTCTTCGGATGAACGCGGAACGCGTCGACCGTCTCACGCTTCGGCTGTTCGCCACCGCCGCGGCGCTGAGTCCGTTCGTCATCGACTACCGGTTCTGGCCGACTTATTTCCACGACTACGCGGACCTGACGAAAACGCTGTTTTTGCAGCTCGCGACCGCGGCGTTCGCGGCGCTCTTTTTTCTGCGCGCCGCGCGGGGTCCCGACCGCCGCTTCAAGATCCCGTTCTTCGCGCCCCCCCTCGCGGCCTTTCTGCTGTGGGCCGCGCTGTCCTTAAGCTGGGCCGTGAATCCGCGGGAAGGAGCCCGGGTTCTCACGCATTGGACCGCCTGCGCGGCGGCGGGCCTGTTGCTCTTTCAATGGATCGAAGACGCGGCGGACGCGCGGTTCTGGCTCGACGCCTTGGCCTGCTCGGCGGCGGCGGTCTCCTTGCTCGGCGTTCTCCAAGCCTTCGGCGTTCCGGTCGCCTCGTGGGTTCCCCAAACCCTCGCCCCCGCGGCGACCTTCGGCCATCGCAACATGGCGGTGCAGTTCCTCGCGCTGGCCGCGCCGGCCGCGGGGGTGTTCTGGTTCTACGAGACGAACGAAAACCGACGCCGGGCGTACGCCGCGGCGCTCGCGGCGATCGCCGCGTATCTGCTGCTCGCGGCGAGCCGGGCGGGACTCTTGGTCCTGGTCGGGGAAAGCGCCGCCGCCGTCGCGCTGATTCTCCTCTTCGACAAGACACGCCCTCACTTCGACCGCTCTCGCGCCGCATCCCTGGCGGCGGCGGCGGCCGTCGTCCTGCTCTGCCTGCTGACGCGCCCCGCGCCCGAGAACAAACGGACCGGCGACCTGCTGACTCGGGTCGTCACGACCGCGCGCGAGGGAACGCGGGAATCGAATCTCCGGCTCCGGCTCGTCTTCTGGAGAAACTCCCTGGAGATGATCGCCGATCACCCGCTGCGCGGAGTCGGCCTCGACAACCACAAGATCCACTACCCGCGCTATTCGCGGACCGTAATGTCCGAGGCGGTTTTAAACGAACGCAATCAGATCGGCAATCTGCACAACGATTACCTTCAAATTCTCGCCGAAACCGGTCTCGTCGGCTTCGGCCTCGCGCTGTGGCTCGTTCTCTTGGTCGTTCTACGGCTTCGGGAAAGCGGTTCCTCTCCCGTTTCGATCGCGCTCGCCGTCGGCTTCTTCGGCTTCGCTCTCGACGCGGTCGTGAGCTTCCCTCTCTTCAAACCGCTCCCCCCGTTTTTGCTGGCGGCGCAATTAGGGATTCTCGCCGCCCTGGGACCGGCCCGCGAGTTCCGCCTCGGCCGCGCGGCGGCCGCCGTTCTCACGGCGCTCGCCGCGCTGACTCTGGTTTTTTGCGCACGCTCCGTCTACACGCGCGGCGCCGCGGAGGCCGCCTACACGAAGGCGATGATCGCCGACCTCCAAGAACGCTGGGACGATTCCGCGAAACACGCCGCCGCGGCGCGCCGTCTCGACGGCTCCCGCGACGACATCCTGTTCCTGCTCGGAAAGGGTCTCACCTACTCGGGCCGCCCGTCCGAGGCGATCGAACCCCTCTCCCGGCTGGTCGCCGCGCAGCCGAACTACATCAACGGCATTCTCGTGCTGGGCGACGCTTACGCCTCAACGGGAAAAATGCAGGACGCGCTCGCGCTGTACAAGCGCTGCCTGGAAATCCAACCGGACTACGCCCGCGCGTATCACGGCATGGGCGAATTGTTCTTGAAGGCGGGGAAGCGCACGATCGCGTTCGAGGCGATGAAGGAAGCCGCCCGCTTGGCGCCGGAAATCACGAAGTTCCAAATCCACCTCGGCCAAATCGCGGCGGCCCAAGGAGACCGAGATACCGCGCGCGCGGCGTTTCAAGCCGCGCTGGAAACGGCGCCGGCCGAAGATCGGCCGTTCATCCGAAAGGAACTCGCCGCGCTGGGCGGCTGAGCGGGAGAGGGTGTCAGGCCGTCACTTTGTGACTTTTGCAGAGAGGGTGTCAGGTCGTCACTTTGTGACTTTTGCATCGACGACCTCGCGAAAGCGACCTTCGGCACCGCACCCGACCGGCCATCGGTCTTGATCGTCGTGAAGTGGGTACTAAAGTAGCCACCGGTCGACAACCGAAGGGTGCCGAGCCTCGCTTGGCAGCTTTGAGTTGGGAGCCTTCCGAAAGTGACAAAGTGACGGCCTGACGCCCTATCTAGAAACGCTGTATTCGGAGTGAATTGCGTGGCAAACCTTCGCGATTAAATCCAAGCCGGGCATGCTCCGCTTCTGAAGCAGATTATAGGCCGTTCTCCGCGGAATGTCATACACCCGCGCAAGTTTTGCCTTGTTCATTTGCCGCAAGCTTGCGGCAAGGATTTCACGGGCAGCCTCATGATCGCCTTCCTTCATGCATTGGGCGAATGCCTTAAGTACGCGGTCGGGATTTGCCAAGGATCGCGAAGAATCGTGGGCTTGCAGGCGCGGCTTGGCGGGTTTCTTAATGGCCGTCGCTTTTGAACGCATCTTCATACCTCTCCTAGATTCTTCGAGCCTTCGCGATTGTCTTCTTTATGACCACGGCGGACCAGAGCTTTTTCTATGCAGGGATATTGTGCCATATAAGGCACATATTGTCAAGCGGCGGGGCGCGCCCTTTCTGCGCCCTCGAATCCGATGGATCCTCCGGGAAAGCTCGGGATTGTCTCTCACACCTATGCATGCGGCCGCCGAGATCGGCTACGGCGTCCGCGAGGGAGTTCTGCCTTACTGTCTTCCTGACTCAATCGCACGCTCCAGGAAAGCGCCTGGCTCCGCAATGATGGTGCGTCCGACTTTCTTGAGGTCGAGCAAATCGGCGTCCAATGAGATGAGATAGTCCACTTCAGCCTGATTGGAAAGAGACAGAAATTTGTCGTCCTTTGGATCTCTGCATTTGGCGATCTCGAATTCTGCCAATGGCTGAACCAGGAACGAGGATTCGTTCAGCATGTGGACGAAGTGTTCCCGTTTTTCCCGCTCCAATTTAAATTTCCTCCTTTGCAGGACAGTGTTGAGTTCCTCGGCGATCTCATCCGTGTAGAAATTGTAGAGCCTGCCGGAGAAAATCAGCTGAACGATTTTGGCGGAGGCCCCGCTTTTTGAAAGCAGGGCCGCAACCGAGACGCTTGTGTCGAGAACGACCTTAAGCTTTGCGCGCTCTTTTGATCTCACCGACGATCTCTTTGTCGCTGAATTTTTGACGGATCAATGCCCGGAGGTCCTTGAATTCAGCGAGCAACTTCCTCTTGTCGAACCGTCGCATGACAAGAGTGTCCTTGTCGATGAGGACGACGCTGAACATCGTTCCCCGAGGAGCCGGCATCCTGTCCCGGATGGATTTGGGGATTACAGCCTGGCCGCGTTCTCCGAGAGTCGTGAATTCTATCTCCATCGTCTTGCCTCCAGTCGTATTCGTATGATAATCATACTTTACTGGAAATCTCCTGGAATGTCAAGATTGAGCGTCACCCCCGCCCTCGCGGTCTAAGTCTCACGGCCTAGAATCCGATGGATCATCCGGGAAAGCTCGGGATTGTCTCTCACGCACATGTATACGGATGAGGGCCCCTGCTTGTTCCCTGCGTTTCTCCGCTTGGAGGGCCTTGGCGGGGTCTGAATAGGTGGGATTGGACCCCGGAGAGAGTCGGGTGTCAGGCCGTCACTTAGTGACTTTTGCATCGACGACCTCGCGAAAGCGAGCTTCGGTACCGCACCCGACCGGTCATCCGTCTTGATCGTCGCGAAGTGGGTACTAAAGTAGCCACCGGTCGACAACCGAAGGCTGCCGAGCCTCGCTCGGCAGCTTTGAGTCGGGAGCCTTCCTAAAGTGACAAAGTGACGGCCTGACGCCCTATTTTATGCTCCGATAGGTCGCCTCATTTCTCCGCAAGATTCGTAAAATGGTCACACACTTCTTGCCGTCCTCAATTGCATAGAGGACCCGCCAGTCGCCGACTCGAATGCGATGAAGGAAATCCCTGAGCTTCTTCGTCCCAACAGGACGCGGATTCGACTCGAGCCGAATGACGCGCTCTTCGATCATTGCGAGATCCCTGCCGCCTATACGATCCAAGTCGCGTCGGGCAGTCCTGGCGATCTCGACTTTATACACGCTTCTTGGAGCGCTTCGCGAAATACTCTCTGGCGGGAATCGCCTTTTCCGCAACCTTGGAGTGCATCGCCCAGGCCTTCCGCGCAGAGCGCAGGTCGGCGAAGTCCTCTTCATAAAGTCGCTCTACAGCATCTCGCAAAAGATCCGCCATCGAGCAACGGCGCTCAACGGCAAGGTGTTTTAGGTTGGCGTGCAAATCCTGCGGCAGAAAAATGGTTGTTCGGATCATATTGTGACTCCAATAGAAGTATGCCATATATGCATATATATGTCAAGGCGCCGCTTGCGTCCTTCGGCACCGTACCCAACCGGCCATCCGTCTTGATCGTCGTGAAGTGGGTACTAAAGTAGCCACCGGTCGACAACCGAAGGGTGCCGAGCCTCACTTGGCAGCTTTGAGTCGGGAGCCTTCCGAAAGTGACAAAGTGACGGCCTGACGCCCTATTTTGACGCCCTATTTGCGGCGTCGTTTAGATCATCGGGCAACGGCCAGCGTATCCCCGCCTTCTCGGCGCGGTCAAGATAACTGCTCACCGTTTCGCGGTCGATGCCGATGGTTCGGGCTATCTCGCGCTTCGGCAGCGCGCAGACGAATCTTAGGCGTAAGATTTCTCGGACACGGTGCATAGGCAACCTCTCTTTTGACATAGGGCCTCCTCGTTGGGATTCCCTATGACAGCTTGTTGCCCAGCGGAGCTACGAGGGGCGACGGCCCCCTAAATCCAAGGCATTAGCCCCAATTTCGGGTGGCTGGATATGTTCCGAGACGCTGGCTGGATTTGGTCCGAAAGGGTGGCTGGGTTTGCTCCGAACCGGTGGCTGGGTTTGGTCCGAAAAACGCAGCTGAGTCCGGCCTGTTTTCTAAACCCAT
>PFUL01000043.1 GCA_002790095.1 Elusimicrobia bacterium CG_4_9_14_3_um_filter_62_55 | reverse complement strand
TTCTCGAAGTAGTCGCAGCGTTTCTCGCGCATGAAGCGATCCTGGATGCCGCGAAAGTCGATCCAGGCGTGTGAGAACTGATGGATGAACAGCGGCCCCGCATACAGAAAATCGTAGCCGTAGAGATTTTCCCATTGATAGGTCGCGGTCCAGGCCTCGTAGCAGTTGTCTCCGAGCGGATGCGTCGGCGAGCCCAGCGCGAGAACATAAAGGACGATCGATTCGTTGTAACCATCCCACCCGTAGTTCAGGAAGCCGCATTCCGGTTTCCAGCCTTGCCGGATTGTGGCCGCTTCGCCCTGCGACCATCGCCAGTCAACGCGACGGTAGAGCGTTTCGACGAGTTCGCGCAGTTCCGTTTCCTCGGGCGTGGTCGCGGTGAAGTAGCGACCTGCGCTCAGCGCGCCTGCGATCAAAAATGCCGTGTCGATCGTCGAGAGCTCCGAGCGCCAGACGCGAGCACCGGTATGCATATCGAGAAAGTGGTAGTAGAACCCTTTGAAACCGGTCGCCTCACGGCTGCCGCTCTGATCGCTGTCGCAAAAGAACCGCAGGGTCGCGAGGCAGCGTTTGAGAGCATCGGCCCGCGTCATCCAGCCGCGCTCCACCGCCGCCGGATAGACCGACAACGCGAACCCGACCACTCCGATGCTGCACGGCGAATTCTCACGCGAAGTGTCGGCAATCAATCCGTTAGCGGGATTTACCGCCTCCAGGAAATAGCCGAACGCGGCGCACTGGAGTTGGTCCAGCGTAGCCTCGTCCATCATGTGTCGCTTCCGATGCTGTGCTCCCAGGCGTGCTTCAGCGGTCGGGTCTTCGCCGACAGGCAGGATGTGAAGGAGAAGGTCATGGGTTGTGCCAGCCGCCGGGAGGCGCAATGACCTTGTCTACTTCAGTCGGCCCCCAGGACTTTGACCTTTGCATCGCGGATGGACTCGCTATTGCTAGCGCCGGCCGCGTTTAGCCATCGCCTGGAGCGCCGGGAAGATTTTCTTGAAGGCCAAATCGCCCGTGGCGCCGAAAAAGACCAAAGCGTCGGATTGTGTTGTGCTCAAAAGTTCTTCCTCATACGATGAAGCGGTCCCAACCCGCGTAACGCTCGCGCACCGGCCCGCGCGGGAGGCTCAGGAGAATCACGAAGGCGCCGGCGAGCATATCGCTGTACCGCGCGCTTGTGCCCGCGCCGCGCAGCAGCCACGGGGCGGCGATGATCCACGCGCCGAGCAGGACGTTGAGAAAACGGCCGGCACGAATCACCTCGGCCATAACGATCACCGAGACCGTGACGATGAGTGCGCCAACCAAATGATTGCTGTCCGCTGCGGCGCCTTCTGTACCAAAGAAAGCGGGACTGAACATCAGCCAAATTCCGAGAACGGCGCTGGCTGCCAAATTCCACGGCGCCGTCACGCCCCAGGCCATCGGACCGGCGAGTTGCGACACCGGCGCCCCGTACTTCGGCGTCCGCTGATCGTCGTTCACCTCATCAAGCGTCCCGCCGACCCAGAAGGTGCGCCACAACGATTTGCCTTCGCGCACGCTCCGTCTGAGGAATTGCCCGGTAGCCACGACTTCATCCACCGCGAATGGAATCATCAGCAGCATGACCAGCGCGGTGAAAAGGCAAACGCTGCACCAGGAGCCGACCGCCAGCGGCTGGAGGATGATGAGCGTGATGCTGACGATGCCGAGCGGAACCACCAAAATAAAAAAGAAGAACACCATCCAGGGCATAGAGCGCCAGCGTTCCTTCCCGCCCATCCAACCCATCAGCATCTCGAAGGTATAGGCCGCGGCGCCCAGCCCGGCGTCGGAAATCGGAAACGCTTTCGAGACATCCGAGGTGAGCACGTTCACGGTGCCGTGACCGAAAAACGGATCCCAAATCGTCGTGATATAGCCGAGCTGAAACGCGGCCAGATAGCGCGAGGCGAGCCACCCCATAAACGCCAGAGCGATCATCGGCGCGCGCTGATGCCAGCTCGAGGGGTTGAAGCTCCAGCCGGGCGGAATCAGCGGCCCCGGCTTCTTCATTTCCATGTGATGCGCCATACCGGGCATCATGGGAACGAGAACCGAAAGGACGATGGCGATGATCCCGACAAGAGTATCGTTGAGATAGGCCGCAGCCGTTGGCGCCCAAAAAATCAGCGGCGCAAATTGGAGCCATGCGCCGACAAACGAAACACTCCAGCGCCCGACGAAATCAAAGCGCGGCCAGAGCGCGAGCGCGGAGAAGAAGACGAGCAACCCGCCGCTCAACACGTCGCTCCACATCATTGCTCGGCTCGTATAGCCGAAGGTGAACGGGCTGCTGATGAGCCACACGCCCAACGAGATGACGGCGAAGTTCGTCCAGAGCCACTTCTCGCGCATCCGGCGCACCATTTCGGTGTGATCCTTCGGCATCGATTCCATGCCGGCCATCGCTGCGTGTTCGGATTTCATGCGGACTCCTTCGCAGCGTTGTGTTTCTTTTCTTCGACGGGCACCGGCGGTTCGCCCAGTTTATTTTCTTCGTAGAATTTAGCGGGATCGGCCTTCAGCGCTTCGACCATCTTGGGAATCGTGTCGCGCAAGCTTCGCTGCGGCTCCCAGGCGAGCAGCGTGCGGGCGCGGGTGATGTCGAGCGCGTAATGGTCGCTGGCGCGGTCAATCATCCAGGGCTTGATGAACGGGTCGGCGCCGGGCAGTTTCTCCATCACCCACGCGCCCGCCTTGGCCAGCGGCGCGAGCGCGTCCGGCACTTCGAGTGTTTTCATCTCCTTTCCGAGAAGCAACCGGGCAAGGGTATGCTGCAGTTCGTCGTAGGTGAGCGGCTCCGGCTCCCCCAGCAGGATCGGCACTTCAGCCGGCAATTTCGCGCGCCTTTCAACCACCCGCTCAATCGCGTCCAGCAAATCCTCAAGATGCAAAAAGGATTGTCCATGCGCCGTGCTGCCCGAATAGATGCTTCTCGTCATCTGCCGCTCGTAGATGCGCTGCATCTGGTGCGCCAGCGGGATCGAGCGGCAACCGTCGTCATAGACCCCGGCGATGCGCAGCAGCACGGCCGGAACCGTGCCGCGCTCGTCGTGGATCAGCTTTTCAGTGCGAACTTTCGATTCCGGATAGGCCCACGTCGGCCCGATCGGCCAGTCTTCGTTGATAAACTGTCCCGGTTCAGCCGGGCGATGGACGAGCATCGTGCTGGAGAAGACAAATTGGTCCACCTGAAAGTCCGCGTCGCGCAAGCCGCGCAGCAGGCGTCCTGTTCCGCGCACGGTTATTTCCTCATACTGCTCGCTCGGTTCTCCCGAAAAATCGTAGTAGGCGGCGAGATGAATCACTGAGGCGATGTGCGCCCCATGATGTTCTCGCAGGACGCGGAGTCCTTCACGCACACTCTCGTCGGATGTGATTTCAACGGTTATGTGGGTGCAGTCGGGAGGCGCCGGCTCGGGCGCATGGCGATCAAAGCCGACGACGTGTTCGAAGCGTCCGACGAGTCGCCGCATGAGGGCGCGGCCGATTGTTCCGCTCGCTCCCGTCACAAGGACCGTGCCGCTTTCTGTTTTCATAGGGTGGATCTGTGATTCTTCCATGGTCAACTTCCTTTCTTGCTTGTTGTTGTTACTCTTAGCTGCGCCAAGTCGTATTGCAGCAAGCCGCTAATCGAATCGAGGCTGATGTCCGCAGCCGGATAGTCGGCCAGAATCGTCGGGTCGACGGCGTAATGGCCCTGGCGCACGAACACGGTGGTGACGCGGACGCCCCAGATCTTTTTGATGGCGGCGAGAAGGCGCAGCTTGTCCTCCACGACCACGTAGTGTTTCGCCGGGAAGCGCTGCTCGACATCGTCAAGTTCCTTTTCTTTGTGCAGATAAATGAAGACTTGGCCGGCCACCGCTTCAGACAGTCCTGAGCGGTCCACCTTGCGCGGCTGGAAGACTACATCGCCGTCGGTGAGCAGGGCTGCCGGTCCCCACTGCTGGACCTGTTTGATGACCTCCAGCGCGCGGGGGAAGAGCCGGTCGGCAAACGGATAGTTCAGCAGAAAGCGGGAGACAGTGATGATGTCCGGATCGTGCGGGTACTCGCCGCGATAGCGTTGGAGGGCGCCCAGATAATCCGCGTATCCCAACTCGCCTCGCAGTTGTTTAAAGAGCTGCCAGTAATGCTCGGCGCGCTCGGGGCCCACCTCGCGCTTTAAATGAGCTTGCAGGTCGGCGATGACGCGGTCGTTGTCGAGCAGCGTGTTGTCCACATCGAACAGGAACGCGATGTCGGCCTGAGATTTACTCATCCTTCGTCGGAATCGGAGACCCGGTCGTCGACTTCACGCACGCGAGATTGTTGGAACATGATCTGGTAGACCGAAAGCAGTGCGGCGAATACGAGAGGAAACACGCCGAGAAGCAGAAAGACCCCGTCGCCGACGCTCCGCGCCCATTCAAGCCGATGAAAGGTGCCGGTCATGAGAAAATCCGGGCTGCGCGCGTGCCAATAGCCATTCTTGAGGCAGTCCCAAAGTTGGAGAACCCCCGATGGGAAAAGGTCGAGGACGACCATGAGCCCCAGGCCGGCGTTAAGCCCCCAGAACCCGACCCTCACCCATGGCTCGGCGCGCTTCCACTGCTTCTCATCTTGGAGGGCGCGCAAGCAAAACACCAGAACGGCGAGGGCCAACATTCCAAAGACCCCGAACATTGCGGCATGAGCGTGGTTGTTGGTCAATTGAGTGCCCACCTCGAAGTAGGACACAATCGGCAGGTTGATCAGAAAGCCGAAGACGCCCGCGCCGACAAAATTCCAGAACCCCACCGCCGTCAGGAAATAGAGGGCCCAGATTTGATGGGCGGCGAAAGGAGTCCCGCAGTCTTCGCAGCGGCGGTCGCGTAGGCGCACGAAATCCCAGGCTTCCAGCGTGAGAAGAGTTAGCGGGATGACCTCCAGCGCCGAGAAGCAGGCGGCAAGCCCCATGTTGAGCGTTCCTTGCCCGGTGAAGTACCAGTGGTGCCCCGTGCCGATTATTCCGCCGCCGAGAAAGAGAATGGCGTCGAGATACACGAGGCGGGTCGCCGATTTGGCGCTGACAAGTCCCATCTCGAGGAACATGACCGCCACCAGCACGGTCGCGAACAGCTCAAAGAAACCTTCGACCCACAGGTGGATGACCCAGAAGCGCCAGTTGTCGATCACGGCAAAGTTTTCGTGCGGGCCGTATAAAAACGCGGGCAAATAGAAAATCGCGATTGCGCCGGACGCAAAAAGGAACAGCGAAGCCAGGTCATCGTGGCCCGGCCGTTGAAACGCCGGGCGCAAGGCTCGGTACATCAGGAATACCCATAAACCGAGCCCCGCGACTAAAAGGATCTGCCAGAATCGGCCCAGGTCCAGGTACTCCGAGCCCTGGTGTCCGAACCAGAACCAGAGAGTCCCGAGGCGGCCGGTCATTCCCAACCACTCCCCCAGCAGGCTGCCGACGACCACGGTCGCCAGCGCCCCCAGCAGTATCAGAGCGCCGAGCCGTTGACCTTTAGGCTCCCCGCCTCCGACGAGTGGAGCAAGGAAAAGCCCGCCGCCGACCCAGGCTGTCGCAATCCAGAATATGGCGAGTTGAAGATGCCAGGTGCGCATAAGGTTATAGGGGAAGAAGCGCGCCAGGTCGAGGCCATAGAAGCCTCCTGATTCCACGCGGTAGTGGGCCAGCGCCCCGCCGACGAGCGCCTGAAGGAGGAAGAGGACGGCGACCACCGCGAAAAACAGCGCGGTCATTCTCTGACTCGGCGTCGCGGACCAGTGATGGAATCGGTTCTCGTGCGGGGGGCCGGGGCCCGGCAAGCCTTTCCATCCTAGAAAATCGAATTTTCCGAAGAAGAATAGAATGAGCCCGAGCCCCGCCAGCAGGGTCACGAGACTCATCGCGCTCCACAGGTAGGTCGAGGCGCTTGGACGATTCCCCGCATCAGGGTCGTAGGGAAAATTGTTGGTATAGGAATAGTCCTTGCCGGGCCGGTTGGCGACGCACGCCCAGGCCGCCCAGGAGAAGAAGGCGGTTAGAGCGTCGAGGTCCGCCGGGTCCGAGATGGAGCCGACGTGAAGCCCGGGGGGAGCCGGCGCGACGGAGAAGTATCGCTGCCACTCTGCCTTTTGCTGCTCGAAGGAAGCCGCCTCGCCCGGCGAAAATACGAGAGTCCGTGTCGCCGGGTCGTAGCGGTTCTCCTTGAGCGTGCGCCGGACTTCCTCCGCGAGTTCAAAAGCGGCGCCCGTCGGAAGGTTCGTGTAGGATTTTGAGAAGCGCGCTCGCGCAAGAGTTTCTCGGCTTATTTCGACAAGTCTATGCAGGTACTGCGCGGAGTAATCAGGGCCAAGATAGGCACCATGACCCCACAGGGTTCCATGCTCCATCAGGGCGTTCTTTAAAAAGACGTCCTGGCCGCGCAGGATGTCCTCGCTGGTGAAAATCGCAGCGCCGGATTCGCTTGTCACCTTGTCCGGGATTGGCGGGGCGTTCGTGTATGTCAGTGCCGTCACCGCAAGGAGGACTGAAAAGCCGAATGCAGCCACCATTAATACGGAGCGACGCCACCAGGGGGACAAGGGCAAGCCTTCGGAGCGAGCCTCTTTGCTGGAACTCATTCTAGGCACGGGTCAGGATCGGATCTAGCGGCTCTGCGGGTGCTCTTTTTCGGGCCAGGCGATCGTCAATAGAAAGGCGCTTTCCTGTTCCGCCTCCACATCATGCGTGACACCACGCTCGAGCGTCGACATCTGGCCAGCCGCAAGCTCGACCGTCTCGTCCGGCAGGTGAAGACGAATCTTGCCGTCTATCGTCTGGATCGAGATCCTCGCATCCGCCTCATGACCTTGGATGCGCTTCGACGGCCGCAATAGAATCAGAGAAATCCTAAGGTCCGGATATTTGACGAGTTCCTTCGCATTCTGTCCCGTCTTCCGCCAGGAAGCCGTCTGGCTGAGCTTGCCAATCTCCTCTCGGAGATCGAACCGTGCCGTAGGCCGAGCCAAATCTCGCGCTAGCTTGGATAGAGCGACGCCTCCCCGTTCCGCCGGCTGGGACCCATGATGTTTGTTGGCCATAAGAATTCTCCTCCCTTGACGAATTACTTTCTCCGAGTGCGGCTGTCGGAAACCAGCCTCAGCGGGAATGCTCCTGAACAGCCAGCTCCTCAACCCAGTAGCCTTGGCGGTTGTAATGTCGATGCAGCCCGGCCTCATAATCCCGCTCGATGAGAGACTTCTCCGTGTATTCCGGAGATTTCTTGATCGTCTCACGAAGAAGATTGACGAACACTTTCGACCTGTCCCAACTGACGCGCTCGATCCAATTCGGTGAAACAAGGACTTTTTTCCCCGGCCACCAGTTCCGTGTATCGACGATCAGATAGCGGATCGCCCACGTCTCGTCATCGACGACAAAATCTTCGATGTGACCGACCTCCCCGTCCGTCGCTTGGATGTGATAGCCGCTCACATGATTCGTGCTGCGCAAACTGGGATTCCACGCTTTTTGGCTTTGCGGGGATTCTCTCCGTATTTTGGGGGCGTGTTCGATATACGGATAGGCTCCCCACATGTACGGACCGACATAATACTGCGGCCATCCAAAATGTCCGTAGTATTTGTCCTCGAACTGGCGCGAAACGGGCTTATCGCGGTCCACGGTGGGACTGTCCTCGATTTGCTTCTTGGATAAATCGACGGCAATGGATTGCTTCTCTTTATTCACGGAGGTCAGCGCATGCGGGGAGATCAAGACCTGTCTGTCGGCTAGCCAGTTCCCTGTGTCGGCGATCAGATAGCGAATCGTCCAGTAGCGGTCGTCGAAGTATAGTTCCTTGACCTTCCCTATCTCTCCGTCGAGGCAGTGCAATCTAAAACCGTTGAGTGTTTGGGCTTTGTTTAGCATGACAGTGCTCCTTTTATTTTCTTTGCATTCGAGTCAGGCCGACTTGATGCCGTGTCAGACGGGTTCTTTTTTACCCACGCGACATAGCGGTCCATCCAGTTCTGCAGGAATTTCTTGCTCTCCGCGCCGACAGAAACGCCCAACACTCCGGCGGGCTTGCCCGCCCAAGCGCTTTGGCCATAGGGGTCCTCGAGGGGATTTATTTCTTCGCCTCGTGCAATTTGGGAGCCTTCTTCGAACACTGGGCGTCCCCGAGGAGTTTGTCCACCTTCGGCCAATCGACGTTCTGAAGGAAAGCGTCGACGTAGGGCGCCCGGCCTCCCGCTCCCGCGTCCACCATGTAGGCGTGCTCCCAGACATCCATGACCAGGATCGGAACGAAGCCCGAAGGATGACCCTCCTCGTGAAGACCGATCCAGTGGTTCGACAACACTTGCGCCCGCGGGTCGTAATAGAGAATCACCCAGCCCACACCCCGCATCTTTCCCATGGCGGAAAACTCTTCCAGCCACTTCCGGGTGCCGCCGAATGAATTCTTCAGCATTTTGGTCAGTTCGGCATCGTCGCCCAACGGCGTTTGACCGGATTTCAGAATGCCGAAATAGTGCTCGTGGAGGAGCATGCCGTCGTACTCAAACCCCGATCGGCGCTTAAGCTCCGCGAATTCGACCCCGAAGTCTCCCTTTTGCGAGAGTGCCGCGAGCCTCTCATTCAGCGAATTCACGTTCTTGATATAGCCCTCATAGAGCGTCCAGTGCTGGGCGATTTGATCCTCACTGATCCCCTCCAGCCGCTTGGGTCGGAGTTCCGTGCGCACCTGATATTTGTAATGCATAGAGACCTCCTGTCCTTTGTTTTCAACGGCCGGCGCGACGGCGGGCGTATCGCTCGCCGGAAATGATTCCTTGAGAGCCTTATCGAGCTTCGCGTCGGCAGATTCCAAAGTCTCGTCTTTCTTTGTCATAAAATGCCTCGGGGACGGTGACCGTCAGAGCGCGTGGATTTCCCGTCGCCCACGCGTGTGTGATCCACTCTAACACTCCATCACGCCTTTGCCCATGGAGACCTGTTGAAGTTGTTGTTTGCTTCTTGTAGCCGGGCGGATTGTCCCGTTTCCGACCCCCACTTCGGACGGTCACCATCGACCTCAGAACCGGACTTGCGCACCGCCGCCCCAGCCGAATCGGGAATGCCATTGGCCGATCAGGGAAAACTGTTTGCTCAGCAGGCAGCGGATCCCCGCCCGGGTTTCCCAATGTTCCTTGGTGTCGTATTCGGCCTCCGAAAATACCGCGAGTCGCGGGGTAAGTTCCAGGTGCTTGCCGAGAGCAAATTGGAAGTCGCCGGCCGTGTCCACCCACGCGCGGGACGCGATGTCGAGGGGCAGCCGGTAACGCAGACCGAAGATGCCCTCGTGCTTCTCGAAGTGATCGTCCGCGCCTTCGAGGTCAACCCCCGCGAAGACGCTGGCAAAACGGTTCAGGTAGTAATCGTAGGCGGGCGCGACCTCCCACTCCACGTCGTTCACCCGCTGCCAACCGGCTTGCCACTCGGCAGAAAGGATGTGCCGGGTGTTGGAGTATACAAGCGCTCCCTGAGACATCTGCGACAACGCATCCACATGCCCAAAAAGGCTGAACTCGTCATGGTAGAGCCGCGGGCGGACGGCGGCGGTAGCAGGGTCGGGCGTGAAGTCTTGATAATGGACCACTTGCGCCATGCCGCTCATCATGTGATAGAGGAGGTGGCAGTGGAAAAACCAGTCGCCGAACTCGTCCGCCGCGAACTCGATCACGGTGGTCGTCATGGGAGCGACATCCACGGTGTGCTTGAGCGGAGAGAATTCACTTTGGGCGTTGAGGACGCGGAAGAAATGTCCGTGCAGATGCATCGGGTGATGCATCATGGTGCGGTTGATCATGATAAACCGCACGACTTCCCCGCGTTTGACTTCGAGGGAATCTGATTCGGACAGCGGCTTGTTGTTAAGAAGCCAGACGTAACGCTCCATGTCGCCGTCGAGGGTGAGTCGGATTTCGCGGACCGGTTTTGAGGAATCAAACGCGGTGGGGCGCAAGGCGCGCAGCCTGTCGTACGGCGGCCCGGGACGCTCGGGGCTCATGCCGTCGGCGGCGAGCGGGGCTTGTGAACTGACGTCCTCGGCCAGCAGTCCGAACCAGGTGCTCTTATGCGCGGGGCCCATCCCGGCATGCTTCGTTTTCCCTGCGTCCGGCGCCATGTCGCCATGCTCCATCCCTTTCATCGCGTCCATCTCTTTCATCCCGCTCATCCCGTTCATGCCCGGTCGATCGAACTTGCCGGCGCGCACGGCGATGTCGGGCATGCCCATCGAGCCGCCCGGGGTTAACGCCAGCACGCGTTTGATGCTGAGACCGCTCATGTTGACGTAAAGATTGGGAAACGGGATATCGGGCGCGGCGTATCGTGGGCCGCTGCCGATCCACAACGACGCGAGCCCCGATCCATCGTGAGCCGTCGCGCGAAATTCGTAGCTGCCCTCCGCCGGCACCGTGACGATCACGTCATAGGTCTCAGCCACGCCGATCAGTAGCGGCTCTTCATCAAGGGGCTGCACCGGCTGTCCGTCCGCCGCGACGACCTGCAGCGGGCCGCCGGCAAACTGCAAATAGAAAAACGTGGAGGCCGAACCCGCGATGACCCGGAGCCGGATCTTTTCGCCCGGCTTGGCGGCGAGGGACTGCTGCGGCGCGCCGTTGAGCAGAAAGCGATCATAATAAACATCGGAAAGATCCATGGGCGGCATGCGTTGAAGCTCCCTTGAAAAATACGCGCCCAACAGACCCGCTCGCTCCGCACCCAATATGCTTTGAGCGCCGCTTTTCTGAATGGAGTACCACTCACTGCCGCGTTTGAGCGTGTGCAGCACCGAACGCGCGTCCTCATCCGTCCAGTCGGACAACACGACGACGCACCCGGCGCCAACAGCGTCACGCTGCCCAACAACGCCGCCGCCCATTTCGTCAGTTCTGCGAGCGGTCGGCGAAGGATGTTTTGAGAACAGTTATGAGTTTCCATTTTCCATCAACGCCTCCGCCATTTCAGCTCTCGCTCCATTTCGTCGACGCGATCCAAAAGATCGACGATGATTGAACCGGCCAGGATATCCACGTCGAGGTCCCTGCATATCCGCTGCAGACGCCGGAGCTTCGCTAAATGCGACGGCGTGATTTCCACGCTCCCTGGATCGGAGCCCTTAAGCTCCACGGCGCCGCATTCCAGACATTCCTCGATGAACGCGGCCTCGATCCGCGTGACTTCAACCAAGTACTCGACCTGTTCTCGACGGGGCTTCATGGTTGGGCCTCCCGCATCGCCTTGTACAGCCCTTCCATGCGGCTGTCCGTCTGATCGGGAATGTCGATGCGGACCACGGCGAAAAGGTCCCCGCGAGAACCTCCTTTCTTGCCCAATCCTTTTCCGGGGATGCGCAGCGCACGGCCGGCATGGCTTCCAGCAGGGATCTTGATGCGGATCGTTCCTTCCAAGGTCGGCACGGGCGATTCCCCTCCTAAGGCCGCGGTCCACGGCATGATCGTTACGGGGGTCTCGAGATCGCTTCCGGAGACCTTGTACAGGGAGTGGGGAAGCAGCCGGATTCTCAGGAAGAGATCTCCTGCCTCTCCTTGACCCGGCGCGGGACTCCCCTGTCCCCGCAACCGAAGCTTCATCCCGTCCAGGATAGACTGCGGCAGATGCGCCGTAATCGTCTTCCGCCGCTGCGTCTCGCCGACGCCCCCGCAGACCGGGCAGAATCCGTTGTTGCTGCGCCCCGCTCCCGCGCAGGCGGGGCAAAGGACGGGCGCCATGATGGAGATGCGCTTCTCTCCTGCGCGCAGGGCCTCTTCAAGAGTCAGAGGCAGTTCGGCCTCCACGTCCTGGCCCCTTCTGGGTCCCGGGCGGGGGGACCTGAAGCCCTGCCTGCCGGCATCTGCGTAGAGGCTTTCGAAGAAGTCGCTGAAACCAGAAAAGTCCCCTTGGCCTCCCGAGCGGAATTCGTGCGACGGCCCCCCGTCGGTTTCCGGGGCGGCTTGCGAACCCGGCCCGATTTGATCGTATTTGACCTTCTTCTCCGGATCGTGGAGGACCTCGTAGGCTTCGTTGATCTCCTTGAACTTGTCCTCCGCCTGGGACTTGTTTT
>PFUL01000189.1 GCA_002790095.1 Elusimicrobia bacterium CG_4_9_14_3_um_filter_62_55 | reverse complement strand
CCTTCGCGCGGATCTCGTCTCCGTTTTCGAGCACGACGCCCTGCGCTCGGCCGTCTTTCATTAAAATTTTCGAGACGGGAGCCTCGGTGCGGATCTCCGCGCCGAAATGCTTCGCGGCTCCCGCGCAGGCCATCGAGACCATGCCGGTGCCGCCGCGGGAGAATCCCCAAGAGCGGAACGCCCCGTCGATCTCCCCCATGTAGTGGTGAAGCAGTACGTAGGCGGTTCCCGGGGAGCGGACCCCGAGAAAGGTGCCGATGATGCCGCTGACCGACATCGGGGCCTTGAGCACGTCGGATTCAAACCACTCGTCGAGGAAATCCGACGCGCTCATGGTCATCATCTTCATGAAGCGGACCATGTTGTCCTTGCCCAAGCCGCGGAAACGGCGGCCGAGCTTGAGCAGGCGCCAGAGTTCTTCGGGGCCGACGGAGGCCGGATCGATCGCCGGTCCGTCGATGATCGGTTTGACGAAGCGTGAAATCCGGGCCATCGCCCGGGAAAACTCGGGAGCGACTTCGGCGTCCCGCGGGGAGAATCGGGCGATTTCGCGGCGCGTGCGCGCCGCGTCATCCCAGCGGCAGAGCGAGTTCCCGTCCGGAAGCGGAGAAAACGACGCGTCGAGCGGAATGATGTCGAGCCCGAATTTTGGAAGCATCAAATCCCGGATGATATGCGGGCGAAGCAGGCTTACCACGTAGGAGGCGACGGAGTAGGTGAACCCCGGATAAATCTCCTCGCTGACGGCTGCGCCGCCGAGGACATGACGGCGCTCGAGCACCAGTACTTTCCGTCCGGCCTTCGCCAAATAGGCGGCGGTGATAAGGCCGTTGTGTCCCCCGCCCACGATGATCGCGTCGTAAACCGTGCTCATTTCTTTTTTCGCTCCGGATCGAAGAACGGCGTTTTAACGACGCGCGCGGTGATCGTGTGCCGCTCGTATTCGACCGTGTACTCGAGTTGAACTTCGGTCCCGAGTTCCGCGTATTCGGAGCGGAGCGAGGCGAGGGCGATGTATTTTTTGAGGATCGGAGAGAAAGTCGAACTCGTGACCTTTCCCACCTGCTCCCCCCCCGAGTAGATCGGCAGACCGGCGCGCGACGCGCCTGAGCCGAGTTGGGGAGGCAGATTGTAGCGTTCGCAGAGGGATTCCAGTTCCTCCCAGTCCATTTCGAGTCCCACCAAGGACCACCGGGAGCCCTCTTCTTTCTCGCGCGCGAGCGCGGCCTGGCCGATGAACGGGCCCCGCTCAAGCTGCACCGTCCAGCCGAGCCCGATCTCGTACGGGCTGGATTTTCGGGATTCGATCAGGCAGTCCTTCGCGCAGAAATAATCGATCTCGGCGAGAATGAATCCCGCCTCGATGCGCGCGATGTCGAGCGCGTCGAGCCCGGCCGGCCGGATCCCGTAATCCCGCCCCCCGCCGTAGACGGCGTCGTAGAGTTTCAGGGCGTGCTCGTTTTTCGTCCAGATCTCGTAGCCGAGGTCTCCGGTGTAGCCGGTGCGCGTGATCGTAACCGGAACTCCGTCGATTTTTCCGGCGGTCGCGCGGAAGAATTTCAGCGCGTCGATGTCCGCGTCCGAGACGGCTTTGAGGATGTTCTTCGATTGCGGACCCTGAACCGCGAGCGCGCAGATTTTCGCGGTGACGTCCTCGACCGTGACGGCCGCTCCACGCACGTGACGCGCGAGCCAGTCGTATGTCGGGGCGGCCGCCGTGACCCGGTAGAAGTCTTCGTCCAGGTGCATCACCGTTCCATCGTCGAGGATCTTCCCCTCTCCGTCGGTCCAGCAGGAATAGGAAACCTGGTTCGGCTTGATCTTATGAACGTTCCGCGCCATGATGCGCGAGAGGAAGGCTGCCGCGTCCTTGCCGCGGACGTCGTATTTGAACAGCGGGGTTACGTCCAGCAATCCGGCGGAGTGGCGGAACGCCATGTACTCCGTCGAATGGCAGACGTCGTAGAAGCTGACCGCATGGTAGCCGGCCCACTCCTTCCAGCGGTAGCTTTTGCAGAGCGCGGCCGTGCGCTCGTGAAACGGTGTCGGTTCGGGCATCGACCGTCCGCTCAGCGCTTGCCGATCGGCGTGTATGTGGCCAGCGTCGGACCCGTATAGATCTGCCGCGGGCGTCCGATCTTAAACGGGGCGTCGACCAGTTCCTTGAACTGGGCGATCCACCCGGGGAGGCGTCCCAGCGCGAACATGACGGTGAACATGTTCGTCGGAATCCCGAGCGCCTTATAGATGATTCCGCTGTAGAAGTCGACGTTCGGATAGAGTTTCCGCTCAACGAAATACGAGTCCTTGAGCGCGGCCTCTTCGAGTTCCATCGCGATGTCGAGAAGCGGATCTTCGACGCCGAGTTTCTTCAGGACGTTGTCGGCGTGCTTCTTGATGATGCGCGCCCGCGGATCGAAATTCTTGTAGACCCGGTGGCCGAAGCCCATCAGACGGAAGCCGTCCTTGCCGTCCTTGGCCTTGGCGACCCATTTCTTGACGTCGCCGCCGTCCTTGTGGATCTGCTCCAGCATCTCGAGGACGCTCTGGTTCGCGCCGCCGTGGAGCGGTCCCCACAGCGCGGAGATGCCGGCCGCGATCGCGGTGTACAGGTTGGCTTTCGAGCTTCCGACCAGCCGGACCGTTGACGCGCTGCAGTTTTGTTCGTGATCGGCGTGCAGGATGAACAGAAGATCGAGCGCCTTCGCGATCTCCCGGTCGATTTTGAACGCCTCGGCCGGGACGCCGAACATCATCCACATGAAGTTCTCGGCGTAGTTGAACTTGTTCCGGGGGTAGACGTGCGGTTGTCCGATGGACTTCTTGTACGCCAGCGCGGCGATCGTCGGCAGCTTGGCGATCAGCCGGATATAGTCGAGGTCCGTGCGCCGGCCGTTGCCGCCCTGACCGTAGAAGGTCGAGAGCGTGTTGACCGCGGAGGACAGAATCGCCATCGGATGGGCGTCGCGCGGGAAGCCGTCGTACAAGCGCTTCATGTCCTCGTGGATCATCGAATGGCGGGTGATCTCGTTGCGGAAGGCGTCGAGCTCCGGTTTCTTGGGAAGCCGGCCGTAGATGAGTAGGTAGCAGATTTCGACGAAGTCGGATTTCGCGCAAAGGTCTTCGATGGGGATGCCGCGGTAGCGCAGAATCCCCTTTCCGCCGTCGATGAAGGTGATGCTGCTCAGGCACGATCCCGTATTCATGTATCCGGGGTCGAGGGTGATCAGTCCGGTATCCGAGCGGAGGTTCGCGATGTCGATCGCGCGCTCCCCTTCGCTCCCTTCGACGATAGGAAAACGAAACTCCTTGCCGTCGACGCTCAGGAGAACTTCCTTGGATTTCGTCGGGGCTTCGGATTTTTTCGGGCTTGCTTTAAGCGTTCGGGTCATGGTGGCCACCTTGCGTTTTCCCCTAAGATTTTACGGGCAACAGCCGATCCCCGGTCAGTTCGCGGATCGCCGTTTGCAGTTTGTTCATCGTTGTGGGTTTATGGAGCAGGCGGACGTGTGGGTCGTGTTTAGGGACCATGCGCTGGGCTTGCTCGGGCTTGAGCCCCGTTAGAAAAATAATCGGAAGCTCCTTCGATAAATTACGGTTATTGCGGATGTTGTTGTATGCATCGATGCCTGAACCGAATGCCGGCATCATTATGTCCAAAATCAATAATCCGATCTTCATCCCCTCGGCTTGGATCACAGCCTGTGCCGCATCTGTGCAGAAGCTCACGCGATATCCCTTGGTTTCCAGGGACTCGGTAACCAAGGTCGCAATGTTCGGATCGTCATCAACGACGAGAATAAAGGGCCGCATACAGCAACATAATCCTATCAATCCCTAAGGCGTGCGACAAGGGCGTCGACGTCGTTTTCGTCGTGATAGAGGCCGAAACCGAAGCGGAGGCGGTCGCCTCGGAAATCGGTCATAACCTTATTTTTCTTAAGTTTTTCGCAGACTTCGGCCGCATCCGGCAGGACGTATGTGAGAAAATGGCCGATTCTGTCCAAATCAGAACAGAACAGGGCGGACTTGGGCAGCAGCGGAATGTCGGAGGCGAGAAACCGGCGCTGCAGATTTCGGACGAAGGCGTCACCCGCTTCAATCGACAGTCCGGTCTCGCGCCGCCACGCCATCACCGCGTTGAAGCGGTAGAGGCCGCTGGGGTCGAAGGTCGAGCCCATGAACCGGAATCCTTCGGGACCGTAGTCGACCGGGCTGCGCGCTCCCGTTTCGAGACTCGAAAAATCGGCGAACCAACCGGTCGCGGCGGGCCGCAGCCGCTCTGCGGACGCAGGAACGTGCATCAGACAGACTCCTTCGCCGGCCTGAGCGTATTTGTAGCCGCCGGCGAGGTAGAAAGCCCTATTTTGGATCGCGGAGAGGTCGACCGGGAAGGCGCAAAACGCGTGATAGCCGTCGACGGCGACAAGGGTCGCCGGGTCGGGAACCGAGGAGACGAGTCGGTCGAGTCCCAGAACCCGGAGACCGGAGTTGAAAAAGACGTGACTGAAAAAGACGAGCGCGTGTCCCCCTTTCGCCGCAGCCGCCGAGAACCGGTCTTCGAACGAGTCGATCGGATCGACACAAACGCGTTCGATGGAGACTCCCGGGAATTCCTCCAAACGGGCGGCCTGCCGGGCGAAGCTGTGAAATTCCGAATCCGTCGTGAGAATCCGGACGGGGCGGGAGAAATCCAGGCAGGAGAGAAGCCGAACGACGAACTCGTGCGTGTTCGGCGCGAACGCGATGGATTCGGGACGCGGCAGCCCAAGCGCGTCCGCGGCGTTGCGGCGCGCCTCCGGCAGGACTTCCCCGAAGATCTTTCCCCACTTCTCATCGGCGAGCCGGGCGGCGTCGTCGAAGCACGCGATATGAGCGTCGCGCGCCGGATCGGGCCAGCAGTGGTGGCTGTGCGCGGCGAAATGAAGGCGTCCCGGCGCCGCTTCGAGAAAACGCGAATAGAACTTCTTGTACATCCTACCCCCCGTGCACGAAGCCCAACGCGCGTTCGACTTCGCGCGGGAGTTCCGGCCGGGCGGAACGCGGAATGAGGAAGGTCGAGAGCTGGAAGAAGTCCATGAAAACGCGATGCGTCTCGGCGGTGCGCTTCAAGTACTGGTGACCGGAAGAGCCCCCCGTCCCGATTTTAGTTCCGATCATCCGGTGCACCATGATCGCGTGCCGATAGCGCCAGATCGAGAAATTCTCGTCGATTTCGACGAGGGCTTCCAAGAGGCGAAAGGGCAAATGCAGAATCGGTTGGTCCCGGTAGAGGTGTACGAAAAGCGCTGCGAGCAGGGCTTTTTGCGACATCCGCCAGACGCCTTCCGTCCGCAGGGTCTCGAACTTTCTCGCGTCTAAGAGAGAATCGAAGCTTTCGCGGGTCTTCCCGAGTTCCTGCAGCTCTTGCTCCCGTTCGGCCTCGCCGAGCGTCGGATTTTCGCGGATGATGGCTTCATCCCCGGAAAGCATCGCGTCGACCGCTCCCGCGTACGCTTTCCAGAAATCGAAATCCCCGAGGCCGACGAACGGGGTGCGCTCAAGCCATGCTTCGACCAAGGAGAACAAAGACGGGCGTTCGTGTCCGGCTTTGATTAAATCCTGATGTTCCTTCGAGAGACGCGAATAGTACGGGGTCTCGTCCAGGCGGACCCGGCGTGCTTGCGCCAGTCCGAGGGCGTCCTCGATCAAACGGAACTGGAAGCTCTGGAATCCGGACGCCGGGGTTAGATAGTCCCGAAAATCGAGGAAATCGAGCGGGGTCATCGTCTCGAGAACGGAGAGTTGGGCGATGAGGATCTTTTGGATCTCGCCGACGCGTCCGAGGCGGGCGACGGCGACCCCGACGGCGCGTTCGTCCACGACGGGACCCGCGAAATCGGCGAGGACCGAGCCCAATTCATGCAGGATCTGCTTGAACCAGAGCTCGTAGACTTGATGGACGACGATAAAAAGCATTTCATCGTGGGCGGCCTTTCCCGAAACGGCGCTTTTCGGTCGCTGGGCGCCGAGGAGGGAGTCGAGTCCGAGGTAGTCGGCGTAATAGACGGGTTCGTGTTTTCGCGGGGGCATGGGGGCCGAGCATAACAAATTCGGGTGCGCGTGCCAGGGCTTCTTGACCTTGGGAATGAAAGCGACTATAACTACCAGAACGAATCTCGGAGGACTCATCCATGCGCACCCTTTCTTTGCTTCTCGTTTCCCTACTCGCCTGCGGACTTTCCGCGCCGAGACTCTCGGCGCAGGAGATCAGCGAGTCCGAAAAGACCCCGGCGGGGAAGCCGGATCCGCTCAAGGCGGAAAAGGAAGCGCTCGAGAAGATCACGATCGAGAACCGGATACGCAAGGCGAAGGATGAAGCCGAGGATCACGGGAAAGGCCGCGTTCTGGACGGGTTGCGCTACGGTCCCGCGCTGGAGAAGGCGAAATTCGACGACAAGATGAAGTCGCTGATGGCCGAGAAGGAGGAACTCTCCCTTAAGTACGCGCTCGAGCTGGAGAAGTTGAAGCTCGAGTTGGCGGCCATGGAGCTCGAACAGAAGCGCCTGGAGGCCAAGGATAAGCTCGATGCCGCGAAGTTTCAGGTCGAACTCGCGGACGTCCGGCGCGAGCGCGATAAGCTGCTGCTCGAGAGCCAGCTCAAGGCCGAGAAGGACAAGAAGGCGATGGAGGCGCTCAAAGACCAGAAGGAGAAAGCGGCGTTGGAGCTTGAAGTGAAGCTGATCCAGCTTCGCGACGAGAAGGCGACGCTCCAGGCTGAAAACGACAAGAAGACGGAAGAGATGCGCCGGGTTTCCCTCGAGTCACAGACCGAGCGGGAACAGATCGACATGGAACTTAAGCGGATCATGCTTGAAGGAACGAAATTGAAGCTGAAGACCGACGAGCGGCAAAATGAGTTGGCCCTGCTGCGCTCGGAAATCGACATCCGGGAAAAGAAGCACGATTGGAAGGACGAGACGAACCGGGAGCCGATCGTGCTGAAGGAGCCGTTTCAGAAAGGCGTATTGACGATTTCGGACCGCCGCATCGATCTCAACGGTCCCATTTACGACGCGGTGGGAGTGTACATCACCGATCGAATCGACTACTACAACAACGTTTCGAACGACCCGATCTTTCTTGTGATCGGGACAAGCCCCGGGGGCTCAGTGTGGGCCGGCGCCCGTATCCTTAAATCCATCCAAGAAAGCAAGGCTCCCGTCCATGTTGTTTTGAAAACAGCGGCGGCTTCGATGGCGGCGGTGATCATCTCCTTGGCGCCTCATTCTTACGCATACCCTAACGCATTCCTGCTCCATCACCAGATGTACCGTTTCACGGTCGCCAATACGCGGGAACTGCGAGAGGAACTGGAATGGCGGAAAAAATGGGAAGACCGTTTGTTCGAGCCTTTGGCTAAAAAATTCGGGTTTCCGTCAATGGAGAAGTTCCGCGACGCGATGTACACGCACGATGCCAATGGGAATTGGAAGGAGTTCGCGGACGACGCCAAAAAGATGAAATGGGTTGATAACATCGCCTACGCGATACGGGAAACGGGAATCATCCGCGACCCGGACGCCAAAGAAAAGGCGACGGCGGCGAAGGCGCGGTTTCTACTTGAAGAGAAGGTTGACGATCAGGGAAAGCGGTTCGTTCAGCTCCCGCGCATCGATCCGATGGACTTTTATTACCTCCACAACCCGGACAACTACTACCGCTGACGCCGGGTGCTCATTCGATCCCGACCCACTGCAGCGCGGGAACGGCGTCGTTGCCGTTGATCTGCGATAGGTCCGCGCCGCCTTTCGTCCAGAGCCCGTTCCGCACGTGGCCGAGCGGCCATACCAGGGCGTCCTCCCAAATGACGTCGTTGACGGCGCTGAGGTCGACAGGCTCCCGCTCGAGGTAGGCCCGGATGCGGCCCGTCGGATCCGGCAGCCGCGTACTTTCCCTGCTGAGGAACATCGAGCGTACCGATTCGACGGGGTCTTCCGGGTCGAGGGCGCCGGTGAAGTACATCAGATCCAGCCGGTATTCCCCCAGCCCCGGCGTGAGTTCCCGGAAAAAATCCCCGTATTCGACGCCTCTTGGCTCCAGGCGGAAGCCAAGTTCCACCGCGGTTTTTGCAAGCGCGTCGTGTACGGGATCCGGACGATCCGCCGTTGCCGCGCTTTTCGGCACGCGGAAAGTTCCGCGCGGGGCGGCGTCGGAGGGGCGCGGGTCGGCGGTTCCCTCGCGGATCCCGGGGATCGACAGCGGAAAAAAGGAGTTTGGAAATTCCCTCCCGGCCTTTCGCAGCTCTGCGTAGAAGCGCGCGCGCATCGTCCTCCGGGAGCCTGCGTCGCGGCAAGGACTTTTCGGGTGCGTCCAGGAATTGCAGTAAGCGTAGCCGATGGCCGATTCCATCCCGCCTAAAAACCGGAACGCCGGGTCGTCCAGCGGAGACTTCGAGTCTTGGAAACGGACTTCGACGGAGTTCGTCCCGGAGCGAGCGTCGTCGAATCGGATGACGTCCGGCGCTCGGGGATGGCGGTCCCGCGCGGGGAAGTCCCTCCTCAAGCGCAGTTCGAGGCCGTCCTTGTCCCATCGGACGATGCGGTAAGGGCCGGAGGAGACGGCCTTGCGCGCGCAGATCCAGGCGCCCGTGTCGGGCTCGCGGCAACTCGCATGGGTAAGGGCGTAGGCGACGTCTCCCGCGTGCGCGAGCAGCCTGGGAAAGCCCGTCCGGAAGCGCAGCGTCAGAGAGTGTTCGTCGAAGGAGAGACCGGAGATCGATCCGTCGGGTTCGGGAGACGCGAACCCTTCTAGTTTCGACAAAAGCGCGTCGTCGGAGCCGCGCCGGCGGAGTTCGGCGGCGAACTGAGTCCACGCCGCGGCGAAATGCGCCGGGCGTATGATTTCTCCGGTTTCGAAGGCCAGGTCGTCGCGGAATTCGAAGCGCCACTCTCGAAAATCGGCGGAAGCCTTCCACCGGCTCGCCAGAACGCCGCGGATTTCCCCGCGCTTTCCCGTGGAGACCAAGGGTGCGCGAACAGGGATCAACGCCATTGCGTTGGACGCCGCCTCGAGATCGAGGGGATTCGAGGAGGTCGGGACGAATCCGCGCCGGAGATGAAGTTCGGTCGGCGCGCGGCTTCGACCGCAGCCGAAAAACACCGCCGCCGCGGCCGCGGCGGCCAGCAAGATCAAGATAGGGAAGCGTCGGTCCATGGACGATCTCCGGAAGGAAGCTTATGATATCCGGCGATGCGCAACGCGTCTGCCTTCTGGCTGGGTCTGCTTCCGGCCGCGGTGGTGATCCTCTCGATCGCGGCCGCGTCGCTGTTCTTCCGGTTCTACCTTCGCGAGACCTCCTGGCAGTTCGCTTCGTTCTTCGAAAAGCAAAACCTCGGCGCGATCGAAACCGGAGACGTATTCGCGCTCTCCTCCCGTCTCAACGCGCTCGGCGCGTCGATGCGCGCGACCTGCGTCACGGCCCGCCGCGGCGGGCATGTGTTCTTCGAGCAGAAAACGGGTCCGTGCGCCCGCGGGTTTCTGCGCGAACGCGTTTGGGTCGAGACCGGGAACCAAGAGGGGATTCGAGTCGAATTTACGCTCCGTCTCCCCCGCACGGTGGAGTTGGCCGGCACGGCGTTCCTGACGCTTCAACTGCTGCTGCTCGGGCTGTTGTTTCTTGGAGTCCGACAGCTTGAATGGGTGCGCTCCGAAGGAGCCCGGCGGCTGGCCGCGCTCGCCGCGCAGGTCGCGCACGACATCCGCAGTCCGGTGGCCGCGTTGGAGGCCCTGCTGCCGGGACGGGAGGAACGCTCGGAGGACTCGGCGATGATGCGCGGGGCGATCGATCGCATTCGCGCGATCGCGGAGGATTTGCTCGAGAAGAACCGGGCGGGGACTTCGGCCGCGCCGGAGTCGACGGATCTCGGGATCGCGGCGGCGGCTTCGGTGGCCGAGAAACGTCTGAAGCATCCGGGAACGAATCTTTCGGCGATCGTTGCCGAGGGGATTTTCGTCCGGGTGGAACGAAAGGAGCTGTCGCGTGTTCTTTCCAACCTGATTGAGAACGCCATCGAAGCCGCGGCCCGCGGCGTGGTCGAGGTCCGCGTCGAGCGGCGCGCCGGCGAGGCGCTGCTGCGGGTTGTCGATGACGGTCCGGGAATTCCCCGGGAACGCTTGGCCCGGCTCGGAGAGCGCGGGGCGACCTTCGGCAAGGCCGGAGGCTCCGGTCTCGGCTTGCATCACGCCTTCGAGGCGGCACGGCGGTGGGGCGGCCGGGTGGTCGTCGAATCGGAGGAAGGGCGCGGTACCGAGGTGCGCTTGGAGCTTCCGCTTCAATCGCCGCGGGCCGCCTGCGCGCTGATCGACGACGACCCCCTCGTTCGCGCGACGTGGAGCGCCGCCGCCCGGCGCGCCGGCGTCGCGCTCAGCGTCTATCCGGACCTGGCCGCCTTTGACGCCGCCGCGCCTGCGGCCGGTACTCGCGTGTATCTGGATTTGAACCTGAGCGACGGGCGCTCGGGGCTGGAGGCCGCGCGCGTCCTGTCCGAACGCGGTTACCGCGAAATCCATATCGCAACCGGAGAATCGTTGGAACCGGATCAGCGTCCGGCGTTTATCGCCGGAGTTTGCGGCAAGGAACCCCCGTGGGGTTTCGGCTAGATCAGGGCGCGACGGTCGTTTTCAGCTTCGCGGCGGCTTCTTCGGCCTGTTTCTTGCGGGCTTCGAATTCCTGCTTCCACTGGTCGTGTGATTCCCCCACATGCTGGAGGCAGGACGAGACGGCTGAGGCGCTGCGGCAGGATTCCCGGTCCGCCTTCAACTTCTCGTATTGCGCCCGGCGCTCTTCGGCGAATTTCTGCGCGCCGTCGGCCGCCCCGATCGCGGCCCCCGCTCCCTTTTCAAGCGCTTGATTGACGCGCGATTCGAGCGATTCCCCGGATTCGCCGGGGCCGAAGAATTTCGCGACGGTGTCGCCCCCCAGGAGTTGGTCCTTGATCCCTTTCGCCTTTTCCGAAAAATCATCTTTGACCTTCGTCCACATCGAGTCTTCCTGCATTTGGGTCCCGGCGAAATCCGCCTTGAGCTTCTCGATTCTGTCGAGGTATTCGGCTTTCTTTTCGTCGTGTTTTTTCTTCCACTCCGATAGTTTTTTCGCCGTTTCAACGCGGCACTTCATCCGTTCCATGCCGTCGAGTTTTCCGCAATCGAGTTTTTGCTCCTTGAGCATCGCCTCACCGCGGGCTTTCGCTTGGGTCCAGCGCTCGAGCCAGACGGCTTTCTGCTCTTCGATCTGGTCGTGGAAGCGGGCGCTTTCACGCTGCTGCAGGCATTCGAAGTCGGTTTCGGCGCAGGGCGGGGCCTCGGGTTCGGCGGCGCGGACGGAAATCGCCGTCAGCAGCAGCGCGAGCGTCGCGATGGATCGGATCATAAAAACCCCCGTGTTCAGTCCTTGACCTTTAACAATTATGCGTATCGGCCAGTTGACGGTAACCCGCAAGTGCTGGACCGAATGTGCAATATAGGCTATTTCCGGCGACCGGTGCTCCGCAAATCTCGCACTGAATGCATCTATTGTCCGTTTTGCCGCTGAAGCGTCAACTGGCCGATACGCATATTAACGATAGACGCATTCGGCGTCTGACGCAAGGGCCCGATTTGCGAAACCTGGCCGGCTAAAACCGTGTTTTTTCCGGAAGAATTTTCCGGGGATTCACCGGTCCTTTTGAGCCGCGAATTTCGAAATGGATGTGGGGTCCGGTCGAGCGTCCCGTCGATCCGACCCGCGCGATCGTTTGTCCCGTGCGGACCTTCTGGCCTTTGCGCACGAGAAGCGCCGAGTTGTGGGCGTAAAGCGTCGTTGTCCTTTGATCGTGGCGCACTATGACGACATTCCCGTATCCGCGCAGGGTGTCGCTCGCGAACAAGACCTCTCCGTTCGCCGAAGCGTACACCGGATCGCCGGTGTCGGCCGCGATGTCGATCCCCTGGTGCTTGCGGCCCCAGCGTTGGCCGAACTCGGAACTGACCACGCCGTAGCGCAGGGGCCACAGCCAGAGTCCCTTGTAGGTCCGGACCTTGAACGCCCGAAACCCCGAGGCGAAGGAGGCGTGCCCTCCGTCCTGTCCTACCGAGGGAATCGGTTCGAACACCCCCGCCTCGCGGAGGACCTTCAAGACGTCCTGCTCCCTGTGCGCGCCGCGATCCTGGAACTTTTTGAGTTCGGCCGATCGTTCGAGGTACCGGTCCCAGGCAGACGTCCCCTTCGCCGCCGCGAAGACGGCGAGCGCGAAGAGAAAAACGGCCAAGGGAATGGACTGGGGGCGCATTTCTCCAATAGAGTAAGGGGTCGCGACGCGACCGTCAAGATGTCCTATAATCGAGCGATGACCGAGCGCCTCGACTGCCGCGCCCTCGCGAAGCGCTACCGCGATTGGATTCTCGAACGCGCGGCGCTGTTGCCGTTCACCCCGTCGTTGGCGACGGTGCTGGTGAAGAACCGGGTCGACGCGGGATCTTTGCAGTATCGCGACATGATCGTGAAAGACGCCGCGAAGCTCGGTTTCGACTGCCGCAGCGTCGAGGCCTCCGGCGAGGCGGAACTCATCGAGCGCATCGAGGCGCTTAACGCGGACGTTTCGGTCCACGGTATCGTCGTGCTCTATCCGCTGGGTCTCATGCGTTCCGATGAGGACATCATGGACCTGGTGACGCCTCGAAAAGACGTCGAGGGTCTGCATTCCATCAATCTCGGGTATCTGATCAAGTACCGCCGGTATCTGGACCGGGACGCGGGACTCAAATGCGTCGTCCCGGCGACCGCGAAGGCCGTCGTCAAAGGCCTTCAAGCCCATCCGGTGATCGGAATCGACGGCGCCTTCGTCACGATCGTGAACAACTCGATGCGCGTCGGCAAGCCGTTGGGTCTGATGCTGGAAAATCTCGGCGCGACCGTGATTAAATGCTACGATCGCACCCGTCCGGAGATTCTGGAATCGAGCGTCCGCAGGTCCGACATCGTCGTGACGGCGGTTCCCGATCCGAGTTTCCGGCTGAATCCCGAATGGATCCGGGACGGGGCGGCCGTGGTGGACGTCTCGTATCAGGGGAATGTCGACGTAAGAGCCCTCGACGGGCGCGCGGGACTGGTGACGATGCCGGACAACCGCATCGGCCGCGTGACGCGCGCGATGATGTTCGTGAATTTGATGTACAGCTGCGGTCCGCAGCCTTCGTTCGACCCTCGGGCCGCCGCGGTGCGGTGATCATGCCGGCGAAGAAAAAAGCGAAATCGTCCCCCAAGCCGTCCTCAACGAAGCGAGCGAAGCTTCGCGTGTTGTTGGCCGACGACGAGATCCTCTTTCGGGACGTCATTAAGGACCGGTTGACGATGGAACGCGACATCGAGATCGTCGGCGAAGCCGATGACGGGGCCGCCGCGATCAAGCTGGCGCGTCAATTGAAGCCGGACGTCATTCTGATGGACATCAACATGACCGGCGGAATGGGCGGCGTTGAGGCGACCCGGGAAATCAGGAAGTCTCTTCCTAAAGTGAAAGTCCTGATGCTATCCTCGTTCACCGACGAAGTCCACGTCATGGAGGCGGTGCAGGCCGGCGCTCTCGGCTACATTTCCAAGCGCCTTCCCACGCACGAGCTTGTGCGGGCGTTGAAGACTTTCGCGGAGGCCGGCACGATGCTGCCGCAGCCCGTGATGCACCGGGCCGTCAATCGCCTCAACGCCGCCAGTCGGCTCGGTGAAACCGGCCTCGGAGAATTGACCCAGACTCAAATGCGCGTTCTGGCGCTGCTCGGCGAAGGAAAGAGCAACAAGGAAATCGCCGAAGAGCTCGGCTGCAACGTGAAGACGGTCAAGAACCACCTCAACATCCTCTTTCAGAAATTCGACGTGAAGAACCGGACCGAGGCCGTCGTGCGCGGCATCAAGGCCGGCCTCATCGCCGGCCGCTGATCGATTTAGGGACCTGGTCCGTATGCGACTTTTCGTTTACACTGGGGGGGCATGGTCCCCGACCTATTCCGCCATGTCCGAGAGCGCGCCGACGGAGCGTCACGCGCGCTTCGCTTGGACGTTCCGATGACCCTCGCCGAACGCTGGGGGCTTCCTTCCGAAAAGGAATTGTCTTTTTCCATCCGAAAAAAACGGGCCGAGACGCGTCTGCTCGAACGCCTTGCGGCTCCTTGGAAGCATTCCCGTCAACTCGACGCGATCGCCGCGGCGGGAAGGCGTCCGGGGGATTCCTTTTCATTCGCCGTGCTCGGAGACGCGGAACCGGGACGATTTTGGATTTTTCGCAAACTGTTCAATCAAAAGGGCGTGTTCGAGACCCAGCTTCGGCGTCTGCAGGGCGAGCCGTTCGATTTCAGCATGCAGCTCGGCGACATGGTCAGTCGCGGCATCCGGCGGAACTATCTGAAGTTTTTCCGTCAATTGGGCCGCAACGGAGTTCGGGTTCCCTACCTCACCACGATCGGCAACCACGACCGCCGATTCCCCCACGGCCGCTGCGACGCGGATCTCTATCGCGAGTTCTTCGGCCGAACCAACTACGCGTTTACGCACGCGGGGGTGCGCTTTGTCTCTCTCGATACGAGTCTGCAGCGGGTGACCCGCCGTCAATTGGCGTGGCTGGACCGGGTTCTGGACGGCGACGGGATCAAGATCGTTTTCACGCACGTCCCCCCCGCGTATTTGGGAGAGTGGACGCGCTTCGCCGGAGCCCAAGGCGTGGGCGGCTTCAAACACGGCGCCCGCGCGATGATGGATTTATTCTCTCGAAAGCGCGTCGATCGGGTCTACATGGGACATATTCACGCATTCGGGGTTCAGGATGTCGGCGGCGTGCGCTACGTCCTGACCGGCGGCGGCGGTTCTCCCTTGTTCCCGGTGGGCAAGACCGACGTGTTCCACCATTTTCTATCGGTTCGCGTCGGCCCCGACGGGGTGGAGGAGACGCTGCATCCGCTGCGCGGCCGTCCGCTTCGGGTTCCCCGGGCGAAGGTCATTCTCTCCCGCTGATCAGAGGGGGAGCACTTCTTTTTTCCTTCCCCCGCGGAGGGTGAGTTTGCTGAGTTCTCCCAAAATCATCCCCCCGATAATCAGTCCCCCCCCGCTCGCGCGCCGCGAGGAAAACTCCTCTCCGCCGAGCGTCCAGGCGAAGAGCGCCGCGAAGACGGGCTCGAGCGAGAAAATCAGTCCCACCTTAATCGGAGACGTATGCCGTTGGGCGGCGATTTGAATGAAGAAGGCGGAGAGGTTCGGAAAAATCGCAAGGAAGAAAATCCAGCCCCAAGAGGCGGCCGACGGGACCGCGAACGACGCCCCGGTCGCGCCGCACAGGACGAGGCTGGCGGCTCCGCAAAACCAGAATTGATGGAAGGCCAGGAGTACGGTGTCGTCCTGCCCGCGTACGTACCGGTCGGTCGCAAGGAGATGCCCGGCATAGGCCATCGCGGCGAAAACGGTCAAGGCGTCCCCTCGATTGAACCCGGAAATCCCGCCGGTCAGAAGCCAGAGTCCCCCTCCCGCCAGCGAGACCGCCGTCCACTGGCCGATCGTCGGTTTTTGTCCGAGAAAGATGAGCAGGAAAAGCGGGATAAAGAAGATGAAGGTTCCGGTGATGAACGCCGAGTTTGAAGCCGTGGTGTGAAGCAGACCGGCGGTTTGCGTTGCGTACAGAAGCAGGAGCAGCGAGCCGAGAACCATGCCTTCGCGAAGGAGGTTCCCGGGCCGGCGCCGCGTCAGCGCCCAGGGAGCGAGCGCGAGCGCGGAAAGCAGAAATCGGTAGCCCACGAGCGCGAGCGGGTCCACCGCGGAGACGATGTCTTTGACGATGAAGAAGGTCGAACCCCAGATCAGCGCGCAGTAGAAGAGGCCGGTATCGAGAACCCACTGCGGAGGCCGGCGATTCATGAAAGCCTCAGGAGGGGCCCATCGCGACGGAAGCTCCCCGCGGGGCCGCCCGCGAGCAGGTGATCGGAGTCGAGATCAACGAAGCGGAACCAGCCCGTTCCCGCGGCCAGCGCGAAGCTCGCGTCGAGCCCGGCGGCCGATTCCTGCATGCAGCCGATCATCAATGGAAATCCGGCGGCCTTCGCGAGCGACGCGATGAGAAGGCTTCGCTCCATGCCGGTTTTGGCGACCTTGACGTTGAACGCGACCTTCACGCCGGCGTCGGCGAAGCGGCGGGCGTCTTCTACCGATCGGAGACTTTCATCGGCGGCGACCGGAATCGGGCAGCGGCGGGCGCAGGCGATCAGGCCCGAGAAGTCGTCGGCCGGCACCGGCTGCTCCAGCAAGACGGCGCGAATGCCGCGGGACAGACAGCGGTCGACGAGGCGGAGGGCTCCCGTGACGCCCAGTTTCTGGTTGCCGTCCAGCAGCAGGCGTGGGGCGCCGCCGGCGCGATGCGCGGCCGTGACGCGCGCGAAGTCGGCGGCGGGTCCGCCCGTTCCCACCTTCACTTTCAGCGTCCGAAACCCCTCCCGCCGGGCCGCGCGCGCGGCTTCACGCGCCTCACGGGAGCCTTGCGCGGAAAGGGTTAAATCCGTGCGCAGGCGGATGCGCGCCCCGCCGAAACGGGACCACATCGAAATTCCCTCGGCACGCGCGGTCGCCTCCGCGAGCGCGCACTCGAAGGCCGAGGCCGCCGGTGCCGCGTGCCGAACGGCGGCGAACGCTTCCTCCGAGAGACCCCGCGCGTCGCGGCCGTGAAATCGCCGCCCGAGCGTACGCAGCGCAGCGGCGAGTCGGGAGGGCGTCAGCGCGGCCCATACGACGGAGGAAGAGGCTTCCCCCCGGCCTCGGGCTCCGGAGGCAAGGCGGACCTGAACGACCGCGTTTACGGTTTGCGTTTTCGTCCCCAGCGCCGTCGTGAACGGACGCTTGAGCGGCAGTCTTAAAAGAGAAACCCTGGACTCGACCAGGGAAAATGGATTCACCGCGGGAAATATACTATAAATGTCCCGATGAGGAAGAATTCCCGGAAAACGACCGCTTTTCTACTCTCGGTCCTGGCGATCTCAGGGGCTTCCGTATGGGCACGCGGCAAAAAAAGCGTTTATAAGTTGGCAGATATTCAGATCTACGGCACCCAGCAGATCAGCGACGAGGAGGTCAAAGAGAAGTTCGAACCGAAGATTCGTGCCTGGTTCGAATCCCGTTCGCGGGGGACGAAAAAGGACGACGCACGCGCGGCCGATCTTCGCGCCAAGCTGGTCGCCGATGTGAAGAAATTCGGGGATTTCGGCTGGGCCCGTTTGACGGAATCGGAAGTCGCCTCCGAGAGAAACGTCAAAATGATTTTGCTGATGTTCGACGTGATCGAAAAGCAGCATATGGCGACGCGCTTCCCGTTCCGGTCGCCTCCGTCCGGGTCGGTCAAGGACGGGACCGGCCTGCTCGAGGATTGGAATCGCTTCTACGCTCTCGGCTGGAAGCGGGTCCGCAGCGGGGAGGTCCCCGCAGAACGCGGCGATTGTCCGGCGTATTTCTGTCCTGAGGGAGTGGGAAGCGGAAATTCCGAGATCGATGCGCTGAAGGATAAGATCGAAAATCGAGTTCCCTCGAACGAAGACCATCTCTCTCAAATCCTGGAGACCGATCGTGATCCGAAACGTCGGGCCGCGGCTCTTTTTCTCTTGGCCTTCCTTGACGACGGCTCAAAGGTTTCCGAATACGCGGCCCGCGCCATGTTCGACGCGGAGCCGTCGGTACGGGAGGCGGCCACGTCCATTTTCAGCGACATCGCCGTGTACCACAAGGACGTTCCTATTCCCGTTCAGAGGATCCTCAAGCTCATCGACTCCCCCTACCCCGAGGACCGCGGGCGCGCGTTGGCTCTCGCCCTTTCGCTTTCGGATAATCCGGATTACGAGTCCTATTTGATCAGCACGGTCGCGACCGATATCGTGAAGCTTCTGCGCTCGAAAAACCTCGCCAATCATGAGATGGCCCACACCGTTTTGACGCTGCTATCCGGCGAAGACTTCCCGGCCAAGGACTTCGATGCTTGGGAGAATTGGCTCTGGAAGGCTCGCAAAGAGCGGATGGAAGGCGTTAAGTCGGATTGATCCGTTAGACGGATCCCATGCCCCCTACGCGTGAAGAGCGATTCGCGGGCTCTCTCTTCGGGCTCGCCCTCGGAGACGCCATCGGCGCGCCCTATGAAGGCGGTCCCCTCTCGGGTTTTTTGTGGCAGTTGATCGGAGCCGGCGAGCGCGGCAAACTGCGCTGGACCGACGATACTCAAATGACGATGGTGCTGACGGAGCATTTAGGCGCGCGAAGCGTGCCCGATCCCGATGTACTGGCCCGGGAGTGGGCGAACGCGATGGAGTCTCGCCGCGGTTACGGTCCGGGTTCCCGCAGACTGCTCACGCGCATCGCTTCCGGGGAAGATTGGCGGGACGTGAATCGGTCTATTTGGCCGGAAGGTTCGATGGGCAACGGCGCCGCGATGCGCGCCGCGCCTTTCGGGCTGCGGTGGTCCGAGGACCGCGAAGCGAGAAGCCGCTGGGTGTATGAGACCAGCCGCATCACGCATGCGCATCCGCTCGGCATCGACGGGGCGCATTTGATCGCGGACGCGGTTTCTCGCGCGCTTCATGCCGAGGAGTCCGCTCCCGATTTTCTTGAGGCGCTCGCGGAGGAAACGCAATCCCGCCCGTTCGTCGAAAAGCTGCGGCAGGCGGTTCGCTGGGGCGCCGATCCCGTGACTCCTGCGCGTGCCGCGGCCGAACTGGGTTGCAGCGTATTGGCGCTTGAATCCGTTCCGGCGGCGCTCTACGCGGGCGCCCGCTTCGCCGAGCGCCGGGATTTCGACGGGATGATGCGGTTCATCATCGCGATGGGAGGCGATGTCGATACAATCGGCGCCATGGCGGGTTCGGTGTTCGGAGCGCGCTGCGGCGTGGGCGCCCTTCCCCCCGAACGGCTCGTCGAGCTTGAAGCGAAGACCCGCCTTGAAGCCGCGGCGATCGCGTTGTATAAGCGCTCGGCGCAGTAGTTACCTTCCCTTTACCTCCCCGAAACATGCAGTTTAACGCCGCCGGCTATGCTTTCGGCATGGGCAAGGTCGCGATCGCCGCTTTAGTCCTGAGTTTTTCCTCCCCCGTTTGCGCGGGCCGATACAAGGTCCGCGCCGCCAAATCGGGTGAAACCATTTCGGCGCGTCGGGTGGCCGTCCGCGGCGCGCTTGCCCCTATTTCGAAAGTCGAGGGGGCCCCGGTCGCCTCGCGCGCGCCCGGTCCGGCTCCGGCGAACCTGCCGCACAATTTAGGACTCAGGGGGTCGTATCACTCGCGACGGCCGGTCGCCCCGCCTCCGGCGTCCGAGCTTCGTCCGTTGCCGTCGATTCAGCAGGAGTTCTTGGAGCGCATCGCGCTCGAACACGCGGCCGAAAAAACCAAAGCGGTCCGGGTGAAGGCGGCCAAGGCCGGGACGGTCGGAAACTTCGACCCCGACCGGGACACCGAGGTGATCGTCCTCGGCGGCGAGGCGCCCCCGCCGGTCGAATCCGCGGGAACGCACAACCGCGACCAAGGCGGCAAGCCCGTCAAATCCAAAAAAGATTGACCTCGAGGATCGCCGCGGTGATCAGGGACCGTTTGTTTCTGCGCGCGGCAGGATGCTGTCGGCGTGTTCCTCGAAGATCGGCCACCGCAAATCCTCTCCCAGCAGCTGCAATTTCGCCTGGAACGACCCGAAGTATGAGGAGTGCCAACTGAACGGGTTCTTCAGCCGCTTCAGGTCCTCGCCGACCGCAGCGGGATCCGCGCCCGCGTCGAGGAGTTCGGTGAGGCGTTGTTCGTAGGCGTCGACGCGGGAATCGACCCGGATGTTTTTGTCGGCGGCGGAGACGGTGCCGGCGTACGGATCATGAATCGAATAGAGGTTGATCCAGCGCGCGACTCCCATCGGCTTGGCCACCCGCTTCTGGAGAGCTTCCTCGATCGAGCCGCCGCGGCCGAAAACGCGCGTCACCAGATTCACCGGGACCAGCGGCGAACCCATCGTCACCATCCGCTCGATGGCGACCGGGCGTCCCTCGCGCGCGAGTTGAAGCAGCGCGTCATGAGCGAGCAAAGTCCCCCAGCTGTGAGCGACGAGATAAATCGGCCGGCCTTGCGCGCGCGCGCCGAGCGCGCTGAGGGTTCCCCTCAATCGGTTTCCCGAATCGCGAGAGTCGCCGGGATCGCGGGACCAGGAGAACCCCTCGACATCGACGGAGAGCCGACGGCGGGTCGCCGCTTCCCGCATCGACTCTTCGATGTAATTCCTTCCCGGATCGCCGACGGAGCCGTCGGGCCGGAGGGCGTCCATCTCCATGCGCAGGAGGTCGAGTTCGGCGTGAAGCCGCTTCTCGTCGGGCTCCTCGTCCGGAAAAAGCCATTTCCACATCGCGAGCAGGTGGCGGAACTCCAAACCCACGCCCAATTCGCCGGGATGCACGCCGCTGATCGCCAACACGATCGGTCTGAGGACGGTGTTCGCCGGGACGGAGGGCGGCTCCGGAGGCCGGGTCGCGCTCTCCCGAAGCGTTTGCAGCGTCGCGGCAAGCGGGCGTCCCGGCGCGTCGAAGCTCGCCGAGGCGGCTTGCGCGGCGCACGGCAAAAGGAAGACGGCTCCTGCCAAGAACAAAATTCGCGGCATCGTTCCTCCGAAGTCCAGAGCGCGAATCTAGCAAGTTGGATCGCGGTGGGGGTCGGGAAAGCGGGCGAAATCGCCGCGGCAATGGACCCCCGATTGTGTCGGGTCAGCGGGAGGGCGGTAGCGGAAAGCGTCCGTCCCGCAGAAACGCCGCGCAGTACTCGAAGGCGTCGCGGGAGTTCACGCCGAATTCCCCCTCAGGAACCGGCAAAGCGGCGAACGCGAAGGTTTGAAGCAAGCGTCTCATGAAAGGTTGCCCCCACCAGGAATCGAACCTGGATCCCAAGCTTAGAAGGCTCGTGCTCTGATCCGTTGAGCTATGGGGGCGCAAATCACCCTGCGGCTTTCCGGGAAGCGGGTACACATGCGTGTGCTCGCCCTCGACCGGAAACGAGAAGGTCAACTCGACTTTCTCGTTGAACAGCCGCGCCTTGGAGACCAAGGGGTCCACGAGCGCCCGGAGGCCCTGCGCGTCCATCCTCGACAAATCTGCCTGGAAGCGGCTGAGACGCTTCTCCAGCGTCGCCAGGTCTAAGTCGAGCCCCTGGCGGGCCAGCTCCACATCGATCTCAATTATACCCTTTCGCAGCTCATTGATGCGGGTCTTGTGCTCCTCGTTCCTGGCCTTGAGCTGGTCCAGAGAGATGACTCCCTCTTCGTAGGCGCTGAGAATCTTCTGGCTGGCGGAAATGGCCTGCTGGAGCTGCTTCTCCAGACGCTGCTTGCGCTTCGGGACCTCGCCGTGCCGCTTGGCCAGGAATTCGCGGATGCCGTCCACGATCTCCTTCCGGTTTCGGCCGATCCGTCCGAGCAGCGCGATGACCAGGCCATCGAGTTCCCTTTGTGCCAGTTTGGACTTACGGATGTAGATGCCGGCTCGGGTCATCGTCTCTCGGATTAAACTCCCTCGTAATGGCGAACAATGTCGCGCATCGCGTCCGCGTACCACTTCTCAAGCGCCTTCACATCATCTTT
Source organism: Elusimicrobia bacterium CG_4_9_14_3_um_filter_62_55 (assembly GCA_002790095.1). GTDB lineage: Bacteria > Elusimicrobiota > Elusimicrobia > UBA1565 > UBA1565 > UBA1565. The sequence continues at coordinate 72,785 of PFUL01000189.1, read as the reverse complement.
CACACTCGCATAGAGAGAATCCATGATCTCGGGCGTTACCTGTGACGCTCCGTTCTCCTCGATCCACTTCTGTAGCTTCGTGTGAAAAGGCTCAGTGAGGATTGAAAGTTGAAAGTCAAAGTAATCGCGCAACCGTTTGAGAGCCGCCAATTTATCGGCTTCGTTCTGCCAGTCTTCAAAAAGCTCCGTCCAGCTATTAATGCGTTTCATGAATCGATCTCCGGAAAACTCATGGCGTTCCGTGCTTCACTATCCACTTACGTTCGAGGGTGTCCGGAAGTTCCACTTTCCCGTCGTCCCATTCGATCTTTCGGAACGCGATCCAAGGGCTGTGCGTGCCGTAGGCGATGGCTCCAAGCAGCCAAAGCGGATCGCCTTGGGGGACCTTTCGCTTCTTGAGCAGCGCCCGGTAGGGATGCTCGGGCGGGATCACGCAATGGCGGATTATCCCGTCGCTCCACTCCTTGAAGCTCTTCCCCTGGTTCTCGCAGGCCCGGCGAACGCGTTCGGCGGCATGCGCCGGGCTAACCCCGTTGAGCGGCTCGGGGGCGTCCGCCTTGCCGGTGTGGTACAGGATGAGGTTGAGAATATCGACTTTCGGCATCAGCGCGCGCGGACCGTAATGTGGTCGAAGTAGTCCTCTCCTTGAGCCCTGACCTGCTGCGCGGCCATGAGCGGGATGACATTTTCCGGCACGATCTCCACCCGCGCCCCAAGCCCTTTGGCCATCCGCTCCAGCGTCCGCGCCTTGGGATTGGCGTCCGCGCGCTCGATGCGCGCAACCTCGGGCTGCACGATCCGGGTCTTCTTGGAGAGCGCCGCCTGGGACAGCCCCCTAAAGTTCCGAAGCACACGGAGCTGCGTCGAAATGGGAAGCTGTTTGACCTGCGCCAGGAACAAGGACTTAAACTCCTCGTCCTCCTCCATGCTCTCCCGCAGGAACTTATCCAGGCCGCTTTCTTTTCGCTTTCTCATGACAGTGCCTCCTTCGACCGCTTCCGAATGATCTCTAGGTCGCCGCGCGGAATCTTCCGCGTCTTCTTCTCAAGATGATGCAGCAGCCACACCTTGCCGCGCTTCACGCAGAAATACAGCCGATACTGAATCCCTTCGATCAGCCGGCGCAACTCCCACACCGAGCCGGGTACATCGACCACCCGCTTGATGTCGATCTTGCGCGAAGACAAGCCCTCAAGCTGAAGCACATGCAGGTCGAGGCCGAGCTGCGTTGCTACCGCCTTTCGGTAAGGGTCATGCTTCAACTCCCGCAGGTACTCCAGAACCGGACCGTCATCGCCGTCAGGATAAAATTCGACGCGCAGCATCTCGGTATCCTCCATATTATAGCGTACAGCCTATATAAGTCAAGACCTATCAGACCGGGCCGCGGCCCCGGCGGCCGTAGGTCTATGGCCGTTGCCGTCCTCCAGCAGCCGCGCGAGGATTGCGCCGCAGAAGCGCCTGAAGTTGCGCAGGTCGTCGTCGCTGAAACGCTCGACGCTCGGCTGGGCGCAGCGCTTCCCGTGAGCAAGACAGGCGTCGGACGCGACCGGAATCGAGGCCAGGGCCGTGTTGCCCAACCTCCCGAGGTTCGCGCCTGTTCCAGGACCATAAAAAGGATTACTTCCGCTTCTTTTTTCGCCTTCTCGTAGCAGTTACAGGCGCTCTATCCATTGAGCTATGGGGGCGCTTACTGATTGTAGCAATAGGAGATGGGAATCTCAGAGAATCGGCACAACCTGGATGGATTTGACGGACATCAGGTCTTCCTCTTTTTCCGCTTCGCGGCGGCTTTGCGCGTCAACTCTTTTGCCTTCTTTGTCGATTGCGCCAAGTCAAGATAGTTCTCGCGGGTAACGACCTTCCGACCGCTTTTCTTCTCGAGCTCAAGACGGGCATGGCCGGCGACCGTCCCCCCGGCGCGGGCGGCTCTCTCGTTTTGCGGGAAGCCTTGAGCATCGCGGTTGCGGGCGATCTCGGTCGTGGCGGCTTCGCCCAGCATCGAGAAGATCAGCTCGAGATCGGTCATGTGGTCGCGGAGGTTTTCGCGCTTGAGGCGCTTGAACTCGGCGTACTGGCTGGGCGTCAGACCGAAGGTGGCTTTTGATATTTCGGCTGTCAGGATAGCGAATTCTCGTTGCTCTCTCACGCCGCGCTTCTTCCACTCATCGGTCAATTCATCCCGGATGGCGATGGAGCGCATTCGCTTCTCGATCCAGTCGTCAGAGTAGCCTTTGGCTTTATAGATCGCGCGGGTGCGCTTGGTTGCAAGTTCGGGGTCCTCGATTTCTTGAATCCGCTCGTAACCGACCTTGGCCAGCCAACGCTTAAACGGCTCGGCTTTCGGGCTGGGGATGGACTGGATCAGGCGGAAGACGCCCTCGGTATTGGCGCAGAGCATCGCCTGCGGGCCCCCTTCGGTGGGAATGGGAAGGGTATGTACAATCTGTACCCACCCTTTCCGGAGTTCGGGGTCGCGTTGTTTCATCCGTTGAATGTATTGCTTCGCGTCGCGGGAATCGATCAGCGCGAGTACGACATCTTCCACGACAAACCACCACTCGTTATCGTGGATGGCGCGGCGGACTTCCTTGCGCTGGAACAAGGCGATGCGAGTCTCGGGATTTTGGTCGGATGCGCTCATGGTTTGTTCCGTTCTGATGAAAATTATCTATTTTTATTGCGTTTCTTTCCGCTCGCAGCAGTTGCAGGCGCTTTATCCATTGAGCTATGGGGGCGATGTCCGATGGAAATAGTTTAGCAGAACCATGCGCGCCTTCTAAGCGTCGCGGCTCCGCGGGGACCGGGCTATTCCCGCGAGAGCCGTTCGCCGGTCGGCGTCCGCCAGTAGTCCCGCTGACGCTTAAAGGGAATCGCGAGCAACTCGAGAAGGGCGTTGTCTTTTCCCTTGGCATAGGCGGGGACGCCGATGATCACCGCGTCTTGAGGCACGCCGAGGCGGAGGCTTCCATGCACGCGGTCCCAGACGGAGAAGACGACCGAGTAGTTGGAGTCCGCCTCGTCGCGGTAGTTCGAATGGTGGATGCCGTGCATCCGGGGAGTCACGATCGCCCAGTTCAAAACGCGCTCGACGCCCATCGGCAGCCTGAGATTCGAATGATGGAAGAAGGTGGCCAGCTGGAAGACGAACTCGTAAGCCAGATAGACGCGCGGCGTGATGCCCAGCGCCGCGACCTGGAGCACCCGGAAGAAGGCCGAAATCGCCACCTCCCCCGGGTGAAAGCGAAAGCCGGTCGATAGGTCGAGATCCGGGTCGGCGTGGTGGATGTTGTGAAAACGCCATAGAAGAGGAACCCTATGGTTGGCGGTGTGCCAATAGTAGAAGCTCAAGTCCATGAGCAGGAAGCCGGCCGCGAGTTCGGCAGGGCCGGTCAGGCCCACGAGTGGGATGAGGCCGAAGCGATGCGTGCAGTCCCAGGCCATCGCCGCGTGAGTCGAAGGGCTTACAAGCGTGAAGGCGACGAGCAGCGTCAATAAGGAAACCGCGCCGTTGACCAGGAGTCTCGGCATGCTCCGCCGCGTTCGTACCCGGAGCGGAGAGAGCCGTTCGGCGGCGAAGAGGAAGGCCGCCGCGGCGGCGGGCAGCCAAGGGGTTGCTTCCATGTTTCGGATTGTATATTATAGTTTCGAAAGTAAGCAACTATGATGCGACGCTCCATTCCGAAATCGACGACTAAGCGGCTTTACGAGATGCACGCCCAGGTCTGCAAGGTTCTGGCGAACGCCAAGCGCATCGAGGTCATCGATCTCCTTCGCGAGGGCGAGAAGACTGCGGGCGAGCTGATCGAAAAGATGGGCATCTCCAAGGCCAACCTCTCTCAGCAGCTGGCCGTCATGCTGGGAAAGGGCGTGCTGACGGCGCGCCGACGGGGGCGCTCCGTGTCTTACCGCCTGGCGTATCCGGGCATGCTGAAGGCGTACGACATGCTTCGCCTTGTCCTGCTCGATCGGCTGGAGGATCAAGCCGCGCTCGCCGAGCGTTGGCGCGGCGCCCAACGACGTACGGGAGGAGTCCGATGAAAGTCCTGTGCATGGATGCGCGCGCGCTTCATCGCGCGCCCGAGAGCGCGAACCAAACGAGAAACAGTCCGAAGCAGACGCGGTAAACGGCGAACGCGGTGAAGCTCGCCCGTTTGAGGAAATTCATCAGAAAACCGATCGCGGCCAGCCCGCTGAAAAAGGAAACGGCCACCCCGATGAAAAACGCGCCGTCGATCATTCCGCCGGCGAGCATGTCCTTGGCCTTCAGTATCCCCGCGCCCGCCACCACCGGAACCGCCATGAGAAAGGAGAAGCGGGCTGCGGCGACGCGATCCAAATCAAGAGCGAGGGCCGCCGTCATCGTGCTTCCCGAGCGCGAGACGCCGGGAACGATCGCCAACGCCTGCGCCAGACCGATGAGCGCGAAGTCCTTCATCGTCATCGCGCCCGTGCCGCGGTTTTTCGCGCCGAAGCGATCCGCGACGCCGAGCAGGATTCCAAACAGCGCGAGAGCGATCCCGATGCGGTCCGGAGAGCGAAAATAGGATTCCGCGGCGTTTTCCAGCGCGAGCCCGGCGACGACCGCGGGGATCGTCGCGACGATCAGGCCGTCGAAGAGACGGGTGTTTTCCGTTGGGGCGCGGGTGAGGCCGTCCTGGGCGATCGCGAGCAGGTCCCTCCAGAAATAGAGAACGACCGCGAACAGCGTGCCCCAATGCAGCGCGACGTCGTAGGCGAGGCCTTGGTCGGGCCAGCCCGTGAGCGGATGCACGACCGCCAGATGCGCCGAACTGGAAATCGGAAGGAACTCCCCCAGCCCCTGGATCAGGCCGAGCACGGCGGCGTGGAGCGGACTCATGGACGGGCCTCTTCCAGACGGGATTTGAGTTCGAGAATTCGGCGGTTGGCTTCGTCGATGCGCGCTTCGCTCAGGCGGCCTTCCCGAACGGCCGCGATCAGCGCCGCGTGGACGGTTTTTGCCGAGCCGCGCGAGGCGTTCGCTCGGCTGAAGGACAGCGTCAGCATGTCCACTCCGGCGAGCACCGCTTCGACGGCGGCCTCTCCGAGGGACATCGCCGATTTGACGGCCCCCATCTGCAGATCGTCGGACAAAACGAGTCCGGTGTAGCCGAGTCGTTCCCGCAGCAGGCCGCGGATCGCGGCGGTGGAAACGGTCATCATCCTCTCCGAGTCCACCTGCCGGTTGTATAGATGGCCCGGCATCACGCAGTCGACGAGACCGGCTTTGATCAGTGATTGGTAGGGCGCGAGTTCCACCCGCAGATTCGCCGTGACGCTGACGTCCACCGCGCCTTTATGGGAGTCGCGGTCACTGGATCCGTGACCCGGGAAATGCTTTACGCAGGAAAGAACGCCTCGATCCCGGTGGGAACGGATGAAGGCGTCGGCATGCGCGGCGACCGAATCCGGATCCGTGGAGAAAGAACGTCCGAGTTTTCCGATGACGGGGTTCTCGGGATTCAGGTTCACGTCGATGACCGGGGCGAGATTCCAGTTGATTCCCGTGGCGCGCATCGTGTCGGCGATGCGCAATCCCTCGTCGTAGGTCCTGCGGGGAGGGCGGCGGCCGAGCCACGCGGCGCTCTTGAGGCGTTCGAGGCCTTCGACGGGCGCGAGTCGGTTGACCTTTCCCCCTTCGACGTCCGCCGCGATCAACAGCGGCGCGTCACCGCAGCGGCGGGCGAGTTCCTGGAGTTCCGCGGTCAAAGTCTTCAACTGCGCGCGATCGCGGATGTTGTGCGAAGCGCCGGCCCCCGAGGGGTCCCGGTCGAAGAGCAGCACGCCTCCGATCCCCATGCCGCAAACGAAGCGTTCGAAGTCCCCGCCGGGCACGACTTCGAAGCCCCTCGTCCCGACCAAAAGCATTCGGGCGACGCGGCGCTCGAGGGGTTCTCGGGAGGATTCCTCCGCGCGGGCAAGTCCCCCGCAAAGGGACAAGAACAGCAGCGCCGCCAGGCCGGCGTTCACCGAGCGCGGGCCGAAAGGGCTTCGAGTTCTGCGTTGAGGCGCGGCATCGCCGCCCGGACCGCTTCGTCGAAACGCGCGCGCTGTTCTTTCGGGATCGGGCGGGCTTTGGGCAAAGCGAGCGTAAGGAAGTTCACCCACTTGCCGTATTTGGAGATTTGAAAATGAAGATGCGGGCCCGATGCCAGTCCGGTGGATCCGACGAAGCCGATGACCTCTCCCTGGCGGATGTGTTGTCCGACGCGCAGGCCGCTCTTGTAGGCGTTGAGATGTCCGTACAGGGTCCCGTAGACCGGGCTGTGTTTGATCTCGATCCGCTTGCCGTATCCGCCGCTGCGTCCGATCGACTTCACTCGGCCTCCGCCGATCGCGACGACCGGAGTTCCGCGGGGGGCCGCGTAATCGATGCCGTTATGCGGGCGGCGTTTGCGCAGGATCGGATGCCAGCGTCCGCGGTTGAAATGCGAGGAAATCCGGCGGTAGTTGAGCGGAGCGCGCAAAAACATACGTTCGAGGGATTCCCCCTTCTCGTCGTAATACTCGTCTCCGAAAAGAACGGCGGTCTGGCGTCCGGTGCGTTTCCCGTCGTACAAGCCGGCGATGACTTCCCTTCCCCAAACGCGGCCATCGGGAGTCGTTCGTTCTTCCCAGGTGAGCGCGAAGCGGTCATCCTCCCGCGGCTCGGTTAAAAAGTCGATCGTCCACTGAAAGGTATCGGCGAACTCCTGGATGATCTCCGCCGAAACACCCTGACCTGCGAGCGAGAGCCAGAGGCTTCCTTTAATGACGCCGCCCGCGCTTTTGCGGATTCCGCGCATCGGGGTTTGGGATACGGCCGTCTTGAAACCGTCCCCGTCCCGTGCGACGACGATGTTCTTTCGGGCCCGGTTGAGGGTGACGTGCTGCAGCACGCCGTCTGCGGACCGGACGATGCGGAAACGGTCGCCAAGTTCGATGCGGCCGGCGCCGCCCGTGGGGCGCAGGGAACGGATGACGGCGTCCGCTTCGGTCTCGGGGGATCCGGAGTCCAGCAACGCGTCGCGAAGCCGGTCTCCCCCGAGTTTCCCCTGTATAACCTGCGGAGAGGACGGCGCGGCGTCCCAATCGGCGGCCGAGGCGGAGAGATGGCGATAGTACCGGCCTCCGGTGAATAACAGCACCGCCAACGAGGAGTAAATAGCGACCCGCAGCAGCATCCGTTCGAACGTGAACGCGTCGGTTTTGAATCGCGGGGGGATTCGTCGCCGTTCCGCTTTGATCCGCGGTTTCCGCCTTCTCACGGAGGGTATTATATTTATTTCTTCACTCCGAGGAGGACGCCGTCGCGGACGGTGAGCATCGCGCAGTCGACGCGGACATCCGAGGCGGCCTTCGCGTTGAAAGCGACGATCGCTTTGTCGGACGGCTCCTTCGGGTCAAGTACGCGTCCGCTCCACAACACGTTGTCGACCGCGAGCAGTCCGCCGGGACGGACTTTGGGAACGCAGGCGTCCCAATACCGGGAGTAGTTCTCCTTGTCCGCGTCGATGAAGACCATGTCGAAGGGGCCTTCCAGGGATTCAAGCGACTTGAGCGCAGGCCCGAGTTTCGCCTCGATTTTATTGCCGTGCGGGCTTTTGTCCCAGGCCGCTCGGGCGATCGCGTTCGTCTTTTCGTTCACATCCAAGGTAATCAGGCGTCCGTTTTCCGGCAGGCCTTCGGCCATCGCAAGCGCGCTGTAGCCGGTGAAGGTTCCGATTTCGAGCACGCGTTTAGCCCCGGAAAGACGGACAAGGACGCGGAGCAGGGCGCCTTCGAGGCGGCCGACCTGCATCTGCGGCATGTCGGTTTCGCTTCGGGTCACGGCGACCAGGTCCCGGAAAACCGGACCTTCGGGAATCGAATGCTTCGCGGCGTAGGCTTCCAGTTCGGGGGCGATGAGGGCTTCCATAGAGACTCCTTAAATCGAGATACGCCGCTCCGTTATAGAAAATTTCGGCTCAGAGCCGAACCCTCTTTGAATTCGGCGCCCGGGGAAATGCCGTGGGCGGCGGTGAAGGCCGATGGGACCGAGAGTATTTGACGTGATCTAGCCGACGAGCGCGACGACCAGCGCGTTGAGACGCTTGAATGCGCCTATGAGCAGTCCGTGGTACTGGACGGGCTGCGGGTAGACCTTTACCGGTTTCGCGGTTTGGCCCGCGGAGATGGGCAAAGTGAAGAAGAATTCGGCGCCGAGGCCTTTCCAGCTTTCCGCCCAGATGCGGCCGCCGAGGGCTTCGATCATGGCCTTCGCCAGCGTCAGGCCGAGGCCGGTGCCCTGGGACGCCTTCACGCCTTGGGCGCTTTGTTCGAAGCAGGCGAAGATGCGTTCGAGATCCGCGTGCGGGATGCCGGGACCTTGATCCTTGACCCGGAACTGGATTGTTCCGAAATGCTGGTGTTTCCCCAGGCGGGCGGAGAGTTCGATCTTGCGGCCGGCCGGCGTGAATTTGATCGCGTTCGACAGGAGGTTCGTCAGAACTTGCACGGTACGGCGCCGATCGGCGCTTACCAGCGGAAGCGGTTCGTCGTTTTCGATGCGGACGACCCGGACCCCCTTTTGGAGCGCCCAGGAGCGCAGGCTGTCGACGGCCTCCTGCATGAGTCCCTCAGGACGGCACGGCGCCGCACTCATGCGCATCTTGCCGTCGCGCAGCTTCGTGTAATCCATGATGTCGTCGATCAGGCCGTTGAGGCGTTCCGCGTTGCGAACCGCGAGCGCGAGGGTTTGCGCCTCTTGGGGAGCGAGGCGACCGGCGAGTCCATCGTGGAGCAGGCCGAGCGCCGAGCGGACCGAGGTGAGCGGTGCGCGCAACTCGTGAGTCATGTAGGACGAGAGCTTCTCCTCGCGTTCTCGATTTCCCAACGCCCGTTCGACCGGGGACGGGGAATTCGGCTTCGCGTCCTCTTGAATGACAAGATCCTCGATGACGGTAAGAGCGGAAAGAACCCGGAGGTCTCTGCAGAGCGGATGCGCGTAGCCGTCGGAGGCGAGATTCTTATCCATACGTTAACAGTGTGCGCGGAAGCCGTTAATTCGGTATTACGACGGTGTTAACGGAATGTTACGGAAACGATCGTTTCTGCTAGGATTTCACGGTGAATTCAGCCGCAGTCGCCCTCATCGGCCTCGCCGCGTTCGCCGCGGCTTACAGGATGTACGCGCGGTTTCTTTCGGAGCGGGTGTTCGACGGGGAGACCGATTTCCCCACTCCCGCGCACGAGAAGGCCGATGGGATCGACTTTGTGGCCTCTCCCAAGCATGTGCTGTTCGGACACCACTTCACTTCGGTGGCCGGCGCCGCGCCGATCGTCGGCCCGGCGATCGCGGTGATTTGGGGGTGGGCACCGGCGTTTCTCTGGGTCGTGTTCGGAACGATATTCATCGGGGCGGTCCACGATTACGGGTGCCTGGTCGTTTCCGCGAAGAACGGAGGACGCTCCATCGGAGATTTGGCCGCCCCGATCCTCTCGTCCCGGGCCCGGCTGTTGTTCCTCTCTCTTGTATTGTTTCTCGCGTGGATCGTTCTCGCCGTCTTCGCCTACGTGATCGCGCTGTTGTTTACGCAGTATCCGGCGACGGTGCTCCCGATAAATTTTGAGATACTCGTGGCTCCGCTCATCGGCTGGCTCGCCTACCGCAAGCGGGTGGACCTGCTGATTCCGTCCATCGTCGTTCTCATCCTGCTCGTCGGGATGGTTTGGCTGGGAACGAAGTTCCCCCTGGTGATGCCGGACTGGGGAAGCGTTTCGGGGCTTCATGTTTGGATCGGCCTTCTACTCTCCTACGCGTTCGCCGCATCCGTCCTGCCCGTCTGGACGCTTCTGCAGCCGCGGGATCTCATCAACTCGCACAAGCTGTTCCTGGGACTCGGACTGATGTACGCGGGACTGCTGGTCGTTCACCCTCCGATGGCCGCTCCCGCGTTCAACGCGTCCGTTCCCGACGGTCCTCCTTGGTTCCCCTTCCTGTTCATCACGATCGCTTGCGGGGCGGTCTCCGGCTTCCACGGACTGGTCAGTTCCGGAACGACCTCCAAGCAACTCAACTCGTTTCGAGACGCCCGCGCGATCGGGTACGGGGCGATGCTCGGGGAAGGCGCCTTGGCGTTGATGTCCGTGCTCGCCTGCACGGCGGGCTTCAAGACGCTTTCCGCCTGGCGGGTGCACTATCAATCCTGGTCCCACGCCGAGGGATTGGGCGCGAAGATCGGCGCGTTCGTCGAGGGCGGGTCGCGATTCCTCCATGACGGCGTCGGAGTCGAAGAGGGGTTCGCGCGTGCGGCGATCGCGGTCATCGTCATCAGTTTCGCCGCGACCACCCTCGATACCGCCACGCGGATCCAGCGCTACATCATCTCGGAACTCGCGGAGGCCTATCGGATTCCGGCCCTGCAGAATCGTTATGCGGCCTCGGCTCTCGCGGCCTTTTCCCCGATGCTGCTCGTGTACGGCGGAAATTGGAAGGCCTTGTGGCCGATGTTCGGAGCGACCAATCAGATGCTCGCAGGGTTTTGCTTGATCGTCTTGAGCGTGTACCTCGCGGTGAAAAAGAAACCCTACGCGTTCGCTCTCGTCCCGATGCTGTTTCTCGTGGCGATGACGGGCGTGTCGATGGTGATCGGGCTCGCCGGGTTTCTGCGCTCGGGAGAAGGACTTCTTGCGGGTCTGAGCGTCGTCCTGTTGGGGCTTTCCGCGGCTTTGCTGTTTGAGGCGTGGATCGTGTTCCGGTCGCTTGCCGCATCCCCTACAAAAGTTGAGGCCGCCCCTTTCGGGGCGGCCGTTCGATAACGCGCTCGAGAGGCGCGTTTTAGCGGAGTCCGAGCTCTTCTTCGAGTTCGCGTTCGGGAAGCACCACCGTTCCGGGTCGGTCCTTCTCCGCCTCGTCGGCGCGTCCGTCGAAAGCGCTCTCGAGGTCCTCCAGCGTCGTTTCATCGTCGAGTTCGAGCGTGTCTCGCACGAACTCAACGAGCCGTCGCGTCCGAAGGCGGTTTTCCACCGTGTCGCGGCGGGAACCGATTCGGGCATCGGCGTCTACGAGCGGAACCGCGACCGCGTGAACGGTGGCGAATCCGTCGTTGAAAGTGCGGGAGGCGCTGGGCGCCGGGGCGGCTTCGGCGAGCCGGGACACCGGCGCGGCGGCCGCGGGAGCGAGCGCGGATTGAAAGGGAAGCGTGGGGAGCGGGAGCACCGGCAACGGAAGTTCGCCGATGGTCGGGACGATGTTGGGAACGTTGATGCTGGGAATCCGGGACGTCGGCAGGTTGATGCCGGGGTTGCCGATCATTGGGGAAACCGGGAGGATTCCCGGGGTCCGGATTCCGATGACGACTCCGGCATCCGCCGTGGCGGCGAATCCGATTAGGGCTGCGGCGACTAAAAGGGTGTAGGGGCGATTCATGGTCTTTCTCCTGTCCTGCACAACCAGTATAGGCTTCCGTTGAAACCGATTTGATGACAACGGTCATCATCCGGAGTTGAGGGCGCTCAATGGGTCTAAAGAGAAGAACGCCTATGGGTCTTTTGGGTTTTGGGGGAAACGGGTGGTTGTAGACGCGGCGGGGTGGTATTTGGCTGAATATGCCCGCAGGGTTTCGATTTTAAGGAGGTCCGACCGATGTCCAACGCGATTTTCCGGGTTCCGCAACCGACCAACGAGCCGATCAAGAGCTACGCTCCGGGAACACCCGAGCGAGAGGCGCTTAAGGCGAAGTTCAAGGAACTGGCCTCCCTCCAGCCCGACATCCCGATGGTGATCGACGGCAAGGCGGTGCGCACCGGCAAGGTCGAGGAATGCCGGTCCCCCCACGATCACTCCAAGAAACTCGGGCGGTTCCATGTCGGGACGAAGAAGCACGCCCTGGACGCGATTAAGGCCGCGCTGAAGGCGCGCAAGTCCTGGGCGGCGACCCCGTTTCATGATCGAGCCGCGGTGTTCCTTCGCGCGGCCGAACTGCTCGCGGGTCCGTGGCGTCAGGTGTTCAATGCGGCGGCGATGCACACGCTTTCCAAGAACGCCTATCAGGCCGAGATCGACGCGGTGTGCGAGTTGGTCGATTTCTGGCGCTTCAACGTCAAGTACGCGCAGGACATTTACGAGAACCAGCCGGGCTCCTTACCGGGCATGTGGAACCGCGTCGAATACCGCCCGCTCGAGGGATTCGTGTTCGCGGTTTCGCCGTTCAATTTTACGTCGATTTCGGGAAACCTGCCGACGGCGCCCGCGCTGATGGGCAATGCGGTGGTTTGGAAGCCGTGCCGGACGACGATGTTCGCGGCGCATTTCATTATGGAACTGCTCCACGCGGCGGGCCTTCCGGACGGCGTGATCAACATGGTCACCGGAAACTCTTCCGAGATCGGCACGGCCGTCATCGATCATCCCGACCTCGCCGGCGTTCACTTCACCGGTTCGACCGGGGTCTTCCAATGGATGTGGAAGCGTATCGGGGAAAATATCGCGAAGTATAAAACCTACCCGCGCCTGGTGGGCGAGACCGGCGGCAAGGATTTCGTGTTCATGCACGCGTCCGCCGATCTCGATTGCGCCGCGACGGCGCTGACGCGCGGCGCGTTCGAGTATCAGGGACAGAAATGCTCGGCGGCCTCCCGCGCCTATATCCCGCAATCGCAGTGGCCGAAGCTCAAGAAGAAGATGGAAGAGCAACTGGGGCGCGTGAAGATGGGATCTCCGGAGGATTTCCGTAATTTCATGAACGCGGTGATCGACAAGGCGGCCTACGACAGCATCACGGGTTATTTCCCGCACGTGAAGCCACGAAACGGGGCGTCGTTCGTGTTCGGCGGCAAGGCGTCGGACAAGAAGGGCTGGTTCATCGAGCCCACTGTGATCAAGGCTTCGAAACCGGACTTCATCACGATGCGCGAGGAGTTGTTCGGCCCGGTGCTTACCCTTTACATCTATCCGGAGAAGAAATTCGCGGAAACGTTGAAGATCTGTGATAAGACCTCCCCCTACGCGCTGACCGGGGCGGTGCTTGCGCGCGATCGCGCGGCGATCCGCCAGGCAAGCGACGCGTTGATTCACGCGGCCGGGAATTTCTACATCAACGACAAGCCGACCGGCGCCGTCGTCGGTCAGCAGCCGTTCGGCGGTTCGCGCGCGTCGGGAACCAACGACAAGGCCGGCAGCTTCTTGAACCTGATCCGCTGGGTTTCGACGCGGACGACGAAGGAACTGTTCGTGCCTCCGGCCGACTTCCCGTATCCGTTCATGAACGGGAATTGAAGATTCTGTTCACCGGAGCCGGCGGGTTCTTAGGGCGCTACGCCGCCCCCCGCCTGGCTCGGGAACACGAAGTCGTCGGAACGTATCTGAACAACGACGTCCCGCTAGATGGCGTTCGACTCGTCCGTCTCGATCTAGAGGATGCCGCGGCGCGGGCCCGCTTGCTCGAGCGAGAGCGGCCCGACTGCGTCGTCCACGCCGCGGCGATGTCGCGTCCTTCGGACTGCGAGGCTGATCCTGAACGCGCCGAGCGCGTCAACGCCGGCGCAACGCAGTGGTTGTGCGCGTCGGCGCTCCGTCTGATCTTCTTCTCGACCGATCTCGTATTCGATGGAAAGCACCCGCCGTATCGGGAAGAGGATCCTCCGGCACCCTCTTGCGTGTATTCTCGCCTGAAGGTGGACGGGGAGCGCGCCGTTCTCGCCCGGACGGCCCCCGCGATGACGCTGCGGTTGGCGCTCGGCTACGGATGGAAGCCGACGGGCCACTCGATGTTCTGCGATTCGCTGTATCGGAGTTTGCGCCGGGGAGAACCGATGACGCTCTTTTCCGATCAGTTCCGCTCCGCCCTGTACATGAAGGACGCCGCCGAGATTTTGGCGCGGTTGCTCGCGCTGCGCGAGTGGCCGGAGGCCGGCGGGCGGCTGCTGCATTGCGGGGGCCCCGAGAGCGTCAGCCGGGTGCGCTTCGGTCGGGAGTTTTGTTCTGCGCTGGGTCTCGATGATTCTTTGGTCGAGGCGAAAACAATGGCCGAGGCGGGCGTGCGCGCAGCGCCGGACTGCACGCTCAAGAGCGAGCGGCTCTATTCTCTGATCGGATTCCGCCCGCGCACGATCGAGGCGGGCGTCGCCGATATGGCGCTTGAAAACCCTTATAAATAAAGGGATCCGAATTCTCTCCGGGCCCTTGAATTTATCCAGCCGCGGCCTACACTATAAGCGTCCCGCACCGGGACGCTTATGAGCGAACCGCAGCTCCAAATTCCGCTTCCACCCGGCCGCGACGATGAGGATGAACGCCGAGGCGGTGGTTTTTTTCTCTGGTTCGATCGCGTCGTCGGCTCCCTGCCGTTTCGCGTCGCGTTCGTCACGGCGGTTGTCATGCTCGTCTTTCTGCTCGCGAGGGACTTCCTGCGTCGCCCCGCCCTCGGGGATCCGCGCCTCGACGTGACGCGCGACGAAATGGCGGGCGGACGCGTTGCGTCTTCGCCGTCCGGCCAGCCGGAGGTCGATCCGGACGATCCCTTCGGGCTCGGGGAACGTCCCCCTCCCTCCCTTCCCCCAGAATCCTCCGGCGTCGTCGGCATGGCAAGCACCGAAAAACTTAAGCACGGTGCGAAGGCGTGGGGCGGTCTGAAGTCCGACGACCGTCCCGCTGAGCGGTCTTCCGCCCGTCTATCCGCCGGGAATTCTCAGGGCGATGAGGGCGACCCGACGGCGCCCGGGATCGTCGGACGCGAGGTGGAAGAAGCCTCGGGCGCGGCGAGACGGCGATCCGGCGCGGGCGGTTCGGGCGACGGCCTCGGAATCGGAGGAATGAACGCGCGCGAACACGGGACGAAATCGATTATGCGGGGGTGGGGCTGGAAGAATGGAAAGGGAGGGACGAAGGTCGAGATCGCTCAGAGCGGCGCGCTCGACTCTCTGAAGGCGATGGACCTTGCGATGAAGGGCGCCGCCGGCCGACGCGCGGAGTCCGCCGGTTCGGTGCACAAGAAGATGTGGGAAGCCGCCAGCTACACCAATTGGAAGTTGGCGACGAAAACTTCCGTCGGGGAGAGTTCCGTTCGCGATTATAAGATCGGACGCAGAACCCGTCCCGATCCGATCGTCGACGAGGGCGAGGGCGGACCCCTCGCGACGGCCGCCGCCGTGAAGCGGGAAAAGGAATTGAAGGGTTCGGGGCGAACCTTCACGACCGACGAGACGCCCGAGGAAGAGTACGCCCCCGAAACCTCCGGCGGCCTGCTGCCGCTCGCCTCTTCCGTGCTTCTTAATTCGACCGGGCTGAACGCGTCGGATCTTCCTCCGGACGCCGCCGGCGCCGCCGCGCTGGGCAACGCGCAGGCCGGAAATCTTCTGGGCCTTTCAGGAGTCGGGATGATGGCCACCGGGCAGACGGTGCAGGGGGCGTCGTTGGCCGGACTCGGCGCGCTGCTCGCGACCCAAGGGGGAGGAGAGTAAGCGATGAACGACGACTCTCGCGAGGAGGACCGGGGCCGGGCCGCCGCGATCGCGGCCGGTGCTCCCCGCGCGGCGGCCTCGAAGTCGGGGTTCGCGCTCTTTCAAGGATTTATGACTTCCACTCCCGTGGTCGCGTCGACTTTGACCGCGGCGATGGTGATCTCGGCGATCGGATGGTCGGATATCTCCCGCCGGGAGAAGGAAAGCGACGCCGCCCTCGCGAAGTCGACGGTCGAGGCGAAGGTTCGCACGGGCCGCGGTTCGTATAATCCGAAGTTGATCGAGGGGCTTCCGGGCGCCTCCGCGAGCGGTCC
The DNA here is from genome assembly GCA_002790095.1 of Elusimicrobia bacterium CG_4_9_14_3_um_filter_62_55. Classification (GTDB taxonomy): domain Bacteria; phylum Elusimicrobiota; class Elusimicrobia; order UBA1565; family UBA1565; genus UBA1565. The sequence goes on along the minus strand of PFUL01000189.1, from coordinate 57,030 downwards.
GAACGCGCTGGAGATGTTTCGCCTGCGCAATCGAGCGCCTGCAATCCCCGATGCAGCGGACGCGCCGTCGGCGGGGCCCGAGGCGGGCGCTTACGAAGAAACCCCCGAAGAGCGCGCGGAACGAGCCGGCAAGGCATCCGCTTCTCCCGGCAGGACCGACGTGTTGAAGGCGGTGGAGCCCTTCGCCGGCCCGGCGGATAAAGACGACTCCGCGGACGAAGGCGGCAAGAAGACCGCGAAGAAATCGGCGAAAGCCCTCGATCGCCCCTCTTTGGGCGGCGCCGGCGGCCTTTCGGGAGGATTCAATCGCGGTTTCGACGTCCCCCTTCAGAAGCCCCGGGCCGCCCCCTCCCCCGCCCCGCAGGATCGTCTACGCGCGGCTCGAACGACGGGCGGCCGGCGCGCGGACGGTCGGGCGATGTCCGGTTCTCGCTCGACTCGCAAGGGAGGCGTTCAGGGCGCCGCGAAACAACTCCGGTCGATGAATAAGGCGATGAAGGCCGCCGGCACGGCGGGATCCGCCACGACGGCGGCGACGCACAATTCCCAATGGGATGGCGCGGGTTCCGTCGGACAGGGCCTTTCGGGATCCGGCGCTTCCGGCAACGCGATCGAGGGCGGAGGCCAGGTTTACGATGATGGCGGCCTCGGCGAGGGGGGTCCGCTGAACGCCGCCGGGGCGAACGCCTCCGCGCCTTCGGAGGGAGCGGAGGCCCCTTCCGTTGGAAAGGGCCGCAATGCGACTCCGAATCAAGACATGATCGACGCCGCGATGATATTGCTTCCGATCGCCTCGCTGCTTCTTCTCGGCGCGTTCCTGACCGGGCAGAATCCCGCGACCAAAGGCGCGGCGAAGATGCTGGCCTACGGCGCGCTCGCGGTTTCCGGCGTCGTCGCCGGCATCGGGGCGATGATTCTCACCAAGGGGCAGGCGATGCAGGGAGGTCTGCTCGCGGCGGTCGGCGGCGCACTCGCGGTCATTTCCTACACGGCGGCCGAGGGAAACGCCGCAGCGGCGAAGGGCGACGAGGTCGCGAAGGACACGGCCGTTCAGTGGGCCGGACCCGACGGACCGACGGGACCGCCGGTCGCGTAATTAGTAAACTGCGGGTGTGGAACGGCTTACGGACGAATCCCTTCTCGCGGACCCGATCGCCCAGTTCGACCGGTGGATGAAGGACGCCGAGGAACACGCCAAGCAGCGGGTTCCGGAGTCCTGTTGTCTCTCCACGCTCGGCGCGGACGGTTATCCCGATGGACGCATCGTTCTCTTGAAATTCTACGACGCGCGCGGGTTCGTTTTCTATACGAATTACCGGTCTCCGAAGGGCCGCGCGCTGGACGCCGCACCGAGAGCGGGATTGACCTTCCATTGGCCCGCGCTCGGGCGTCAGGTGCGCGTCGTCGGCGACGTCGTCAAGGTTTCCTCGGAAGAGTCCGACGCCTATTTTTCGACGCGCCCGCGGGGCTCGAAGATCTCGGCATGGGCGTCGGAGCAAAGTGCTCCGGTCGAAGACCGTCCCGCCTTGGAGCGAAAGCACGCCGAGATGGAAGCGAAATTCCAGGACCCCGTTCCGAGGCCTCCGCATTGGGGCGGCTACCGGATCTTTCCGATCCGCATCGAATTTTGGCAGGATTGCGAGTTCCGCCTCCACGACCGTTTCGAGTTCGTGCGGGACGGCGCGGACTGGAACTGCTCCCGCCTCAGTCCCTAGCGGGGCGCAAGCCCCGCTGTGCCGGCCTTCACCGGGGTTAAAAGGGGGCCGGCCTAGCGGGGCGCAAGCCCCGCTGTGCCGGCCTTCACCGGGGTTAAAAGGGGGCCGGCCTAGCGGGGCGCAAGCCCCGCTGTGCCGGCCTTCACCGGGGTTAAAGGGGGGCCGGCCTAGCTTCAGTAACCCAGCGATTCCACCTCGGTGCCCGCGTAATAATGGCCGAGGATTTCCTTGTATGTTTGGCCCTCAAGCGCGCGGCCTAAGGCGCCGTATTGGCATAGCCCGACGTTGTGACCCCATCCTCCTCCGTAGAGGTAGACTTCGGTCGGGACGCCCTTGCGGTTTCGCTCGATTTCGAAGGTGAACATCGTGTCGCGGATCGAGGAGAGGCCGAAGATCCCGCGCATTCGCGTTTCTTTGTCTACGACGTGGCTCGAGCGGGTTCCCTGTACCTTAAGTTTGTTCACGTTTCCGGATTTTGCGCGCTTGAGGACGCGCAATTTTCGCCAGAGTCCGAGTTCGTCATCGCGAAAGCGGACCCGGTCTCCGAACTCGTTGGCCGAGACCACGCGGGACCACCGAAATTGCGCGGGGTGCAAATAGCCGGGGAGGTTGCAGTAGACCTTTGGCCGGCTTTTGAGCCAGCGCTCGAGTTCCCACGGACTTTTACGTTCGACCGAGCCTTCCTTGTCGTCTTTGCGCCCGAGCAGGTAGGGGGCTGCATGCCAGCCGCCGCCGACCTCGCCGGAATCCTGCGTGTGTCCCCCGCAGTTCGACGAGTACGGCGTTTGAGCGAGACGCCCCCGGTAGCGCAGCACCTCTCCGCGCGTCGCGTCGACCGCCCGGCGGCCTTTCTCGGATTCCCCCCCGATGCCGCTGAAGACCTGGCAGTGCTGCCCGTCGCAGAGATCGTAATCGTGGCGCCGGTGATAGCGGTATTGCATCTTGGAGATCAGCGCGTGATTGCGGGCGATGACGGCTTGCGCTTTCAACGCCTCGAGATCGAATTTGACCGGCATTTCCTCGTTGATGACTCCGTAAACATAGTCTTCGAGCGGAACCTGGTTGACCAAATACAGACCCGCGCGCCCACGGGCGCGGATTTCGATGACGCCTTTCAACTGGCGATCGCCCTGCGCGGCCCAACCCGTTCCTTGGGAGAGGTCGAGGCGCTGCACGATGATCGAGTGTCGTTTCGGATCCTTCGCAGACAGCGCGATCACGCGCCAAAAGCTCAGAACGCGTTTGCCCGCGTCGTCGATCAATTCGTATTCGCCGCGTCGATGGGCGCGCCGGGCCTGCCAGACCTTATTCGCCGGGGCGCTCGCCAGAATCTTTCCCGTTTCAGGATCCAAGACGTCGAACGGGCCGTCGGAAACGAACGCGACGGCCTCCTTAACAGCCGGATTTCCCCCCGCCGTCGTGCCGATTCCCACGCGGATCACCGGCATCGTCTCCGCGGGTTCGGCGCGGACGACGGGAAGATAGCGCTTCATGCGTCGCTCCGGGATGAGTTCAGACGGCTTTTTCGTCAGCCGGGGACGGAGTTCTTTGGCCCGGAGTTTGGCCTCCTCGTGCCGACTGTCGACGGCGAGAATGCGGGCGTACTGGGTCCACGCGGCGTCGACATTCCCCGCCTGCCGGTACAGGCGCCCGAGATGCAGACGCGCTTCCGTGTAAGTCGGGTCGCTTTTGTAGGCGTCTTGGTACGCCGCGATGGCCCCTTTCGGGTCACCGAGCGCTTCCTTCGCGCGCGCGCGGAAAACCTGGGCGATGGTGTTTTCCGGATGCACATCGAGGAGATGTTCGAGGGTGGTCAGCGCGGATTTCGGCCTCCCCATGTCCAAATTGAGACGCGAAAGACCGAGCAGCGCCTGTTCGTTGTCCGCTTGAAGCTTCAGCGCGGCGTAAAACGCGCCGCGTGCGCTGTTGCGGTTTCCGGCGCGCATCGACGCCCAGCCGCGCGCGGCTTGGATATGCGGATTATCCGGGTCGAGAGCGGCCGCCTCTTCGAAGAGTTCCTGGGATCGATGATGTTCTTCGAGATCGCGCCGCACAATCGCGGCGTCAAGCGTCGACAGTAGATCGTCGGAATTCTCACGGATCGCCGCGTCGAACGCCCGGGCGGCGTCTTCAAGCTTCCCGCTGTAAAACAAGGCGACGCCCTGTTCGGAGGTCTTTACGCGCGCGGGCGCGGCCGCCGGCGCCGTCGGCGCGGCCGCGAACAGGAGGATGAAAAAGAACCGGGGAGCCCGAGTACGAATCTCGGGCCCCCCGGCCTTCGATCCCGCGTCGATCATGCGGGACATTTTATTTTTTTAGAGAAGGAAGAGCATCTCCCGGTAGTTCGGGAACGGCCACTCCCCTTCTTCAACGACGGTTTCTGCCCGGTCGCAGGCGGCGCGCAGCGCCAGAGCCGTTTCAACGCCTTGACCCGCGAGGAAATGGGCCTGCTTGAGCGTTCCCCCCTCCTTCTCGAGGCGCGTCAACACCGCAGTCACTCTATCGACGCCGGCATAGAGGTCGTCGACGATGCCCCCGTAACTCTTCAATCGGCCTTTGAGCGTCTTGCTCGCCGCACCGAGGGCTTCGACCGCGTCTCCGACGGTGCTCGTGTGGCGCAGCATCGCGGGAATAACGCCGGTGAGGGACATTTCCTTGAGCAAGGTCAGTTCGATGACCTTCGTCTTGATGTAGGCCTCGAGGCGGATCTCCTGCTTCGCGTGCAGTTCCTCCTCGGTCAGAATGCCGTACCTCTTGTACAAAGCGACGACTTCCTCGCTCGTCAATACTTCAAGCGCCTCGGGAGTGTTCCGGAGGTTCGGAAGCTTCCGCTTGGCGGCTTCCTTTTGCCAATCGGAGGAATACCCGTTCCCCTCGAACCGCACGCGCCCGGTCTCTTTGGCGATCTGCTTGACGGCTTCCACGGCCTTCGCCGTGATGTCCTCGCCTTTGGCTTTATCGATCTTCTCGAGGACGGTGTCGATTCCGTAGGCCAGAATCAAGGCGGTCACGGCTGCGGGCTCCGATGTGCTTTGGGAGGCCCCGACGGCGCGGAACTCGAACTTGTTTCCGGTGAAGGCGATCGGCGAGGTGCGATTCCGGTCCGAATTGTCGGCCAGAACGGTTGGAAGACGCTTCAAGCCGTGATCGATTTCCTCGCGAACCGACTTTGAGATGGAGGTTCCCTTCTCGAGTTCGTTGAACAGATTCGCGAGATAATCCCCCAGGTAGAGCGACATGATCGCCGGAGGCGCTTCGTTGGCTCCGAGCCGGTAATCGTTGCCCGCATCGGCGACGGAACTGCGCAGCAGCGCCCCGAATTTATCGACTCCGGCGAGAATCGCGCCGACGAAGGTCAGGAACTGGATGTTCCGCTTCGGCGCCGCTCCCGGTTCGAGCAGGTTGTTGCCTTCGGAGTCCATCAGCGACCAGTTGAGATGCTTCCCGCTTCCGTTGATCCCCGCGAAGGGTTTTTCGTGGAGCAGGAGGGCGAAGCCGTGATCGTCTGCGATCTTTCGCATGATCTCCATCGCTTGGAGGTTATGGTCCACGGCGATGTTCGCTTCCTCGAAAAGAGGCGCGATTTCGAACTGGTTCGGTGCAACCTCGTTATGACGGGTTTTTGCCGGAATTCCGCGTTCGAACAGCGCCGCGTCGACATCGGCCATGAAGTCGAGCACCTTCGGCTTGATCGCGCCGAAATAGTGGTCTTCCATCTGCTGATCCTTGGCCGAGGATTTTCCAAACAGCGTCCGGCCCGTGATCATGAGATCGGGACGCGCCTCGTAGAAGTCCTTCGAGACGAGGAAGTATTCCTGTTCGGCGCCGACGGTCATGCGCACGAACTTCGCGCTTCGGTTTCCGAAGAGCTTGAGCAGCTTGAACGCGCGGTCCTCAACGGTGTTGAGCGCGCGCAGTAGGGGCATCTTCATGTCGAGGACGTTCCCGGTCCACGACAGGAACACCGAGGGAACTACGAGGGTCGACGCCTTTTTGGTTTTAAAGATGAAGGCGGCGGAGGTCGGATCCCACGCCGTGTATCCCCGCGCTTCGAAGGTGGAGCGTGTTCCTCCGGACGGAAACGACGAGGCGTCGGGTTCGCCCTGGATCAACTGGCGGCCCGAAAAGCGGGCGATCGGCAGGCCTTGGTCATCAAAGGAAAGAAACGCGTCGTGCTTTTCGGCGGTGACGCCGCGCATCGGCTGGAACCAGTGGCAGAAATGGGTAACGCCTTGGTCGAGCGCCCATTCCTTCATTCCGTGAGCGACTTCATCGGCGATCTCGGCGTCTAGTCTTTCGTTGTTCTCGATGACCGCGATGAGTTTTCGGCAGACGGCTTTGCTCAAGTTCCGCGCCATCGCCTTCTTGTCGAACGTCAGCGTCCCGTAATTTTCCATGGTCGACTTCCCCTCCAAAGCGCGTCCGTTCCCGGCGAACGCTCCGCTTCGCAGCGTGGAAAGCGTTTCGTCAATAAACTTCGTCTCGGCGATTCCCATTCAAATCCTCTTTCAACTTCAGATTGACCGTCCCTTCCTCTGCTAAAATATCACAATATTTTGATCTTAGCAATGTACATCCCTTGAGAATGCAAAAATTTTTAAAAAATGGGTGCGAAATTTGCCCTGATGTCGGATTTTTGCCTCAAATCCGCTTGCGACAGGAGTGTTTCCGCACGGGACAGGGAGGGGATTGGCGGGAAATACCGTTGCTAACGCGATTTATTGACATTATGGCCGCGATTTTTTTACTATTTACGCGAATGAACCGGCTCCGTCTCGCTGCGCTGCTTATCTTCGCCGGCACCCTCTCCGCTTGTCAGCTCGGCCACGACTCCCCAGTCGAGCGCGGCCGTGCTTCCTTTCAAGCCTATAAATGCACGAAGTGCCACACCGTGAACGGCGAAGGGGGCGTGCTCGGCCCGGACCTCACGTTCGTGGGTTTCCGGAAGTCGTCCGATTTCCTTGAACGCTGGCTGATCAATCCGCAGGCGTGGAAGCCGCATGTCTCGATGCCGAACTTCTACCTGCGGGAAGCGGTGCGCAAGGACATCGTGGCCTACCTCGCCACGCTTCAGGGCGATTTCTATATAAGGGAAGGGCGCCCGTGGGATGCTCCGCAGTTCGCCGGCGATTCGGTCAAACGCGGCGGTGAAATTTACAGCCGCGTGGGCTGCATTACGTGTCACGGGAAGGGCGGCGTTGGGGGCTATCCGAACAATAACGTCGTCGGCGGCGAGATCCCGAAGATTTCAACGGTTAAAGATACCTACTCGCGCGATGAGTTGATCGCCCGGATTGCCAAAGGCGTTCGGCACTCGGTGAAGGCCGACCCAGCCGGGCCCGATCCCCTGCTCTACATGCCCCGCTGGGAAGCGAAGCTGAAGCAGGAAGAAATCGAGGCCGTCGCCGCCTACCTTTTATCTCTGGACGATCACGGCGTCGAAGAAAAGGCGGAGGAGTGGTGATGGGCAATTACTCCTGGCTCCTCCCGGTGCAGGCCTCCAGTTTCGCGGCGAGAATCGACCTGGGTCTTTGGATCATCCACGCCGCGATGATCTTGATCTTCGTGCTCTGGACGATTTTCTTCGCCTATCTCTTGGTGGCCTACCGCCAGCGGGACGGCCATAAGGCCGAGCGCATCCACATTGACCATTGGAAATCACTCGCCCCCGACGCCGCCGTGCTGTTCTTTGAGCTTTCCGTGGTGGCGCTGTACGTGATCCCGACGTGGAGCAGTTTGAAGATGAGCCTTCCCGATGAAAAAGACTCGATCGTTGTCAACATCGTCGCGGAACAGTTCAACTGGAACGTTCATTACCCTGGGCCCGACGGGAAATTCGGTAAGCGCAGCGCGGCGCTTATTGACTTCTCCAATCCGCTGGGCATCGATCCGACCGATCCCGCCGGCGCCGACGATTTCGTGACGGTCAACGACATGCATTTCCCGGTCGGGAAGCCCGTCCTCGCGCGCCTGAGCTCCAAGGACGTTATCCACAGCTTCTTTATCCCCGCCTTCCGCATCAAGCAGGACGCGGTTCCGGGAATGGTCGTCCCTCTGTGGTTCGAGCCGACGCTCGAGGGGGATTATGAAGTCACCTGTGCGCAGTTGTGCGGCGTCGGACACGCGATCATGCGCGCCGACGTGAAGGTGCAAAGCCGGACCGACTACGATCGGTGGTTTGCCTCAATGGCTCCTGTCAAAAAGGCGGGACCCAGCGGCGCAACGGAAGAGTGGTAGACCCCATGAGCGAGCACGGACACGAACTTTCCTTCACCGAGAAGTACATTTTCTCAGTCGACCACAAGGTGATCGGCCTCCAGTACATGATCACCTCGTTTATTTTCCTTTTGATCGGGTTCACGATGATCCTGATCATGCGCTGGCAGCTCGCCTTTCCGGGAACCGTGATCCCGATTTTCGGGAAGTTGCTTCCGGCGACGTTCGCCCCGGGCGGAATCCTCGGACCTACCGGTTACAACCAGATGGGCGCGATGCACGGGACGATCATGGTCTTCTTGGGCATCGTCCCCTTGGCCGTCGGGGCGTTCGGCAACTATGTGATGCCGATTCAGATCGGCGCGCCGGATATGGCCTTTCCCCGTATGAACATGCTGTCCTATTGGGTCTACCTGCCCGGCGGGATTTTGATGCTCTCGTCGTTTCTGATGCCCGGCGGAGCGGCCCAATCCGGCTGGACCTCCTACCCCCCTTTGTCGGTCATCAATCCGGGGCAGACGGTATGGCTGCTGTCGATGGTGTTTCTGATCACCTCCTCGCTTTTAGGGTCGATGAACTTCATCGTGACCGTGCTGAACCTGCGCGCGCCGGGCATGACGCTATGGCGCATGCCGCTGTTTTGCTGGTCCCAGTTTGTGACGGCGTTCATTCTGTTATTGGCGTTCCCTCCGCTCGAGGCGGCGGCGATCCTTCAGTTGTCCGACCGCGTTCTGCACACGAGTTTCTTTATGCCCGACGGTCTCGTCGTGGCGGGCCAGGCCGCCCAATACGCCGGCGGCGGCGCGGTGCTGCTCTACCAGCATCTCTTCTGGTTCCTGGCGCATCCCGAGGTGTATGTGCTGATTCTCCCCCCGTTCGGGATCATCAGTGAAATCATCGCGACCAACACGCGCAAGCCCCTGTTCGGCTACAAGGAAATGGTGTACGCGATGATGTCCATCGCCGCAATGAGCTTCCTCGTCTGGGCGCATCACATGTTCCTCAGCGGCATGTCTCCGGCGCTATCGAATTTCTTCCTGATCACGACGATGATCATCTCGGTCCCTTCGGTGGCGCTGTTGACCTGCCTGATTCTGAGCTTGAAGGGCGCGTCGATCCGGTTTACCACGCCGATGCTCTTTGCGTTGTCCTTCCTTCCTATGTTCGGCATCGGCGGGTTGACCGGGCTTCCCCTGGGGTTGACGGTGACCGATATCTATCTGCACGACACCTACTACGTGATCGGGCATTTCCATTACGTCGTTGTGACCGGCTCGCTGATGGGCCTGTTCGGGGGCGTGTATCATTGGTTCCCGAAGATGTTCGGAAGGAAGATGGACGACTGCCTCGGCAAGATTCATTTCTGGGGTTCGGTGATCGCGATGAACGGGATCTTGATGCCGATGCTCGTGATCGGTCTGCAGGGCCAGTCTCGGCGGCTCTTCGATCCGACTGCCCAGCTTCACAACCTGATTGGGCAGCCGATGCATGTGCTCAGCACCATTTCGGCGATCGCACTGATGCTGTTCCAGATCCCGTTCATATACAACTTCTTCAATAGCATGTTCCGCGGAGAACTCGTCGATTCCAACCCGTGGAAGGCGACGACGCTCGACTGGGACTGTCCCTCTCCGCCGCCCCACGGCAACTTCGCGAAGGTTCCCCGTGTTTATCGCGGACCCTACGAATACTCGCATCCGGATCATAACGAAGACTGGCTCCCCCAGAGCCGCGAACATGCGGAGGCGGCCCGATGAGCACGGAAACCGTTGCGTACGAGAACGTCGGAATCCCGGACGGGAAGCTCGCCCTATGGCTGTTTTTGGCTTCCGAGATCATGCTCTTCGGGACCTTGTTCACCTCCTACATCATTCTGCGGACGGCCGCGCCTGCGTGGCCCGTCGGTTGGGAAGTGCTCAACGTTCCGTTGGCGACCCTCAACACCTTTATCCTGATCGCCTCTTCGGTCACGATCGTGACGGCGCATTCCCGGGTGCAGAAGCGCGACCAGAAGGGCTTCTCCGCCTTCATGGCGCTGACCGTGCTGCTGTCGTTCGGCTTCCTTATCGTGAAGGCGGTCGAATACGGCGTCAAATTTTCCCACGGGATTTTCCCTTCGACGAATATCTTCTACTCGATCTACTTTGTGATGACCGGGCTTCACGGCCTGCACGTGATCGTAGGCATCGCGTGGAACCTGGGCCTGATGTGGTGGGCCAAGAACGGCGGCTGGGACGACAAGCTCTTCGAGGGACGGGTCGAATACGCGGGGTTGTATTGGCACTTCGTCGACGTCGTGTGGATTTTCCTCTTCCCGGCGCTTTATCTGCTTTGATCATGAACGAAACGACCCCTTCCGAAACCGCTTCGGCGGCGCATCACGAGGATCACGAAGCCCTTTACCTGAAGGTGTTCGGCATGCTGTGCGTGCTGACCGCTTTGACCGTCGGGGTCTCGTATTTCCATTTCCCGAAGCCGTTCGGTCTCTTGATCGGCTTGGCGATCGCGGTAGGCAAGGCCGCGCTCGTCGTCTCCTTTTTTATGCATCTCAAGTGGGAGAAGGCCCTGATTTACTACGTGTTGGGGTTGACCGCGTTTTTCGCGGTGTTCCTGTTCGTTCTTCCGATCGCCGATTTCGCGCTGATCACCGACCGGAATGTGCATGACGCGCACCCCGCGATTTTGGATACCGGTAAGACCGCGCACTCCGAAGAAAAGGGCGGCGCGTCTCACTAAACGGTGTTATAATAGAGGCGTACGATGTCCCTTCGGTCCTTTCATATCTTCTTCATCATCGTCTCGCTCGGACTCTTGTCCTTCCTGGGCGCGTGGTCGGTTCAGCGCGCGCTGGAGGGCTCGGGCGGGTTCAACTTCGCGCTTGCTTTCTGCTCGGTGATCGGTTTGGCCGCGGGACTGCCGTATCTCCAGTGGTTTTTGCGAAAGGGTGCGGATGCGAATTCTTAATTTCCTCTATTTATCTTTAATTTTTCTTCCCGGTGAGGCCTGGTCCTGCGCGACCTGTTTCGGCACCGGAGACAACAAGGACCTTGCCAAGGCCTTCTATATCGGCGGCGGGATGATGCTCGTCTCGGTGTTCGCGATTCTCGGATCTTTGGTCTGCTACATCCGACGTTCCGAGCGCGAGAAGGCCAAGCTGTACGCCAAGATGGGTTTAATGAAAGAAGGCGAGGGGTCTCAGGAGCGGTGGCCGCTATGAAAGAGAGCGAATCGCCGTTTCACCGCTTCGCCGCCGTGTCGGCGTTCTACGCGTTTTTTGTCCTGTTTGCCGGCGGGATGGTGACCTCGACGGGTTCCGGGCTTGCCGTGCCGGATTGGCCGATGTCCTACGGTCGATTCATGCCCGCGATGGTCGGCGGGGTGTATTTCGAGCACGGCCACCGGATGATCGCGGGAATGGTCGGCGCGCTGACCTGGATTCTCGCCGTTTGGATTCATTTCACGGACGAGCGGCGCTGGATGCGGCGGTTGTCCTTGGCCGCCGCCGTGGGGATCGTTCTCCAGGGCGTGCTGGGCGGAGTCACGGTTCTTTTCGGCCTTCCTCCGCAGATTTCGGCGAGCCACGCGGTTTTGGGGCAAGGGTTGTTCGCCTGTTTGATCGCGATCGCCCAAGGAAGCTCTTCCTGGTACCGGGAGGCGTCCGAGACGCCCGGCGGAACTCTTTGGAAGGCGGGAGCCCTCGCGATCGGTCTTCTTTTCGTCCAACTCGCCTTAGGGGCGTATTTGCGGCATACGGGGGCGGGTCTTGTTCCCCACTTAATCGGGGCCGCGGCGGCTTTCTGGGCCGTTTCCCGGGCTGCCTATTTGGGGCAAAGCGACGGCGGGCCCGCTGTTCGCGGCGTTTCGATCGTCATGATGGTGATGGCGCTTCTGCAGGTTTTTCTCGGTCTGGGCGCCTTGCTCGGGCGCGACGCGCGGGCGATCGGCGTCCTTGCTTTGCTTCCGACGGCGCATCAGGCGATGGGGGCGTTGATTTTAGCGGCGACGGTGTTATGGACGATGCGCGCGTACCGTGTCGGAGCGGTGAAGCGGGCGTGAAGGACTATCTCATCCTCGCGAAGCCGCGCATCGCCTCTTTGGTGGCGCTGACGGCCGCCGTCGGCTATCGCCTCGCGGGCGGCATCGACGGATCCGTCCTTTTGTGGTGCGTGCTCGGAACGGTTCTCGCCTCTTCTTCCTGCGGGGCGCTAAACCAGTACCTCGAGCGGGACGCGGACGCGCTGATGAAGCGCACGAAGAATCGTCCTCTGCCGGCAGGACGCATGGAGCCGGGGACGGCTTTGGTTTTCGGGTTTGCCTGCGGGGCCTGGGGCGTCGCGTTGTTGGCGATGTTCGTCAATTCCCTATCCGCCGTGCTCGCCGCGGCGACGATCACCTTGTATATCGCCTTCTATACCCCCCTCAAGCGCCTTACCCCGCAAAGCACCTGGTTCGGCGCGGTCAGCGGCGCGATTGCGCCCATGATCGGATGGTCCGCCGCCACCGGTGGACTCGAACTCGGGGCCTGGCTTTTGTTCGCGATTCAGCTGCTGTGGCAGATCCCCCATTTCCTCGCGCTGTTTTGGCTGTACCGCGAGGACTACGCGCGGGCGGGCTTTAAAGTCGCGCCGGTACTCGACCCGGAGGGCGGCTCGACGCGCGTTCAAATCGCGATTCATTCTTTCTCGCTCTTGGTCGCCTCGATGCTTCCCACCTATTTCGGAATCTCCGGATTGGCCTACGGCTACGGCGCCCTGCTCTTCGGAGCGGCCTTTTTGGCGGTAGGCCTTCGCGCGAGCTGGACGCTCGGCGAGACCGATACCCGGCGGCTGTTTCGCGCGAGCCTGCTCTACCTACCCGCCGTCTTTACTCTGATCCTGGCCGTATGATCGATCTCCTCAAGAAGAACGCGGTCGTTTTCTCGGCGCTTCTTGCGATCACGGGCGGGCTTGGGCTATTTGTCGTCGTGCGGAGGAGACCGTCGACTCCGGTTCCCGGCGCGACGCTGCTTGCCCAACCCGTTGCGATCCCCTCGTTTTCGCTGACCGACGACTCCGGCAAGCCTTTCTCCTCGTCGGACCTCAAGGGCGCCTGGCTCGGAGCGTTCGTCTTCACCAATTGCGGGACGCAATGCCCGATGATGGCGGCGAAGATGAAGCGAATCCGGCGGAAAATTCCCGCGCTCGGCCTCGTTTCCTTCAGCGTCGACCCGGGCGACACGCCCGAGCGCTTGGCGAAGTACAAGCGCGGCCTCGGCGCGGATTGGATTTTTCTGACCGGAGGCCCCGGCGTGGTGCGCACGCTCTGCATCGAGGGGTTCAAGCTTCCCGTCGCCGACGGGACAAGCGCCGACGAGATGATCCTGCACTCGAAGAACCTGGTCCTGGTTGACGGAAAAAACCGGATCGTCGGGTATTTCGACTCCGACGATCCGGTCTCGATCAAGGCGCTGCTGAAGACGGCGAAAGGGCTTCTCTAAATTCTAGTTTCCGTACAGCAGCGTGTAGCGCTTCGGGTGCTTCTTCTTGAAGTCCGCGAGCAGCTTCTTGCGCCGCGCCTTCCAGGCGGCGGCGTTCGCCCCCGTCTTGCGGACCTTCGAGTCGTGCACGAGAAACGCGACGATGCCGCCGGCCTCTTCGGGCGTCACCGCGCAGCCGGGTTTGGCCATCATGCGCTTGACGAATCGCTTCCAGACCCCGCTCTCATGATGGGAGACCCACTTGTCCGTGGTCGCGGCGTTGTCGTCGATATACTGGGCGTTCAGCGGTCGGGCGGCGGAGTGACACTGCGTGCATTTGGCAAGGAAGTTCTTATAGCCTTCCTGTTCCTTCGCGGGGTAGCCGGCGATGCTGACGGATTCCGGCCCGAAGTCGTTGGCGTAGGGTTCCTTGAGAGACTGTTCGAGGGCGGCCTTGACCGGGTCGACCGCGGCGCCGGCGGCCGCCGAGGTTTCCTTTTGGGCGTAGGGAAGCGTTCCGTTCTTGGCCATTTGCGCGAGTTCGAGCGGGAGCTTTTTCCCTTCCGACGCGCGGTTGGCGCAGCCGACGGCGACGGCGCAAAGGGCGGCGATGATCAGGGACTTAGTGCGCATAGAGTTCTTTATATCGGCCGGGGTGGTTTTTCTTGAATTCCGAGAGAAGCTTTTCGCGGTGCGCGGTCCATTCCTTCTGTTTTTCCAGTTTACGTTCGCGGGAATCTTCCGACAGGAACTTCCAGATGACCTTGCCGTCTTCCTTCGTGACTTCGCAGCCGGGCTTGTTCATCATCCGCTTCACGTAGCGCTGCCAGATCGCGCCTTCGATCTGCCAAAGGTTCTTATGTTCCTTGTCGAAGAGTTCCGGGTGGGATTTCTGCAGTTTTGCCGCGGCCGCTTCGCGCGCGGCCTTGTCCTTGCCGCCGGTCTCGACGAACTGGGAGTTCAGCGGACGGGCGGCCGAGTGGCATTGGGCGCACTTAACACGCAGCGCCTTATAGCCCTTCTGCGCGTCGGCCGAGAGCGTTTTCAGATACTTTTCCGGGAGCGTTTCCGGGCCGAAATCGTTGGCGAAGGGTTCCTTCATCGCCTTTTCTTTCTCGAGCTCGGCGGCGGATTTCCCCACGGAGTCGGCCGCAAGCGCCGGTCCGACGAGGCAGAGCGTTAAAAGAAGCAAGAGTGATTGTTTCATGGTTACCATTCCTCCCCTGATTTCTCGGCGATCGAGAACAGGTAGTCCAGCAAGGCCTCCATTTCTTGGCCCTTGATCTTCGTCTTCCACGAGGGCATAAACAGAGGCGGCGTCGGGCCGTCGGGGTTAAACTTGACGATCGACGACGGGGCGACCCCGTCGTGGAGCTTTTTGCGGAGTTCGTCGCGGCTGTAGGTCCCGACCACCTTCGTCAGCGTCGGTTCCCTGCCTTTCGCCATCTCGGAAACCTCATGGATGCGAGTCTTGTCCTGTCCCTCTCCGAGAGCGTTGAAATTCCGACGCCCTGACGCTCCGCCTTCGCCGTGGCAGCCGGCGCATCCGAATTTCGTGAAGACGGCCTTGCCGTGTTCGATCGAATCGGCATAGCGCGGCTCCGGTTTGGCGGAAGCGGGAACCTTGAATTCCTTGGGAAGTTTCTTGTCGGTCATCCCCAGCATGTAGGTGGTCAGAGCCTGAGCGTCCTCGTAGGAGAGCTCCTCATAGAACGGGGGCATGCCGGACGGGGCGACGGGTTCGCACTCGGCGAGATGGGCGCACGAGTGTCCGTGGGGATCCCCTGGGATGAGCTCGATCGTGTCCTTGGTCAGGTGCATTTCGATCCAGTTGAGGATGTTGCGTTGGTGCGGGGGCAAAGGCCCCGTGTTGGACCAATCGATGCGGGACGCCGGTTTGTCGGCGATGTCGCCCAAATCGACGGAAACCTCCCCGCCGGAGCCTTTCATGGAATGGCAGCCGATGCATCCGATTTTGGCAAATAGAGCCTTGCCGCGCTTGGCTTGTTCAGTGCCTCGGATTTCTTCGAAGTTGCCGTGGCAGCGGACGCAGCTCCCCTGGATGTACGGGTCGCGGAGCAAGGGCTCTTCCCAGTGCTTCACGAGACCGTGCGCGTCCTCCATCGTGGTCGCGAGTCCCTGGCCTTGATGGCACGAGGTGCAGGCGAATTTATTCGCCGGGTGGGCTTTGTGTTCGGGAATGTCGCCCGCTTTGAACGGATGCTCCGCGTAGGCGTTGACCTGGGCGGGGTTGGTTTCGGGATCTATGCCCAGATGGCAGGAAACGCAGCGGTCGTAGCGGTTTAAATCCGGCGACATCGCTTGGCGAAGCCGGATGGGCATCGCCTTCGCCGTTTTCAGCGCGAGTTCCAAACTCGGCTTTTGCTCCGCATCGGCCGAGGCGAGTTCGCCCTCGAGGCGCGAGATCTCCATTCGCTTGTACTGCTTCTGATAGCCTTTCCACTCGCGGTGGTTATCGACGACCCCGGCGGCGACGAAGAGTCCCAGCACCAGGAAGTTGAAGAGGTAGAAGAGTTTTCGATGCATGATCTTATATGTTCAGGTTAAACTGAGGCAGTTCGAGGATGTATTTCACATCGAGCCCGAGCCGCAGTCCCATTTTGACAAGTACGCCCATTTGCATAAGCACCAAGGCTTGGGTGATCGTGTAACGGGGCAGATCGAGGTCGCGGATATAGCGCTGCGGGTAGAGGAACCCGAAGAGGAAGGTCAAATACAAAAGTACCCCGACCGTGACGACGCGCCAGGTCGAGATATCCCCCCCGAATTTCATCCATAATCCGACCAGCGCAAAGAGGCCGAGGAACGCGCCCGACGCCTTCCGCCAGCAAATTTCGGATTTGATGAGGCGGGGCAGCGTCATCCCGAGCGCGCCGTAGGCGGCGAGCAAGGTGACGCCGACGGGCAGTGAAAAACTCCAGGTCGGAGCCGACACGGGTTTGTGCACCAACCAGCTTTCCCACGGCCAGTACCAGAAATAATTCGGCCCGCGGAAGAAGTATCCGATCGTGATAAGGATGAACCAGAAAGCGATGCCGAACATGAACTGGGCGTTGGCGAACGGACGCTCGGACCAGGTGTAGTAGCCGATGCCCTTTTTGCTCGTGTCGAGGTACGGGATCGCGCAGAGCCCGCCGATGATGATGCCGGGCAGCAGGACGCCCGCGATCCAAGGATCGAAGTAGACGAGCAGTTCCTGGAGGCCGACGAAGTACCAAGGGGCCTTCGACGGGTTGGGCGTCACGTTCGGGTTTGCGATTTCCTCCAAAGGCGCGTTGGCGTAAACACTGAGGAAGAAGATAAAGGCGGTTACCGCGGCCGCGGCGATGTATTCGCGTACGACGAGGTTGGGCCACACGTCCGCCTTTTCTTCGTTCTTCGCCAACGGGGCGGCCGAGAAGGTGTCCTTGCGGATGCGCCAGAAGTGCAGGATGATCAGGGCGCCGGTAATGAGCGGCACGGCGACGCAGTGCATCACGTAGAAGCGCAGCAAGGTGTTCGCCCCGACCGTCGTCCCTCCGAGCAGGACGAAGCGCACGTCGTTGGAGATCGTCATGCCGAGCAGATTCGCGAACGGCCCCTCGTTTCCGAGCACCGGCGTGGCCCCGGCCATATTCGTGCCGACCGTCACGGCCCAGATCGCCAACTGGTCCCAGGGCAGCAGGTACCCGGTGAAGGACAAAAACAGCGTCAGCTTTAACAGGATGACTCCGACGGCCCAGTTGAATTCACGGGGCTTCTTATAGGAACCGGTGAGAAACACCCGGATCATGTGCAGCATCACGACCGTCACCATTGCGTGCGCGCACCAGCGATGCATGTTGCGCAGGAAGATGCCGAAACTGACCGCGAACTCGAGATCCTTCATGTCCTGGTAGGCGAGTTCCACCGTCGGGCGGTAGTAGAACATGAGCAGAACGCCGGAGATCGTCAGGATGAGGAACAGCAGGAAGGATATTCCGCCGAGTCCCCAGGTGAAGGTCCAGCGGAGGGCGCGGGGCTGGATCTTCGCCGGATGCAGGTGCAGCCAGACGTTGTCGACGATGTGGCGGGCCCGGTGACGGGCGGTATCCTGCCACGGCCAGTTTCGGAACATCGACTTCCAAATCTGGGAGTTCGTGACCTCTTTTTCGATTTTATCGAGTGAGATTTCGGGAAGTGCCATAAAATTTCCGGTTACGCGTATTCCGCGAAGAACGGAGCCTTCTCGCGGACGCCGGCGCGGTTTTCGAGGATAGCCTTATCGATCACAAGATCGCCCGTCGCGGTGATCTCGACGCGGCAGCGCCACAACGGCTTCGGAGCCGGTCCGGCGAGCACGTCGCCGGCCGGGTTGTAGTTCGACCCGTGACAGGGGCATTTGAAGCGCATTTCCGAGATGAACCAGTTGGGCGTGCACCCTAAGTGGGTGCAGCGCGCCCAGAGCGCGTAGATCCCTTGGGCGCTGCGCACGATCCACACGCGCTGCTGTTTGAACCACAGGGTCGAGACGCCGATCGGGAAATCTTCGGCCTTTCCCGCGTTGAATTTCTGAGACGGTTCGTAAAGGATGTTGGGCACGAAGAATCGGGTCGTCGCGGCGCCGGCGCCGCCGAGGAACGCCGCGAAGGCGCCCCAGCCCATCCAGAGGAAATCTTTGCGTTTAACGGGATTTGCCATTGATTAGGGGAGGTATGAAGAGATTTTTTGAGTGTTGGAATTCTATCCTGCAAGGAAGCGGAGCTAATTTATCATTTCGCTCCAAAAGTGTCAATAAATCAGGTCAAATCCAATATAAATCGCCCCCGGATCCTTAGACCCGAGGGCGATCTAGGTCGAAAATTCCCAGCTAATTCTAGAAAGGCGCGCGAACCTCGAGTTTTTCAAGTTTCTTATGAACATTCTTGCCATCTTTCGATTTCGCGAAGCTCGACCGAGCGCCGATGTCCGAGAACTGTCCGTCGCCTCGAACGAAGTAAACGCCGGAGCCTTGCGATTCCTTAATGACGGTTTTGATCGTCCATCCGAGCTTGACCGTCATCGCCGCGATCGGGTCTTCGGAGCTTCCGACGTTGACGACGCTGGGGATCGTCGCGTTCATGTTCAGCGTGTAGCCCCAGAGCACGTCGACTTTCAGCGGCTCGACGGTCACGCCGTGAAGGAATTTCCCCTTTCCTTTGTAGGACCCGCCCCAGGTACGGATGACAGCGAAGGTGACTCCGACGGTTTCGATGCCGTAGGCGTTTTTCGCCGCGAGACGGTACAGAGTCGTTTTCGGAGCGTTCCAGCGCTCGAGCTGGGACCAGTGCGTGATCCCTTCCGGCACCGCGGTCGCGTAGTCGTTTTTCAGGTCGACGACAGGTTTGTTCTTCTCGATGATCTCCCAGATCTTCTTGCCGATGTTGATGATCTGGTCGATCGTGCGCAGCGTGTCGTCTCCGCCGCCGCCGGGGAACGGCGTGGTCGGTCCCGTGCCGGGTCCCGTCCCGGTCGGCGGTTTCGGAATGCCGACGAAGTCGGTAGGTTTATACTGCTTCGCTTCCTCTTCGGAAAGTTTCACGATCTCGACGGATCCTTCATCGAGCGTAAACTGCTTCGGATTCTTCATCGCCGCTTCGAACATCGCGGGAGTGAAGGTCGCGTCGGGTTTTTGCTGCGCGTGAACGGACGGTGCGAGCAAAGACGTCGTTAGGACGGCGAGAGAGAGAAAGGAAACCACGGAACCACCTCCAAATTCGGGACCGTCCTCTGCGAATCCACCATTCGCCTCGCTCGGCTGGGGCGGTGCCCGTGTTTAGATACTACCCCAACCGGGTAAAAGTGAAAATAGGCCCAAAGGGAACACCTCCCTTCCCCAAAAGACCTAGATTGTTGTTATGGGTGTCAGGGCGTCACTTTGTCACTTTTGAAAATTGTAGAGGGAACCTTTCCGATCCTGAATCGTACGAAGCGGCATGGCACGCAAGCCGAGATGGGACGCGCCGGGGACCATCCACCACGTCATGGCGCGCGGAAACGACGGTCAGCCGATCTTCTTGGATGACGCCGACCGGTGGCTGTTCCTCAAGATTTACGGCGAGGTGGCCGGCCGCTTCAATTTCGAGGGCGCGTCGCTGTGTCTGATGGGCAACCACTTTCACCTGCTGCTTCGGTTGGGCGAAGTTTCGATGGCCCGGATCATGCGGGTGCTGTTGAGCCGCTACTCGAAGGCGTTCAACAAAAAGTACGGCAGGCGCGGACATCTGTTTCAGGATCGCTATAAGTCGATCCTCTGCGGAGGAGACGACTACTTCATGGAACTGCTGCGCTACAACGATTTGAATCCGCTTCGCGCCGGGCTTGTGGAGGACCCCGCCGATTGGCCTTGGTCGAGCCACGGCGTGTATCTGGGACGGCGCGTCATCGCCGGAATCAATCCGAAATTCGGCTTAAGTTTCTTCGGTAAAACTCCGGCTGCGGCTCGGGACGCGTATCGACGATACGTTCTCGCGGGAATCAAAAATCCGGAAATTGTCGTCGATCCCTTCAAGGCGGAGGACACGGCGGACGAACCGGACGAAGTGAAGCAGGCCCGGGTCATCGCCGAGGCCGGGCCGCGGTTGCGGGTTAGGGAGCCGCTCGAGGAGAGGGCGCTGCGGTTCAGTCGCCGGTATGGGGTCGGTGTCAAAGACCTACGGGGCCGGGGAAAGAATCGGTTTCTTTCGTCGGTGCGGCGCCGCTTCGTGCTGGAGGCGCTTAATGACGGCGAGAGAACGGTCGATCTTGCGCGCTATCTGAACCGGTGTCATTCGGCGATTGTGAAGATGGGGCAGGTGGCGTTGCGGGAACTTGGGGAGGCGGAAGGCGGGATTTTTCAGGCCGCCGACGGCGGGTGCGATTCGCCGACGCCCCCTGCTCGTCCTTCATGAAGATGCTGACGCGCAGGTTGGTGAAGGCCTGGTCGGCGACGTTGTTGTCGATGACGAGGCGCGCGTCGAAGGCCTCGCGCTCGAGCGTCGCCTCCTGGACGATTTCGAGCTTGACCTCCGCGCAGTACGGGCCCGATAGCTGGGCCTCCGGCTCGACCGGGAACGCGGCGACCAGGGCCAGCGCCACTCCCAGCCGTTCGAGCTTCACCTTATTCGACCTCCATCGGATACTTCTTCGCGGCCCAACCGGCGATTCCGCCGGAGAGCTCGGTCACGGCATAGCCCGCCTGTCTCAGCGTCTTCGCGGCCTCCCTGGCGCGCGCACCGACCCGCCCGTACACGAGCAGAGTCTTTCCCTCTGGAAACGCAGGTACGGCGAGACGGATGCGCTCCAGCGGTTCGTGCACCGCGCCCGGCAGGCGTCCCATTCTGTACTCGGCCTCGGGTCGTACGTCGACCGGGAGTAAGGAACCGTCCTCGACCTTGGGTTTCGCGCGTTTCGCGTCGATGCGCTCCAGCGGCGGGTCCTTCCCCCCGACCCCGCGGCCGTAGCGGACGACGGGGTAGCCGGCGTTCTTCCACGCGGCGAACCGGCCTTCGAGCACCGTCGTGTTGGTGAACCCGCGTTCTATCAGGATGGCGGCGGCTTCTTCGTCTTTGGGGCAGACGCAGTAGACGACGATGGGGGCGTTCGACGGCGGCTGCCAGGTGCGGAGGGTTTCCAGGGGGACGCTTAGGGCACCTTGGATGTGCTCCTTCTTGTAGGCGTCGGGGGGGCGGATGTCGATGAGGGTGAGCGGGGTTTTTGTGAGTTGACGGGTGCGGAAGGTTTTGGGGGATATGAATGAAGGGGCTGCTAGCGCCTGGAGGGGCGTTAGGAGGGCGGCGGTGATTAATAAACGGCTTACGGCTTTTTCAAACGCTCGATTGACGAGGGGTATCGTCGGGATCGAACGGGCGCTTGATGGGGTTTGGTAAGACATGGGGCCTCCACCAAGATTTCACAATCTTAAGTTACTTCAAGATCAACCTCTTAACCATCATCCTCTTCCCGATTTGAATTAGCTGGGATCAATCGTAACTTCCCTCGGATCAGATGTCTCATCGTCGCCTAAAACTCCGAAACCAATTTTTACCTGACCCCATGTGCTCCGCTTGTTCCTATAGATCTTAACCTTGGTTCCGTAGTAGTCGTACTCATATTCAATGGGATAACGTAAGCGAATTTGAAGGTGATTTTCATCGAGCCAAGTAATGCCATATGGAAGAACGTGGCCGTACAAGACAAGGACGTCCGAACCGAAAATTCTTGCACCCCCTGGTATCCAGTCAACGTACCATCGCCTCTTGTCCAAATGGAAGTAGCTTAATCCATCACCCCCGTATCCTAAGAATCCGATCCGCGGAGACTCGTGAATTATCGTCACGACGTAGGTTCTGGCGGGAGAATAAACTTCCCCCCATCGTTCTCTTCTCTGAAGAATCTGCTCGGCTCCGATAATTAGAAATGCTGAAATCAAGATGCAGAATCCAATGAATGAGAAAAGGGTTCGCCATATTGGTTTCTGTGTCAATTTTGGAGCACCCAATCTCTTTTTCATCGGATACACCGTTGGTAAAAATCGTATCCGCTTTGGATGTCCTTAGCGGGCCCCGGGATGTTTCCAAAGGGATACTTGGCTTTGATCCCAAATGGGATACCAGTACTTCCCTCGCCTCTCTCAGGGTTTCTTCCCTTCACTTGACGCACAAACCCTGCGATCCATAAGGCCTCTTGTTCGGGGAAGCCGGAGGCAGCCATCATGACTCCGAAATTGAAGTTCCCAAAACGGTGCGCATTAATGGCCCCCTGGTGTTGCTCGAGTTCAGGGTCCTTAACCCCGGGATACCACGCTTCCCCATAATCAAACAAGCCCCCATCCCTAAAAAACTGGGCGTAAATCGGGAATGTCGCAGGGTTCCATTTTGGCAACAGCTTGGCAAAATTTGCGTTTTCATAGATGTCAACCCCATTGAAGTCAATTCCATCAAATTGATTCGGATCGCAGCCACATGTTCCACTGAAGTTGGTTCCCCGATTAATTGGTTCAAGACCAAGGGGGTCTGTGAAGAGAACCGGATTGTTTAGAGAGAACGCGTACAAATTTGACCGCAATTACTGGATCCTCCGAGTAAAACCTCCCAATCTCCGCGTCGTAATACCGTTGCCGCATGTAGTACAGCCCCGTCTCCGCATCCAACTCCCTCGACGCAAAAAGGAACGGATTCCCCACCGTCGAGGCCGCATGCATATTCCCCATCGCGTCCTTGACCACCGCCCGCCCATACGCCTGGTACTGCACCGTCTCGACAATCTGCCCTTGGCTATCGGTCAACGCCTTAACATTCCCGAGCGCATCCTGGTGATAGAAGTAGTCATTCCCGCCGCGACGCATAATCAGCGGCTCATCGGTTCCCGGCCCGTTCGTAAACAAGGCCAACAGATTATTAGAGGCGTCCAAGATCGCCAACACGCGGCGCCCGTCATACACAAAGCGCGTCGTCGCCCCGCCCACGATCTTCTCAACACGGTCGCCCGTAAGACCGTACTGATAGGACGCAATCGTATAAGTCGAAGCCTCGACCCGTATCAGCCGGTTCCCGCTGTCGTAAACGAAGGTCGTCCTCTCGCCGGTCGTTCTATCGGTCTTCGAAGTCACATTCCCGTCGTCGTCGCTCGTATAAGTATACGCCGAATCAGACTGGATGCGGTTCGCGTCGTCGTAGGCGTAGCCCGTACGCACCGCGTCCGAAAGCCGGTTGCCCACCTTATCGTGGGTAAAGCTTTCTGAATTGCGCGGCAGCCCCGCCGCGGGCGGGTGGTTAGCCGTCTCGAGCCGGTCGAGATCGTCGTAGGTGAAGGTATGCGCCCCTGCCGTGTCGGTGATCGCCGTCGGGTTGCCCGAGGGGTCGTAGTCGTAGTTCTTAAACGCGAAGGCCGTCTGTTCGCCCGTCTTCATATGCACGATTTGCGCTATCTGCCCCACGGGGTCGTAAGAGTAATTCGTCTTCGTCCCGTTGGGGTAGCTCATCTGCGTCCGGCGCCCCAAGGCGTCGTACTGGAATTGGATAATCTGCCCGAAAGGATTTGAAATGGAAGTCACGCGATCCAGCACGTCGTAGGTGTAGCTGAAGCTCCCCCACGGCGTGCTCATGCTCGTACGGTTGCCGTTCGCGTCGAATGTGTAGGAAAGCGTCGCCGTAAACCCACCCGGCAGCTTCTGCGTCGCCTGCGTCACGCGGTCCAGAGCGTCGTAGACCAAATCGACCGACGACCCGTCGTACTTGGCCATGCGGGTCACATCGCCGACCGCGTCGTAAACGAAGGTCGTGTCGCCCTCGGGCGCCGTGATCTTGATGGGCCGGTCCAATGCGTCGTAGGTGATCGAAATCGAATGGCCGCGCCGCGTCGTGATCGTCGTGGGCCGGCTCTTGAGGTCGTACTGTACCGTCAGGGTCTTGCCCACCGCGTTCGTGACCGAGGTAGGCCGGCCTATCTCGTCGTAGCCGAAGGTCGTCCCGATCGCCGTGCCTTCGTGCCGCGCGTCGACGACCCTTTCCAAAAGCCTCCCCTCCCGTCCCGGGATGTAGGTCATCGCCGTCACGCCCATCATCGCGTCGATCACCTTCGTGACGTTCCCCTGGTTGTCGTACTCGAACGAGGCGACCTGCCCTTCCGGTCCGATTTGCTTCCTCACTCGCGAGAGCGCGTCCCGCTCCAGTGTCACCGTGCGCCCGAGCGCGTCGGTGACCGTCGCCAATTCGCCGCGGCCGTCGTAGGTAAACGAAGTCTCACGGCCCAGCGGGTCTTTTGCCGCCGCCACCCTGCCGTCGCTCAGATTTCTCGCTTGTACAGCGTTGTTGAGCGGGTCGCGCACCTCCACCGCGTTGCCTTTTGCGTCAAGCGTGACCGTCGTCCGATTCCAGCGGGGGTCGGTAAACGCCGTGACCTGGCTCAGGGTCCCATATTCGATTTGAGTGACATTCCCTAAGGGGTCGACGACGGCCGTGACGTTCCCTTTGTCGTCGTAGCTGAAGGCCGTCTTCCGACCCAATTCGTCCGTCTGCGACTTCAGGTTGATGTCGGCGTCGTACTCGAATGCTTGCGAGTTCCCGGCGGCATTCGTGACCTTCGTAATTCTTCTAAGACCGCTTTTCCCGAGGGTCTCGTAAATTTGTGAGTGTCCCAACGCGTCCGTCTCGGTAATCCGCTCGCCTACATTGATTTGATTCACCAACTGAGGCAACCCGGTTCCACCGCCGTTCAACTCAGGATCGGTTTCCGATCCGGCGTCAGGCCGGCACTTTGTCACTTTTCAAATCCAGCGCCTATCAACTGAACTTCCCAAAAGTGACAAAGTGACGCCCTGACACCCATTTTCGCATTACGGACCCTTCAGCGCGTAAACGGCGGCGTAGCGGTCGAGGTAAACCGGCTGCCAGCCCGACGGCTGCAGCTGCGGATAGAAGCGCGCGCTCGGCGCGCGCAAAGCCAAAACGCGCGCCCCGAAGGTTTCGGCGATCCAGTCGGGATCCAAGGGCGCGCGTCCGGTTCGCATCAATTCCAGCTTCAGCGCCTTTTCCTTATCCCAGCGGAGCATGAAGGTCGGATCGAGTCCGACCAAAAAGGTCTGTCGCGGAGCGCTGTAGTAGAGCTCGGGGAAATCGTCCCACCATAAATTCGCGACGGTCTCCCCCTCTTCCAAATTGTCGGCCATCCATTTCGCGGCTCCGGCGAATCGGGGAGGATCGTTCCCCTCCGACATTTCCACGACATAGGCGAGACTGTGGACGTGGAGGCCGAAAAGGATAAGGAAGAGTCCGGGCTTCACGAACCCGGGCCAACGATTTTCCTTCTTGAACCAAGCCAGCATGCGCGAGACGGTCTCCTCGTCGAGCGCGTCGCGGGCGGCGAATAGCGCGGCGGCGGCGGTCAGGGGCGCGGCGTACTCGATCGCCCGGGAGAACGCGAGCGTCAGCACACAGCTCGCGGCCGCGGCGATGATCAGTCCGAGGGTTTCGGCGGAGGCCCTTTTCGCCGAAAGCCACCCTCCGGCGCAGAGTCCGGCGCCCGCCAGCAGCAAGCCGGGATAGGCGAGAATAAAGTCCCGGGTTCCGTACGGGGCGAATTCGCGAGCCACCTCGACGGCGGCCATGCTTCTTTGGCCGATCGCGATCCAAAGAATCTGGAGATGCGTCCAGAGCGTTCCGAGCGTGAGCGGCGTGTACGGATGGATCGCCAGGCCGAGCAGGACTCCGACGAGCGCCGCTGCGGCAAGGCCCCACTCGGCGTCTTTGCCCGTCAAAAAGCGTCCAAGGCAATAGAGTCCCGCGAACGCCGGCAGGACGAGCGGAAAGGAATAGGACCAGGCGAGCGCGAAGCCGACGACGGCCAGTTCTCGTTTCCGTCTTCGGACGAGATAGTGCAGGGCGACGACGAACAGAAGCACCGCGAGCACGTGCGCCCGCACAAACGAAAGTCTTAATAGGAACGGACCGCCGATGGATGCGAGCAAAGCGGTGCCCAACAGCGGCCACGGCACGCGGTTGGCTCTTAAGAAAATGAAAAAGGCCGCAAACACCGCGGCGGCGAGCACGCCGCTCGCGGCGGCGGCCCCTCGAATCGGGGCGTCCCCCCGCGAGAACGGGGCGAGCCAGACATGATAGAGAAACTCCTTATCGTGGAAGGAGTCTTTCCACACGCTCGCCTGAGTCCACGGGAATTTGCGGGAGAGACCCCGTGAGAGCAAGGTTTGCGATGCGCGTGCGTGGAAGTATCCGTCGCGTTCTACTTGTCCTCCGGGACGGGTATGGACGAACGCGAAAAGTGCCAAAAAATAAAGGAAGACCGCCGTCGGCGCGATCCAGGAAAGGCGTTCGTTGGAGGTGTGCACGCGGGGGTATGTTAGAATACGCCCCTATGGATATCAAGAACGTAACCGTGGTGGGCGGTGGTCAAATGGGAAACGGCATCGCCCATGTCTTCGCTCAGGCCGGCTTCGAGGCGACGCTCGTCGACGTCGACGCGGGGCGCCTGGCGCTTGCGGTCGCTACGATCGGCAAGAATCTGGACCGCCAGGTACAGAAGGGAGCCTTGAGCGAGGCGAATAAAGCCGCGACCCTCGCCCGACTGAGAACGGAGCCCGATCTCGAGACCGCGGCGAGGCACGCCGATCTCGTCATCGAGGCGGTTCCCGAGATTCTGGAGTTGAAGACGAAGATCTTCCAGACGGCCGATCGAGTCTGTTCTCCGGCCGCGATTCTCGCGTCGAACACCTCGTCTCTTCCGATCACGAAAATCGCCTCGGCGACCGGACGCCCCGCCAAGGTCATCGGGATGCATTTCATGAACCCGGTTCCGGTGATGAAGCTCGTGGAGATCATTCGCGGCGTCGATACCTCCGACGAAACCTACGGCGCGATTCATGCGCTGACGGGCGCTTTGGGCAAGACGCCCGCCTGCTCCGAGGATTTTCCCGGCTTTATCTCCAACCGCATCCTGATGCCGATGATCAACGAGGCCTGCTTCGCGCTCATGGAAGGCGTCGCGAAAAAGGAAGACATCGACACCGTCATGAAGCTCGGGATGAATCATCCGATGGGTCCGCTGACGCTCGCGGACTTTATCGGCCTCGATACCTGCCTGTACATTCTGGAGGTACTCCACGACGGGCTGGGCGATCCGAAATACCGCCCCTGCCCTCTGCTTCGCAAGATGGTCGAAGCGGGCCGTCTCGGCCGCAAGGCCGGGCGCGGTTTCTACGATTGGAAGGACAAATAGGCTTATGGATTTCTCGCTCACCGAAGATCAGCAGATGGCCATGGAAACCGCGCGTGAGTTCGCTCAAAAGCGGCTGAAGCCCGCCGCGGAGCGCTTCGACGAGGAAGAGACGATCCCGATGGAATTCTACCGGGAGGCCGGGGAGTTGGGGCTCTTCGGGCTGATGGTCCCCGAGGAATTCGGGGGGCTCGCGCTCGACCAGGTCGGGTATGTCTGCGTGATGGAAGAGATCGCCCGGACCTGCGCGGCGTTTCAAATCTGTCTTACGGTTCACAACTCGCTGGTTTGCGGCGCTCTGCTCAAGAACGGCACCGACGCTCAGAAGAAGAAGTATCTTCCCAAACTCGCCTCCGGCGAATGGATCGGCGCCTACAGTCTCTCCGAGCAGGGATCGGGCACGGACGCGGGAAGTCTCGTTTGCGAGGCCAAGCGCGACGGCGATTTCTTCGTGCTCAACGGCACGAAGGCCTGGGTTTCTTCGGCCAATATCGCCCAGGTCTTCACCGTTTACGTGTCCACCGACCGGGAGAAGAAGAGCCATGGAATTTCCTGCCTGATCGTCGAGAAGGGTACCCCCGGTTTCGAGGTCGGAAAGAAGGAAAAGAAGATGGGCGTCCGGGGTTCGGAAACCTGTGAATTGATTTTTCGCGGCTGCCGCGTCCCGGCTGAAAACCTGATCGGAGCGGAGAATATGGGGTTTAAGGTCGCGCTCGGCGCGCTCGACAGCGGGCGCATCGGGATCGCCGCCCAGTCGGTCGGCATCGCCCAGGGAGCGTTCGACGAGGCCCTCGCGTACGCGAAGGAGCGCCGGCAGTTCGGCAAGGCGCTCTCGGAATTCCAGGCCACGCAGTTCAAACTCGCCGACATGTCGACGGCCATCGAGGCCGCGCGGTTGCTGACCCGGCGCGCCGCGGCGAAGATGACGGCCGACGGCCGGGCGACGCTCGAGGCCTCGCGCGCGAAGCTCTTCGCTTCCACGACGGCGAATAAAGTCGTTTTTGACGCCGTTCAGATTCACGGCGGCAACGGGTATGTCCGGGAATTCCCCGTCGAACGGTATTTCCGGGACGCGCGGGTGACGGAAATTTACGAGGGAACGAGCGAGGTTCAGCGCCTCGTCATCGCCCGCGCTTTGCTCAAAGACTGAGCGGCCGCTACCGGCGTTCGGCTTTTTGCAGGATTTCGAAGGCCTCGGAGTCGATCACTTCCGCGGTTCCGACGAGCGCCCCCGACATCGCCTCGCGCAGCGCTCCGCCTACGCCCCACTGCAGGCACTTCTTCTTGTAGCGCGGATCCGTGCAGTAGTCGAGGCACTCATCGAGATTTTCGTGGCTGCGGCAGTAGGCCGCGCAGGCTTTCCCCTGGCAGTTCCCGGGGGTGTTGAAGTCGGCTTCGGCGATCCGAGGCGGGGCGGGCATCGGCATCGCCGCCGCATCGACGGATTCCTGCTTCTTGCGTTTCTTTTCCGCGTCTCCTTGCGTCCACGCGAGACACTCCTTCTCGTTTTCGGGCTTCAGGCAGTAGGTTTCGCAGTCCTCCATCGTTTCGCAGCCGCCGGGCGAGATCCCGGGGCCGAAAAGGCTCATCCCGTATCCCGAGTTCATACGGCTCGGCGCCGATTCGGATCGGAACCCCGCCGAAACGGGTTCGGGCGCCGGCCGGGTTTCCGGAGGCGCGGCCGGAGTCATCTCGACGGGCGTCGGGGCCGGCTCCTTTTTTTGCTTGTGGCGCCACCAGAGTCCCATCGCGGCGAGGTCGACCACGACGAGCACCGCGAGAATCGCGACGAAATTCTTTTTCATGGGAAGGTCCTCACTTCCATTTGATGGAGCAGCCCATCGAAGGTTTTTGGTCCGCGGTGATTTTCTCTCCCGACACGAGGGCCTCGACGGCTTCCGCGAGTTCCCGGCGGGAGACCTTTTTTTCGTCCTGCCAATCGTCGTCGATGCGGCCATGGTACGCGAGGGTCCCCTGCGCGTCGAAGAGGTACAGGTCCGGCGTGCACTGCGCTTTGAACGCCTTCGCGGTTTCCTGCGTTTCATCCACCAAGTAGGGGAAGGGAATTCCCCACTCGGAGATTTTCCCGATCATCGCCGCCGGGGCGTCCTCGGGATATCCGGGATGAATGTTCGGGTTGATCGCGACGGTTTCGACGCCGAGCGTCTTGAAGTCGCGGGCGTGGGCGATCAAGCGGGGCCAAACGGCGATCGCGTAAGGACAATGATTGCAGGTGAAAGCGACGAGCAGGCCTTTCTGTCCTGAAAGGCGCGTGGAATCGAAGCGCTTCCCGGAAGGGTCGGAAAGCGAGAATGGGGGCATCGGGGTTCCGAGCGGAATCGAAACGGATTCGACAAGGGCCATCGGCGGATTCTCCTTGAATAGCGTGCGGCGTTAGACTATTGTGGCTGATTTAGGCGTAAATCGCCACAGCGGATAGTCGTCGGCGAGCCCTTTGAGGCCGGCCCGAAACCGCGCCAAAGTTCCCCCGTCCCGTTCCAGAAGTTCGCGGACCCCCGGACTTTCGAGGACCGTCCCGGTCAAGACGATGTCTCCGCCCTCGCTGGTGCTTTGCACCCGGGCCGCGGTATTGACGGTGGTTCCGAAGTAGTCGAGTAGATCGTTCATCGTGACCGCGATCGCCGGTCCCGCGTGCAGGCCGAGTTTGACGACGATCTCGGGTTCCCCGGGGGGGCGTTCGGCGTTGTGGGCGGCGATCGCTGCCTGGATGGCCACCGCCGCCGAGGCCGCGTCGTCCGCAACGCTAAACGCCGCCATCACCGCGTCCCCGATCGTCTTGACGACGCCTCCGTTGTGGGCCCGCAGCGCTCCGATGAGAATCTCAAAATGCCGCCGCACCAGCGAGTAGGCTTTGGCGTCGCCGATGCGGGTGTAGGTCGCGGTGGAATCTTTGAGGTCGGTGAAGAGAATCGCCATGTTTTGGATCGCGACGCTTTGACCCGGGGCGAGGACCTCGGAAGAAAACAGATCCCTGAAATCCTGCTGCGTCGTGACGAACGCCGCGGTCGCGCCGAGATCCGACCAGTGTTCACGGTCGACGACGGCCCAGACGGGCTCCTCGGACGGGTTTACGAGCGTTAGCGAAACCGGGCCGGGCTTGAAGCGAAATTCAAAATCGAGGGGTTCCGCGCGAAGCTCGAAAGAGGCGGAGGCGTCCGGATGCGGCAGCAGCGCGCGTCGGCTCGAGCCCTTCAGCGTCCGGAAGTAGTATCGACGGTTTTCAAGCGTCGCTTCGACGGTCCGGGTTTCCCGGGGTCCGAGCGGGATTTGCAGCGCCCGGTGCGAGGCCTTCGCGGGACTTCCGATGCAGAAATCCGCGTGAACGGCCTTGCGCACGGACGGGTGCACCGAGAAGCGGACCTCGACGTTGCGGTCGAATTCCCCGTCGAAGGTGATCTCACAGGTTCCGCAATGGGCCTTCGCGTCGAGATCCGCGAGGGCGGAGAAGCCGGCTTTGGGGACCCGGCAGTTCGGGCAGAGAATCTCCCAGCGCAGATCGAAGAGGCCTTCGCGGCTTCCATGCAGGAACGCGCGAAGCACGGCGACGCGGTCGAGTTTCCATGCGTCGGCCAGCGCGAAAGGGCGCATCCCCAGGACGTCCGGGTCTGCCGCCGAAACGAGAAAGGATCGGATGCTTTCGAGCACGGCGGGTTCCGTGCGTTCCGCCATTCTGGCGAGGACTTTCGAGAGATGCGTGCGGTTCACGCGAGGGGCTTTGCGCGCGGACGGGAACACGGCGCGGCTCCCGGCCGCGACGGAGTCGGCGAAGCCCCCGAGGCCGACGGCGATTTTCTCGAGCTGCGCCGGAGCCGCTTTGCCCGCGAGCCAGCCGAAGAACGCGTTCCGGGGTTCGATCTCGAGCGCGAGCGCGACGCGCGTCCCCCCCGCTTCGGGAGACAGATCGACGCCGAACGAATACCGCAGGAACGGTCCCCCGTGCATCGCGCGGCGGATCCTGTAATAGCGCCCGGCGACGAATTCGTACGGGGGCTCATTCCAGGAGGACGGGAGAAAACCGAGCATCTTGGAGTGCGCGACGCGCGTCACCGCGCCTTCCGGCGGATCGTCGTACACGACGGGATCGAAGTTGATCGCGCGGTTCATTCTGTCGGTGTCGGAAAACACCGGCCACAGCGCGTCCGGCGGCGGCGCGACGAGGAACTCCTTGACGGCGCGAACGGGGTTCACGCTTCCAGTATAGGGTGCGGGAGTCAGAATGTCGAGAACGAAGTGCCGCAGTTGCAGGAAGCGGTCGCGTTGGGGTTCTTGACGCGGAATCCCGCCTCCATCAAGGTCTGATGCCAATCGACGGTCGAGCCCTTGATGAAGAACGCGGCTTTCGCGTCGACGGCCGCCTTCACTCCTCCGCTCTCGACGATTTGATCGGTGAGTTGAGGCGACTTCGCGAATTCGAATTCATAGTTCATCCCGGAGCAGCCGCCCGCGGACACCTTGATCCGCAGGCAGCCGTCCGGAATGCCGTCTCTCTCCAACTGAGCGCGGATTTTCTTGGCCGCTTTCTCGGTCAGAGAAATGACTTCCGTTTTAGAATTGGTTTGACTGGCCACAGCCGCAGGAACCTTTCACGTTCGGATTCTTGATCTTGAAGCCGGCGCTGGTCGGGGACTCGTCGTAGTCGATCTCGGAGCCCTTGAGAAACGGCGCGCTCTGGGGGTCGATGAGGACGGTGAACTTCGGCATATCGATGGCGGTATCGCCGTCCTTCTTCTCGTCGAACGTGAAGGCGTACTCGTAGCCGGAGCAGCCGCCGGGCGTGACGCCGACGCGCAGGGACTTTCCCTTCGCCTCTTCCTCGGCTTCGAAAAATTCTTCGACTTTTTTAACCGCGTTTTCGGTGAGCGTGACCATGGGATTCTCCAAATGGTGAGTAATTTAGTCAGCTATAGTATACCCCTTCAGGTTCGCGGGGTCAAGATGTTCTTCCCTGGATTGATTTTTTCCCGCTTCTGATTTACCCTCTGGTCAAGCGTTCCAGAGACTTATCCCTCCATGGTAGAAGTGATCGGTACCCAGATTCTTGAGATCGCCTTGAAGGTGAATGCTTTTTTCACGCTCCGGCACGTCATGATGTTTGGTACCGCGACGGCCGTCCTCCAGATAGTTCTTCCCTGGATTATGATTCTGATCGACGTCATCGTAGGAGAGGAACGCTCCCCCTCCGTTTTCGTCGCGGTCAATCCGAAATCGTCGAATCCTGAGGCCCTTTTGGCGTCCGTCCGGACCGCACGGTATCCGGGGCGGCTCGAGGCGCGGGTCCTGAATTGGTTCGAGTCCCCCTCGGATTTCGATATTCTTGCGATCGCGGATGGGACGGAACTCCCCGAGAATTGGGTGGAGCGTCTGGGGTCTCGTCTTCCCGACTTTCTCGCTTTGCCTTGCGGCGAAGTGAGTCCGGTGGGCGAGGGTTTGCGCGGACTGCGCACGCTCTGGCTTTCGGGCGGCGGCGGGGCGGTCGCTTTATGGTGCATCGGCTCGGGCACCCCTCCGGTTCCAGCGCCGGATGGGGCGGCCCGGCGGCTGGCTGAACCGGCGACCCGTTTGGCTGTTCTCATAGGGTTTTTTCTCCAAACCGTCGCCTTATTCGTGTTGTGCGGCGTCCCGGTTCACGCTCATGCCATGCTCTGGGGCTGGCGTTCGGGCCATTATGAGCTGACGGTTCGCGCGTTGCTGTTGGTGATCCTGTCGGCCGGGTCCGCGGGCGGCGCGGTCCGACTTGCGTCGTCGTGGGCACCCCGCAGAGGGGTGCTCGGATTCGGACGCGTTTGGGTTGCGCCGTCAAAGCGCTGGATCGCGCGCAGATTTTTTCGGATGCTGCAGGATTGGTTGCCCGGCAGCGGAACGATCGTCGATTTCGGGGCGGGACACGGTCTGCTCGCGGAGCGTGTACAGGAGAATTTGTCGTCGGCCTCCGTTCTCGCCTTCGATTACGCCCCATGGACGATGGGGAGTGTTCGCGTGACGCCGAATTCCACGACTGATATTCCGTTGGACGACGATTACGCCGACCTCGTCCTTTCCGTCTTCGTTTTGCACCATTGCCCGGATCCCATGGCGATCCTTAAGGAATTCCGAAGGATCTGCAAGGGCCGGGTGTGCATCATCGAAGACGTTTACGAGAATTCCTGGGACCGATTCCGCTCGGGACTTATTCACGAGTACATGGATTCTGCACTGGGGATGCCGTACAACCCCGCGGGATTCGCATCGGTATCGGGGTGGACGCGCCGCCTCACGGAGGCGGGATTCGAGGTTCTTGAGTTCCGGCGGCGAACGATGTTTCCGTTCCCCTCCGTTGCAATGTTCCTCGCGAAATCCCGGGACTGAGATATCCTTGTTTGGATTGATTTTATCTGGGAATCGGCTTATCCTTCCGCTATCGGGATCTGCGAATTTCCTCGACATCCGCTTCTATGCACCCTATCAATGAACTGAGTTTAACGGCGGCCTGCTTGTGTACCGGGCTGATTCAGGCTTCCGTTTCCGCGGCGTTCGCCCTCAAGATTCGCACCCGTGTCCGGCAATGGAATCGCCGCGCGCCAGGACCTGCCCTGCCCTGCGCGTCGGTGCTGGTTCCCTGCAAAGGGCCCCTTTCAACGATGAAGGACAATTTGAGGTCCCTTCTTGACCAGCGATACTGTGGAACCGTCCAATTTCTCTTCGTTACGCCGACTGAAAACGACCCCGCCACGGGGGTCGTTCGGGAGTTGCTCCGCGAGGTCGGGCGTCCTGGGGCGCGGCTGCTGATAACGGATTTAAAGCCGCGGACTTCTTCCGCGAAAATCGTGTCGCTTTTGTACGGCGTCGACGCGGCCGATCCGAATACAGAAGTGTTCGCGTTCGCCGATGCCGATATCCGCGTTCCTCCTCACTGGCTTGAAGCGCTCGTCTTGGGATTATGGCGGAACCCGGGGGTCGCGGCGACCACAACGCACGCGTTGTACGTTCCGCGTTCCGGACGCCTCTCGGAATTCGCGAAGCTTTCACTATCGGCGCTTTCTATGACGGGGATGACGTTCGAACGCCTGCTCGTCGGATGGTCCTGGGCGATCCGCAAGCGCGATTTTGAAGCGTTTGGGATCCGTGAAATATGGGCGCGTTCGTATTTCGACGATGTTGTGTTGAACCGAGTATTCGCTTGCAACCGGGGGAGCCTGCGCTGGGTCCCGGAAGCGGGAGTCGGGTTTTGGGATGATTCCGGGTGGGACCGGGTTTTCGAGGAGGCTAAGCGCGCATTTTTCAACCTGCGCGTGTGCGACGCAGGGGTCTGGCTGCTGGCGACGCTGGCCGTCGGCTGGGTCGTCTATCTTATCTATTGGGCGTTGGTCCCTCCGCTGAACTGGCGACTGCTCCTCGTCACCCTCTTGGTGTTTTCCACGAACCCGCTGATCGCCGTCGGGGCGGTCGCCTGGTGGCTTCCGCATACCTTCGGGTCATGGCGTGTCGGTTGCCTGAACGCGCTCGCCTCCGTGGCGGCGTTTCCTGCGGTGCTCGGGGTGCTGGCTTACGCCGCCGCGCTTTCACCGTGGTCTCGCGAAGTCGTTTGGTCGGGAACTCGGTATCGGGTCCTGGGACCGGAACGCGTCGAAGTCGTGTCCACCGAAGAGGACGCGTGATGCCGCGGCCGTCGCTGTTCGAACTGACGATGCTTTGCTGTGTGGTCGGGGTTGTTCAACTGATCGTCGCCGTGCGATTTTCTCTGCGAACCCTATTCGTCGGCGGAAACGAGGCGCCGGACGCGGAATTTTCCGCGACGGTGTTCGTCCCTTGCGCGGGAGACTCGCGCGCCTTGGCCGAGAACGCGGCCTCGCTGCTCGATCAGGATTTCGCCGGCCGCCTCCGTTTCGTGTTCGTGACCCCGGCAAAACAAGATCCGGCGTTCGGAGTGCTTCGGGCGGTCGTCGGAGATCGGGAGGACGCGTGCGTGCTGGCTTCGGAGCTTGTCCCGACGCGTTCCAGCGGAAAAATCACCGATCTGCTGTTCGCGCTCGAGTCCGATCGGTTCGACTCCGGAGCGTGGGTTTTTGCCGATTGCGATCAACGCTTCCGAATCGATTGGCTGCGTCGGCTCTGCGCCCCGATCGCGGACGCGAGCGCGGAGGTCGCGACGGCCGCGACTTATTTCGCGCCGTCCGCGCCGTCTGCCGGCGCGCTCCTTCGTTCCGTTTGGATGACCTGGGGACTTCCGTATTTCGAGTGGGCGAATAACGTGACCGGACAATCGTTCGCGATCTCCCCGAAGGCGTTCCGCGACGCCGAGGTGTCCGCGGTATGGTCCCATTCGCTCTATGAGGATTTGGCGCTGACGCGTATCGCGCGAAGCCGCGGACTCCGTGTCCGCTTCGTGCATGGCGCGATGCCGTACGAAATCGGGTCCGCTCGGTTCGGGGAAACACTCGCCCTTTTCAACAAGTGGATGACCGCCTACCGCCTCTTCGAGCCCCGCGTCTGGTGGATGGGTCTTCTCCTGACTGCGTTCAAGCTTTACGCGGCGTTTCGAGCGGCCGCGGGAGGATCGCTGGAACTCGCGGCGGCGTTGGTGGCGGCGGACGCCGCTGCTCTCTTGGCGACGACGGCCGCATTGGAGGCGTCCTTTTATCCACGGCTTGGGAGTGTCGCAGCGGCGTTGGCGCGTACAGCCGCCGCGTCGGCGGCGGTTCCGGCGTTGTGGCTGCTCCTCTTCGTCAATTATTTCGCGTCGCTTCGCCGCACGATCGATTGGGGTCCCTACCGGTACGAAGTGCGCGGGGTCGAGGACGTTCGGGTGGAGAAGCGGTGACGGTCGTACCGGCGGTGATTTTGGGCGGCGGTCTCGCCGGTCTGCAGTTGCGGCGGCTGTTGCACGAGCGGGGCGTCGAAACCGTCGTTTTAGAATCGCGCGAAATGACGGGCGGGCTTTGCCGGACGATTTCGAAAGGCGATTGGAGTTGGGACGTCGGCCCGCATGCGTTTTACAGCCGCGATCCCGCAATCATGTCGGAGTACCGCGCGCTGCCCATCGAGTATCGCGCGCACGCGCGGCGCGTCCGGGTCCACCATCGCGGGCGGGCGGTCAACTATCCGTTCGAGAACGGTCTGGCGGACCTTCCGTTCGGGGACCGCTGGGAGTGCGTGTCGGGGTATCTGCGCGCCTCCATGTTCGGCGAGCGGCCGTTTCGCAACTTGCACCATTGGATCGAGCACGGCCTCGGCGACGGAATCGCGCGGCATTTCATGCTTCCCTACAACCGGAAGATTTGGAGCGTCCCGCTCCAGGAAATTTCGATGGGGCTCGTTAAAAACAAGATCGAACCCGAGCCGCCCTGGAAAATCGTACGCAACGCGCTGATCCCCGGAACCGTCGGGCGCGGCTATCAATCGCGCTTCATTTACCCCAGGACGAACGGAGCCGGCGCGATTCCCGACGCGGTGGCGAAGGCGTCTGGAGGCGAGATTGCGACGGGCGTTCCGGTTCGCTCCCTCGAAAAAACGGAGCGCGGTTGGCGCGTGTGCTGCGAGCGCGGGCGGCGCTTGGAAGCCGAGCGCGTCGTTTCGACGATCCCGATCCCGTCGTTGATCGACGCCCTTCCGCCGGGCCCTTGGAAGGCGTCGCGAGACCGTTTTAAGTTCAACGACACGATCTTCGTCGCCGTCGGTTTGAAGGAAGGACGCAGATTCCGGAGATTCGGCGACTGCCATTGGGTGTTCTTCGCGGGGCCGGAGAGCTTCTATCGCCTGACCTTCATGAACGCGTTGGATCCGGCGCGGTTGGACACCGTGGTCGCGGAAATTACCGTGAAGGGCGAAGAGGCCGACGCGCAAGGGCGTGTGATCCGTGATTTGCTCGCGGCCGGGATTCTCGGTTCGGAGGATGACATCGGGCTTGTTGCCGCTCATAGGGAACACTGCACCTATCCGATCCAAACGCTCGATCTCGACCGGGACCGGGCGGCGTTGGAAAGGGAACTCGAACCGCTGGGCGTGTTCCTGCTCGGACGCAGCGGCCGTTGGGATTACGTCAACACCGACGGGATCTTCGCCCGGGTCCGGGCCTTCGCAGAGGCGTTCGCGTGATCGGGACGCTCGTCGGGGCGGCCGCCGGCGGCGCGGGGTTTTGGGGCGGGGCGTGGGGCGTTTTGATTTTGATTTCGTTTGTCCCCCTCTATCATGCGGCGGCGACGCGAACGCCGCGCGCGGCATTCCTGCTCGGCTGGACCTTTGGAGCGGTGTATTGGGGGGTCGGAGCGTATTGGACTTACGCCCCTGCGGCTTTGCTGATGAAGATAAGCACTCCGGCGGCGGTGCTCGCTTCTGCGCCGCTGGTTTTGTTTTGGGGACTTCCCTGGGGCTTGGCCGCCGGAACGGCCGCGTGGACGGGGCTCCCGTGGCTCATTGTGCCCGCCGGAGTTGCCGCCGAGGCGTTTTGGCCTCAGATTTATCCTTCGTATTTGGCGGTCGCGCTCAGCGATCATCTCCCGGCGATTCAGAGCTTATCGCTGTTGGGGATGGGCGGCGTCTCTTGGCTGGTACACGGTTTAAATGCGGGGATCTTCTATGCCGTTTCCTATCGCCGATTCCGACCTCTGCTGATCGCGCTTGTTTTTCTTGGGGCGAACGAGGTATTCGGGATATGGAGCGTGAGGCGGATCGCCGTGGAAGACGCGCAGAGCCGGATGCGCCTGCGCGTAGCCGTCCTTCAGGGCTCGGTGCCCGATGCGGAGCGCTGGATCCCCGAACGCTACGGCCAAAATTTGGCGGTGTACCGTCAGTTGGCGGATTCGGTACTCGCGGAATTCCCGGAATTGATTCTTTTCCCCCAAAACACCTACGAACGAGTCTGGACCTACGGCAAGGAGCGGTCGCCGTGGGAAACCGATTTCCCGGCGGCAATGCGGGTGGAGTTCCCGTTCCGAGTCCCGATCATCCTGGGAACCCGAACGAAGGAAATCGTCGGGTACCGGGGAACGACCGCGATCGTTCGTCGCCATCACGCGGCCGTTCTGGTCAGGGTCGACGGTGGATATGGCGGACATTCTGAAAAGCTGAATCCGACGCCGTTCTCCGAGTGGATGCCGGGCGCGAATTGGTTTCCCGTCCTGAAGGACATCGTGCCGGCGATGGATCCGATACACCGCGGACACGGCCGCCTGCTGACCCTACCGAACGGGACGCGGTTGGGTGCCTTGATTTGCTACGACGCGGTGAAGCCGTGGCTCACGCGGCGGTTGGCCGCTTCCGAGCCCGCTCCGGACGCGTTCGTGCTGCAAACAAGCGATTCTTGGGCGGACAATAATCAGATGCCGGAGCAGAACCTTCGTATCGCTGTTTTGCGCGCGGTGGAAACCCGAACCCCCGTGTTCCGCGCGGCGACTTCGGGCATCAGCGTCGGCATCGACCGCTCCGGAAAAATTCGCAAGCGGCTTTCCTTCGGGGAGAGAGGAGCGTTTGTGGTGGAGCTTGCCCCTGCTTCCGGAAGGTCGTTGTACGCGAAAACCGGGAACGCGGCGTATTTTCTCGCAGCGGCGTTGTTTCTCCTGTGTCTCGCCGGGACTGCGGTCGCGCGGACTCAAGAGACTGCTTGACACCCCTTCAGGGTGCTGTTAAACTTCGAAAAGACTATGGATACGCCTGAAGCGCCGCCCCCCCCCAACCCGAGATCGTCGTCGAACGGATTATTCTTCGCGCTGATTCCGATCGTTCTCGTCAGCATCGGGATTTTCTTCTTTTTATCGCGGAAGGGCCCTCCCCCCTCGTCGGAGGAGGCGAGCGCGTTCAATTTGGACGAAATTCCCACCGATGACGGATCGGCGACGCATTACGTTTCCAAATTCGAACAGCAGGCGGCCCGGCGAAACGCCGGCGCGGGCCCGGGGTTGGCCGGGTTCGTTCCCGAACAGGACAAGGCGTTCGCTAAAGGCGGCGCCCCCGGGGCCTCGGGAAGCGCTCCCGGCGATGAGAAGGCCGCTCGGCTGAAGGAAGAGGAGTTCATCAAGAAGTGGGACAAGCACATCCAGGCGGAATTGAACCGTTACGGAAAAATCTCGAGCCGCTATAGGAAGAGCGACCCGATCGTCAAAGAAGTGGACCTCGCGTTCGGAAAACTGCCCCGCTACATGGCGCTTCGCGCGCAGTACGCAAAAGACCGCAACGCGTTCGCGTTCGTGCGCAACGCGATCAAACTGCCCGAGGTTCGCGGAGTGGTGCGCAAGTACGCACTCAAACCCGAAACCTGGCGCGCCGCCATCGGGATGTCCAACGAAGCCCTTCAGAAGAAACCTCCGCAGCCGATCTACGATCAAGCCGTGCACTTCATGACGCACGATAAAACCATGACGAAATTCGTCACCGATACGACGACCTGGCTCGCCCCGCAGATGGGCAATGTGATGATGAACGGGATTCCGCCCGGAACCGATCTCAGCGCCCTCGAGGTCGTGGCATCGGACATCGGCGTGAAAGACCTCGCCGATACGAAAGGAGCGTCGGCCGGCGGCCGACGCTCCTCGAGCAAAAGACGCTGACGTTTAGAGCGTTAAGCCCCTCCGCCGCCTCCGCACAGCCTCCCTTTTCCTCCTCTTCCTCCTCGGGAGCTTTGTCGTCTTCGTAGGCTTTGGCGCCGGCGTTGTAGCCTTCGTTGTAGGCTTGACTGGCCGACGTGGCCTGAAGCGGTTCAGGCGAGGAACTCATCAGGGCGAAAGCCAGCAACGCGCCCCCGATTAAGAAGCCCTTAACGCAAACCCTTCATCTTAACTTCCTCCGCAGCAACCGCCCTCTTCCTCGTCTTCACCCTCTTCGGCGGCTTGCTTGGCGGCCTGCGCCTGATCCCAGCCTTGCTGGTAGGCATCGGAAACGGTCTTGTTCGTGTTGTAGAGGTTGTCTGCGTTCTTTTGGACCTGATCCGGAGTCGGTTCGGAGGCGTCGATTTTTGGAGCGGCGGACATCAGTCCGAGCGCGGCGATCGCGAATGCGATCACGAAGCCTTTGACTAGATTAAGTTTCATGGGCGTTTCTCCGTTTCTTCGGTCTTACGCTATTAAAGATGCCGTTTGCGGCCGAACTCGTCAAGGGCCTTTTTTAGGCCCTATTAGGTCCTTTGGCCCTTGGGGCCCAGATCGCTTTCCCCAACCTGAGACAGAGAAAAACGACCGCGGTGTCGAATACCATCCCAAAGCCGATCCCCGCGCCCAGGCGCGGGAGCGTGTTG
Organism: Elusimicrobia bacterium CG_4_9_14_3_um_filter_62_55; assembly: GCA_002790095.1. Lineage (GTDB taxonomy): Bacteria > Elusimicrobiota > Elusimicrobia > UBA1565 > UBA1565 > UBA1565. The sequence goes on along the minus strand of PFUL01000189.1, from coordinate 16,697 downwards.
GGATGTTGGAGGTGGTAGCGCCAGCAATGATTGGTCGTCCCCCAGAGATCAGCGAAGAAGACGCACACGAATCCGGTGAGCAGGACGGGAACGGCGGCTTTCGGATCGGGCTTAATCGCAAAGCCCGCGAGGAGCGCGGCCGCCAGGGCCACGGTCGCCGGGTGTGTGAGAACGGGACGGCTGAACGCAGCGAAAACGACCACGGTCAAGACGACGAGCCCCCCGTACAGGAGCGCCGCGCCGCGAGTGTCCAGCCGGGGGGCCAGCAGGCGGCTCGCATGATCGGACATTCGGTCGATCACCAAGGCTCCCAGCGGCCAGGCCGGCACGATCCAGAGCGGCGGAGTTTCCCGCGTGTAGTAGGTCCACAGTCCGAGCCGCGTCCCCCAAGCCTCGGCGCACCAGCCCGCGACGGCGGCCAGCGCGAGAACCGTCAAGTCCACGCGGGGATCGACGCGCAGCGGGACGACGCGCAAAGTGAAACCGAGGATGCCCGCAAACAGCGCGATCTCGAAAAGCAGCTTCCCGCGCGCCGCGCCTCCACGGGCGAACTGCTTTACGGTCATGCGGGCGGCTTGTTCCACGAGATCCCAGCGGGCGATCGCGACGCAGGCGACGAAGGCCGCAAGCGCGAGCAGCGCGACCGTGCGGCGGTTCACGCCTTGCGCCAGCGCCGGGCCAAGACGGCGCAACCCGCGAGGCTCATCAGCGCGATGCATTGCGCGGTCGTCAGCCCCCAGGGCGTGAAGATCCCCGGATCGCTACCCCGCCAATGTCCGAGCGTGAGACGCAGGACGGCGTACAGAGTCGTCGACGCGAGAAACGCGAATCCCTCCGGCAATCTCCCGGCACGGATGCGCTTGAAGACCACAAAGTGCAGGACGCAGAAAATCGCGAGGTTGCCGAAGGCTTCGTACACTTGGCTGGGATGCAGTGGTACCCCCAGCAAAGAATTAGGGACAGCGCTTCGGGGATCGGTAAAGACGAGAGCCCAGGGGAGGCTTGAGGGTCTTCCGAAGCAGCATCCGTGCTGAATGCATCCAAACCGCATCAACGCGAGCGCGAGAGGGGCCGCCGTCGCGACGCGGTCCGCGAGCGGGCGAAACGGCAACTTCCAAACCCGCGCGAACAGCCAGACCGTCGCCATCGCACCCCAATAGTTCCCGTAAAAGGCGCCGCCTTTGACCCGGTGGTGGCGGAAGATAAACGCCAGGTTGGATTCCCATCCCCCGCCGTAGAGAACGAAGTAGGCCGCCAAGCCCGCGCCAAGCGTACCCACCGAGAGCCAGAGCATCAAATTCCAATAGGCCTCGTCATCGAGAGCCTTCGGATCGCGGTAGGCCCAAATGTAAAGGGCGGCTAGAATCGCGCTGAGCCCGGCGAAAATCGGACTGGCGAAAAAGTTCATGGAACCCAGCGAAAAGAGGATGGGCCGCATCCCGGGCATTCTAACTTAAAATTGGAGGGAACTTTTCGGGGGGTCGATCGTACGTAGCATTGGGACCAAGGTTCGATGTTCCTGGGCGCCAAAGATGCGACAATGACATCGGTGCCGGGATTAATCCCGGCACCGCAGACAAGCGGAGGAAACCATTGCGGTCAGAAGGCGCGGCGCCCGACTTCGAAGCCTTCATACGGGATTACGGCGAACGGGCGTTTCAGTTCGCGTATCGGCTTAGCGGAAACGCCGAGGAGGCGAAGGAATTGGTGCAGGAAGCGTTCGTCCGGCTGTTCCGGTTTAAGGACCATTTCGATCCATCGCGGTCGATGGACGCGTGGTATTTCCGGATTCTCCGGAACGTTTTTTTAGACGGACGGCGCCGCTATGACCGGAGGCATTCGGTCTCCATCGACCGCAGTGTTTCGGGAGTCGCCGAAGACCGCGGCAGTTACGCGGAATCCCTGTCGGACGGCGCGGAGGACGCGTTGGAAGCGATGGCCCGCGGAGAGAACGCCCGCGAGATCCGGATGATTTTGGAATCGCTTTCCGACGAGCATCGGGCCGCATTGGCGATGGTGGACATGGAAGGGATCAGCTACGAAGAAATGGGAAAAGTTCTCGGGGTTCCTCTGGGGACGGTCCGCTCGCGGGTCGCCCGGGCGCGCGCGGCCTTTCGCAAGGCTCTCATGGCCGCCGGAAGGGAGGACGCATGAGCGCTCATCCGTCGTTTGAAGCCCTTTCCGCTCTGTTCGACGGGGAGGAGAGTTCTGAAGAAACACGGCGTCACGCGGCGGACTGCCCCGCGTGTCTGCTCACTCTGAAATCGTTCGAGGAAGAGCGCCGCGCGCTGCGCGGAGCGTGGACGGTTTCCCCCGCCGGGGAGCCCTTCCTCGCGGCGTTGGCGGACGCCGTCCGGGAGCGGCCGAGCGTTCTGCGCATGCTGGCAGATCAGATGCGGGAGTCGCTGCGGGGCCCGGCTCCGGTCGCGGCGACGGCCGCCGCCTGTCTCGCGCTGTTGTTTTGGGCCCGGAGTTCGGGTCTATTCGGCATTCGAGTCGAGATTCCCGAGGAGCTCTTTGTCGCGGCGCATAACCAATACGAACTGACGCTGCCGCTCGCGCCGAAGGAACGAATCCTCACCGAAATGCCGCGCGGGCTCGCCGCCGGATTCGACGCGGCGGCTCCGAGAGGGTCCGGTGTTTATTAAGCGGGTTTGGCGCCTCGCGTTGGCGCTTTCCTTCGCGTCCCCCGCTCGCGCGGCGACCGGAGTCGAGTCGCTGCTTCTGGCGACGATGCTGCCTCCGGCGCAATCCTACCGTGGGACGCTGGAGGTTTCCGCAGGCGGGCAGGCGCATTCGAAAATCGTCGAGGTCTCCGAAGATCCGGGACGCGGCGTGCGCCGCGAGATCCTCGACCGGCTGGGACTTCCGTCGGTCACCATCATCAGCGACGGCGAGACGGAGTGGGTGTACGACCGCGCCCGGTCGATCGCGTGGCGCGGCGAGCCGGCCGACCCCGACCTGAAGCTTCTCGATCCCGATGAAGAGATGGATTTGCTGCTCTCGAACTACGAGGTTCGAGAGGCCGGTTCCGAGAGGATCGCCGGACTCGAGTGCCGCGTTCTCGAAATTTGGAGTCGTCCCGGGGCGTCCGAGGCGTCCCGGAAAATTCGCCGGCTTTGCGTGGAAGCGGAATCGGGACTGGTGCTCCTGAAAGTCTCGTTCGATGCGGCCGGGGAGCGGATGTCTTCGGTCCGTTTCCTGCGGTTGGAGCTCGCGCCGAAACTTTCGGAGCGGACCTTCGTGTTCCGCCCCCCCTCCGGCGTGGAGATTCGCGAAAATCGCCTGCGCCCGGACTATATGCGGTTGGAGGAAGCCGCAGCGGCGACCGCGCTGCGCCCTCGCCCACCGACCTGGCTGCCGTCCGGTTTCCTATTCGAAAGCGTAAATCTCTTGGCGTATCGCGGAACCACGATTCTCCATTACCGCTATTCCGACGGCATCGACGCGCTGTCGGTGTTTCAGGCCCCGAGAGGAACCCGCTTGAAGTTTCCGGGCGACGGGCCCCGGCCCTTTGCGGTGGGTTCCGTTCGAGGCGAGTTGGCCCTCGGCTCCGGAGGGAAGACTCTGACCTGGTCCGCCGGGGATCGGTTTGTTATCGTCGGCCGCGTCCCGGCCGAGAGTCTTCGGCGCATCGCCGAATCGGTTCCGGAGACGGGACCGGACCCAGAAGAATCGGATGCCGGCTTGATCGACCTCGGCGGCGTCGAGGAGGCGTTTCCGTGAGGCCGTTCTTGATCCTTGTGATGGCCGCGGGGACCGCGTTCGCGGCCGGAACGAATGCGGCCGCTCCGGCCGAGGTCGCGGTTTCGACCGCTACGACCGGGAACCGCGGCGAAGACGCCTCTCGCGAGACACGACTTTCTCCCGCGATCCGCCTGGAACAGGCCGTTCGCGACGCGCGCAACCGGGTGCGTCGTGTGCGCCGCGCGCTCAAGAAGGCGGAGGTCTTCGGCGAGGAGCCGGCTCTTTCCGACGCGCGAGACCGTCTCGTCCGGGCAAAAGAAGAGCAGCGCCGGGCACGGGAGCGTTTGAAGAGCGCCCTCGCCCGAGGCGAGGTTCCCGCCGGATACGCCGACGCGAAGCAGGCGATCCGCCGAGAGCTTAACGCCGTCGCTCGGGCGCGTAGGGCGCTGCGCGGCGCCGAGGCGCGCTCAGACCGGAAGGCTGCCGATAGCGCGCGCGAGCAGATGCTCGAAGCGAAGCGGCGCTTGAAGCGCGCGCGGTTGAAGATGCGCCGATCCCTTTCCGGGCCGTCGGAGAACGGCGGGGCTCCGCCCCCCCAGGCCGGGCGTCCTCATAGCCCCCATGAAGCCCGGCACGGCGGGGCTCCGCCCCCCCAGGCCGGGCGTCCTCATAGCCCCCATGAAGCCCGGCACGGCGGGGCTCCGCCCCCCCAGGAGCACAATGGAAAGCGGCGAGTTCCTCGGTAAGCGTCCGCGAGAGCGCATTTGGAGCGACGGGGTCGGGGCATTAACCGACCGTGAGTTGCTGTGCGCCGCGCTCGGAACGGGCGTGCGCGGGCTTCCGGTCGAGCGCCTCGCCGACGGGTTGCTCGAGCGTTATCCAGGGTGCGCGCTCCTGCAAGCGAGCGTCTCCGATCTTGCCGCGCTGCGCGGGCTCGGGCCGGCACGCGCCGCGGGATTGGCCGCGTCGTTTGAATTTTCCCGGCGTGCACCGGAGCGGGGGCGAGCGTCAGCGTCCGGGGAGCCGCTTTCGGGACCGCTCGATGTCTGGCGTCGTCTCGCGGATTTTCGGGGTGCCGCGCGGGAATGCTTCGCCGCGTTCTATTTGGACGCGGCGCACCGCGTACTCGAACGGGAGATTGTTTCGGTAGGCACTCTGACGGAGAGCTTGGTCCATCCGCGCGAGGTTTTTGCGCCGGCGGTAGAGCGCCGGGCGGCCGCGGTGATCGTCGCCCACAATCACCCGTCGGGGGATCCGCGGCCTTCCGAGGAAGACCGCGCGGTCACACGCAGGCTTTGCGCGGCCGGTCGGCTTCTTGGGATTCCGCTTCTCGATCATGTCGTCGTCAGCGCGACCCGTTGGGATCGCGTCCCGGTTTAACCCCGCGCGCTGACCGAGCGCCCAGCACAAAGATGTTTAGTACGATCCTCGCATGGCGCGAAAGACGAAGCCATGGCCCGGGCCGTTGGAGCCTCTGAGAATCGAACTCTCGGCATGGCCGGCCTCGGCCCGCTTCGTGATCGGAGCGCTGACGGTCGCCGCCGCCGTTGGATGGGCGGCATGGGACAATCAACGCGCCCGGAACGAACGCGTCATCGAGTCCCGCACCGAAATGCGCAAACAACTCGAGGATTTCAGGATTCGGTTCTCGCAGTACCGCAAGAAAGTCGAAGCTCTCGAACTCGCCGCCGACCGCCAATACCCGAATGTCGACGGAGCGAAGCGCTTATCCAAGCTCGTGGCCGATGTTCAACTCGCGAAGCACTTGGGCGCGCGCAAGTCGTTTATCGCTCCGAACGCGAGACTTAAATTCGAGGCGACCCGTTCTCTGCAATTGGCGGTTCTTCAGCATCGCGGGTTCGGCGCTTCGTTTATGGTCGTCGCCCGAAGAGGAGAACCGGAACTGGTCAAAGCGGTCGACGCGCTCGCCGGGATGATGGAGTTTTCCGGTTTGACGGCCCGCGTCGCGGAAGCCGAAGAGAGGAAAGGCGAGCCGCCGGGGATCCGGGTTTATTCCAGTCCGATGGAGGAGCGGTTTATCCCGGACTTCGAGCCGGCGCTCCTTCGCTACTTCCGGGGTCCGTATCTGTATGAGAAGGTTCCGCAGATGGCGCCGGGCCAGGTGAAGATCGTCGTCTCGGGCGTGCCGTTGTTTCTCCCGGACGGCACGGTGCTGATTCAGTGAGAAGGCGCCTGCTCTTTGCGATGATGCTGGCGGCGGCCGCCTGCTCGGATCCCGGGGCCGCTCTCGAACGCGGTCGTACGTTCGAACTCGAGGGACAGGCGGCCGCGGCGATCGAAACCTACGAAAAGTATCTCGACCGTTGGCCCGACGCGCCGGGCGAGGGTGAAGCGGCCTTTCGGGCGGCGCGTCTCTACGACCGCGAACGTCAAGACTGCGGGAACGCCGTGCCTCTTTACGAGCGGTCCGCCCGCGCCGGAGGTCCATGGGCCGAACAGGCGCGAAACGCTCTCGTGGGATGTCCGGATTTCTTCCCCCTTCCGGCCGGCGCGAAGTGGGTCTTCGTGGACTCCGCGTCGGGCGGTGAGAACATGCGCCTCGAACTGGCGGTCCGCGAATCCAGCGGAGGATTGAGCGGCGTCATCGCCGGCGCCTTTTTCGCCGGAGAGGAGCGCTTTCGGGACTACCGGCGGGAAGTCGTAAAGGAGGATTGGGGAATTTGGGAAGAACGGGAAACCGGGCGTTCCCCGATTCTTCGCTATCCGTTTCGCAAGGGCCGGTCTTGGGAAGCGACCGAAGGCGGAAAGGGCGTCCGATATGAAATCGTGGAGGATTCTCTGACGGTCGAAGTGAAAGCCGGGCGTTTCGAGGGCTGTTTGAAGGTGAAATCCCGGACCGCGGGATACGGCTCTTGGGTGTTCGACTATTACTGCCCCAGGGTCGGCCGCGTCAAAACGACGGTCGGGGCTCCCGGGGTCGAAAATCCAAACACCGAGCTTTCCGCCTACACGCTCCCGAAGTGATAGAATCGGGAGATGCGGCCGCTCTCTCATTCCTCGATCAATCTGTATTTGGACTGCCCGAAGAAATGGCAGTTCAAGTACATCGACAAGATCCCGGAAAAACCGAGACATTTCTTCTCCTTCGGGAAGACGGTTCATGACGCCTTGGAATATCTGTACGGCGGTCAAACCCTCCCCCCTCCGAATCTCGAACAGTTATTGGAGCGCTACGAGAAACGCTGGATTTCCGAAGGCTATCAGAGCCCCCAGCAGGAGGAGGACTACAAAACCCAGGGGCGCCGTATTCTCGAGGAGTATTACGCGAAGCACATCGATTCCTTCCGTCTCCCGTACTTCGTCGAATACGAGTTTCTGCTGAAAGTGGACGGCGTCTCGGTTCGGGGCTTCGTTGACCGCATCGATAAGATCGGCGACGACGCCTTGGAGATTCTCGACTACAAGACAGGCAAGGCGATCCCGAAATCCCGCGTGGAACAGGATGCGCAGTTGACGATGTATCAGATGGCCTGCGAGGAACTGCTCGGACTGAAGGTCGAAAAATTGACATTTTATCATCTGCCCTCGCAGACTCCGCTTACCTCGGGGCGGCGCAGCGGCGATGCGGTGAAGGAACTGCGGGAACGGATCGTAACGACCGCCAAGCAGATTCAGGACGAACGCTTCGATCCGAAGCCCTCCGAACGAAAATGCGACTGGTGCGATTATAAGCCCCTTTGCCCGGTTTTCAAGCATCTGTACGCCGCGCAGGAATCCCCGGAAGAGGTTCCCGCGATCCGATCCGACGCCAAGCTCTCTAAACTCGTCGATAAGTTCGGCAAGATGAAGGAAGACCTAAAGGAACGCGAGGCGAAGGTCGAGGAAGTCCGCGAGGAAATCGTCGCCGCGTTGAAGGAACTCAACTATATCCGGGCCTTCGGGAAAAAATACGAAGTCACCGTCCATCGCGACGATCATTGGGACTTCTCGAAGGAGCATAAGCCGAAGGTCCTTGAGGAAATCCGCGCCGCCGGATTTTGGGACAGCATCGTGGGGCCTCTCGCTCCGAAAGTTCAGAAACTGATGAAGGATCCGAATCTCCCGCTTCCCCTGCGGGATCGTCTGCAGCGGCTCGGCAAGTTCCGCGAACAGACCACGCTCCGGGTAAAAAAACTCGCCGAAGAGGAATAGACCATGGAAGAGCTCGCGTTGATCCCCTTGAACGTCCGGCGCCTTCAGGCGTTCGAACGGCTTTTGTCCGGGAAGGAATTCGGCGGCTGCTACTGCGCGGTCTGGACGAATCACGACGAGAGCTGGGGAGACCGCTGCCAGAACCGTCCGCACGAGAACCTGGAGCATACGCGCCGACGCGTCCGCTCCGGCCAGGCGACGGGGTTTTTGGTGCAGCGGGTTTCCGATGGAGAGATCGTCGCGTGGACCGGCTGCGGTCCGAAGACCGCCTTCCCTCTTCTCCATGAGCGTCCCGGATCGAGACTAGGTCCTTGGGAGGATTCTATCTGGGCCATCGGCTGCCTGGCGATCGCCTTCCAGCATCGCAGTCGCGGTTATTCGCGCGGGATCGTCGATTTGGTCGTCGAGGAAGCGCGCAAGCGAGGCGCCTCCAGCGTGGAGGCGTATCCGCTGGAACCTTCCGCGGAGGGCGCGAGTTATCGCGGCAGCCGAAGCCTCTACACGGAGGCGGGATTCGAGTTGGCCGACGGCGAACCGAGCGGCGACTACCACGCTTTGCGCATGGTGAAAACGGTCTCCGCCGCGGTGCCTTCGGGCCCGGCGTCGGGATCGGGCGAGGCCGCTGTTTGACGCTCGGCGCCGCAAGCGCGTCGTCGTCAAGATCCTCGGGGAAAAGACCCGTTCGCGTGGAGCCGAGGCCATTCTTTCACGGCCCGCTTCGGATCTTCGCCCAATGGCTGTTTTCCGTCTATCACGACATCCGCGTCGAAGGGCTCGAGAACGTCCCCGCAAAGGGACCGGCGATCATTGCGTCCAACCATCCGACCTATCTAGACGCCGCGTTCTTAATGGTCGAGCTCTCGCGCCCGGTGCGCTTCATGGCATGGGAGCGCCCTTTATCGGTGCCCTTGCTCGGCCCCATGATGCGCGCCTACGGGGTGATCCCCGTCGATATGGCGAAGCCGGGCCGGGAGTCGTTCGAGGCGGCCGTGAAGGTCCTGCGGGAGGGAAGTTTGTTCGGCATCTTTCCGGAAGGCGGCCGCACGAAAACCCGGCGCGGCATGAATCCCTTCAAGTCGGGAGTCGCCCGCCTCGCCTTGATCACCGGTGCGCCCATCATCCCCGCCACGATCATCGGCGGGCGGCGCGTGTGGAAACGGGGGCAGCCGTTCCCGAAGCCGGGTCCGATCCGTGTCGTTTTTCACGCCCCGATTCGCGTCCCCACGAGCGACCGGGCGAAGTGGCGCCGGGATAAATCCCTCGAGCGCGGCGTCATGGAGCGCGTGTTGGCGACCATTGACCGCTCCTACGCCCCCTCCGTGCGCAAGGAGGAGCGCTTGCGCAAGCTGCTGCGCGGCAGCCCGGCGAAACCCTCGATTTTCGTCGAAGGGTCGCCGCCGTTGTTTTTCGCGAGCGCCTGGGTCGGCGGCGCCGCGACTCCCTCCCTCTTCGCGGTTTTCGCCGTCTACGCGGGTCTATTCGCGCTTCAATTCCTGACCGAGGCGCGGGGCCGGTTCGCGATTTGGACCCGGCATCTTTTGCCGTGGTTCGCGTTTGCCGCGTTTTCGGCCGTCTCGTCGACCGTCTCCGCCGTCGTCTTCGCGCTCGGATTCTTCGCCGGGGCGGCCGCTCTGGTATGGTTGACAATTTTTCGGTTTCCGCTCTATCGGCGGGTCCGTTCCGTTCTTCTCGCCGTCGCCTTCGGAACCTTGCTGCTGCATCTTCTAGGGATCTCGGCGTGAGTGCCCATAGCGTCGTCCTCTCGATCGACCAAGGCAGTTCGAGCTCCCGAGTGCTCGCATTCGGACCCGACGGCACGGTGATCGCCCGCGCGCAAGAGCCGCTGCGAAGCTTCTACCCCGCGCCGGGCCGTGTCGAGCACGACCCGATCGAGCTGGCATGTTCGGTGGAGCGCTCGTTGGACGCCGTTTTCGACGCGCTTGATGAAGACGCTGTGATCGAGGCGGTCGGACTGGCCTGTCAGCGTTCCACCGTCGTGGCGTGGGACGCGGAGACCGGTAAGCCCGCCGGACGGGCGCCGTCCTGGATGGATGCGCGCGCGGGCGGCTTCGTCTCGTCTCTGCAGGGAGACGTGGCGCTGCAGCAGGATGTGCATCACCGGACGGGTCTCTATTTGACGCCGTTTTATTCGGCTCCGAAAATCCGGTACATGATCGATCATTCGGCGGCGGTCAAGCGCTTGTTGGAGGCGGGTCGCCTGAAGGTGGGTCCGGTTTCGTCCTATCTGCTCTGGCGGTGGACGAAGGGCGCCGTACATCGAGCCGATCCCGCGATGGCGCAGCGGATGCTGCTTTACAATTTGGAGACGGGCGATTGGGACGAACGGCTTCTCTCCCTATTCGCAATCCCCAGGGAAATCCTGCCGGAGATTGCCCCCTCCTTCGGGAATCCGGTTTCCTTCGTTCGGCGGGGCCGGACGCTCCGCATTTCCGCCACGCTCGGCGACCAACAGGCCGCTGCAATCGGACAAGGCGGCGGACGCTTGGGAACGGGCTTTCTTAACTACGGGACCGGCGCGTTTTTCCTTCTCAATACGGGCACCGAGCTGCATCGGCTTCCGGGACTGCTGACCTCGGTGGCGTGGGAAACCCCTGACTCGGGGCGCGAGTACTTTCTTGAGGGGACGGTGCATGCGGCGGGCACATCGTTGGAGTGGCTGAAGGAGAATTTCGGGTTCCTCTCGGACGCTTCCGAACTCGACGAGGCGATGCGCCGCTCGACGCGCCGTCTGTTGACCCTTCAGGCGATCGGCGGGTTGGGCGCGCCGCGGTGGGACTATAAAACCCCCACGGTGATTTACGGTCTCGACGCGTCCGCTCGGGGAGACGACATCGTTCGCTCGGTCGCGGAATCGATCGCGTTCCTGCTGGCGGACATCGTGGACCCGATTCGGCAGGCGGGACTCTCCATCGAGCGTCTGCGCGCCGCCGGCGGACTCGCCCGCAGCGAACGTCTGCTGGCCTTTCAGGCGGATCTGCTGGGGCAGCCGATCTCGCGCCTACTGGAGCGGGAGGCCACGGCCGCCGGGGCCGCGAAACTGGCGGCCAGGGCCGCCGGACTTCGGGAATCCTATTCCCCCTCCTCGGAGGCGGTGGACAAGGTGTTCGAGCCGACGATGACGGCGGAAGAGGCGAAGCGGCTCAAGGCCGTCTGGCGCCGATTCGTCGCGAGCCAGCAGGACGCCGCGGCCGCTCTTCGGAAACTCGGCTATTAGCGGTCCCGGCAGGGGCGCTTAGGCCGGTTGCGCTTCGCTCTCTTTTTCGGCGAGCCAGCGTTCGGCTTCGAGCGCGGCCATACAGCCGTGACCGGCGGCCGTGATGGCCTGCCGGTAGCGCTTATCCATCGCGTCGCCGGCCGCGAACACGCCCTCGACGCTCGTGCGGGTGCGCTCGTCGGCCTGGATGTAGCCCACCTCGTCGAGTTTCAACTGCCCCGCGAGGAACTCGGTGTTCGGTTTGTGTCCGATCGCGAGGAACAGGCCTCCGCAAGGGAAATCGTTCGTCTCTCCCGTTTTCAGGTTCTTGAGACGCACGCCGGTGACCTTCTCGTCGCCGAGAACCTCATCGACGGCGCTGTCCCAGATGAATTCGATTTTGGGATTTTTTTTCGCGCGATCCTGCATGATTTTCGAAGCACGCAGTTGGTCGCGTCGATGCACGACCGTCACCTTCGTCGCGAAATTGGTCAGAAAGTTCGCTTCTTCCATGGCGGTGTCCCCTCCTCCGACCACGAGGAGTTCCTTGCCCTTGAAGAAGAATCCGTCGCAGGTCGCGCAGGCGCTGACGCCTTTGCCGCGCAGGCGTTTCTCGGATTCGATGTTAAGCCATTTCGCGTCGGCGCCCGTCGCGACGATCAACGCCTCCGCGAGGTATTCCTTCCCCTCTGTGGTGGCGACCCGAAAAGGACGCTTGGAGAGATCCACCTTCGCGGCGTTCTCGCTGATGATGGTCACGCCGAGACGCTCCACCTGCTTCTGCATCCGCTCCATCAATTCCGGGCCCGCGATCGGCTCCGGGAATCCCGGAAAATTCTCGACGTCGTTGGTGATCATCAACTGGCCGCCGCGCATGACTCCGCCGATGATGATCGGGTTGAGGTTCGCGCGCGCGGTATAGATGGCGGCGGTGTATCCGGCGGAACCGGATCCGATGATGACGATTTTTCGTGTTTTGGGCATAGACCTATCCTGGTGACGGGATTCCCCTAATTATATTTAATCGGGAACCACGATGGGATTTCCTGATGGGTTTCTTTGGGGCGCTTCCACCTCCTCGTATCAAATCGAGGGAGGAAACGAGGGTTCCGCCTTCACCGCCTGGGAGCGACGGCGCGGCTGGGAACCCTGTGCGGAGGCCGCCGACTCCTGGAACCGATGGCGGGAGGATCTCGCCTGTTTGAAGGAATTGGGCGCGAACGCCTATCGCTTTTCGCTCGAGTGGTCCCGCCTGCAGCCGAGCCCCGTCGATTTTGACGAAAAAGCGCTTTCCCGCTACGTCGAAATGGCGCGGACCTTTAAAGAGGCGGGCGTGCGGCCCATGGTCTGCCTTCACCACTTCTCGGAGCCCGCGTGGCTGTTCGAGCGCTATCCCCTCGGCTGGTTGGACCCGCGCGCCTGTGAGGCCTTCGTTCGGTTCGGGGACCGCGTCGTCCGCGCTTTGCGCTCCGAGGTTTCGGATTGGATCACGTTCAATGAACCGATGGTCTGGCTGATGAACGGCTACGCGCTGGGTCTTTTCCCTCCGGGGCTGCGGCGGATCTACGCGTTGGAGCGTACGTTTCTGAAGGAGGGTCTGCTTGAAAACGTTCTGCGGGCGCACCGCGAACTGTACCGCCTGATCCATCAGGACATCCCCAACGGGCGGGTCGCGATCGCGCAAAACATCGTGGATCTTGAGCCCGCGCGTCCGGGATCCGCCGATCTTGAGGCCCTCTCGCGTTGGGATCTGTTCATGCACCGGCGGGCTCTCGACCTCGCGGCGAGCGCGCACACGCTCGATTTTATCGGACTGAACTACTACACGCGCATTTTCGTCTCCAAGGCGCGCCTGCCGTTCGTTCCCCTCCGAGTCGTTCCCGCCTACGCGGAACTTGAACAGATTACGGGATCACTGGGTCTGAAACTGCTCGGAGGGCGGCGCGGCGACCGTCCCCGCAGCGATATGGGGTGGGAGATCGTTCCGGAGGGCTTAGGGAAAGTCGCTTTGGCCCTGTGGAAGGCGTACCGTTTGCCGGTCGTGGTCACCGAAAACGGCATGGCCGATGGGAGTCCGGACGGGCGAGAACGATTTTTAAAAGGACATCTTGCCTCCTTGGAAGCCGCCATCGCGCAGGGCGCAGATGTGCGCGGTTACCTCCATTGGAGCCTGGTCGACAACTACGAATGGGGCAGCTACCGCCCGCGCTTCGGACTCTATGGCGTGGATCGGTCCGGAAGCTTCAAGCGTTCACAGGCCTCCGGCGCCGACTATTTCCGGCGGGTGATCGCCGCCAACGGCGTCGTCTGACGGTTTCAGCCTCGGTAAACGGCTTTGGAAGTCGTCGTCTCCCAAAGACCGATCTCGCTGACGGGGAGCTCTTGTTGGCGGCAATGCTCGAATATGTATCTCGCGATGGTCTCCGCGGTCGGATTCTCCGGAAGGGTCACGTAGGGCTGTTCGTACTCCTTTATCGCCGCGATGATCGGATCCTTCTCGTTGAGGATCAGCTTGTGGTCGAGTTCCTCATCGACCCATTTTTTGACGACTTTTGAAATGTCGGAGAAATCGGTGACCATGCCGAGAGCATCCAACGACGGCTTTTCGATCACGACTTCGATCAGCCCGTTGTGCCCGTGCAGATGGCGGCATTTTCCCGAATAATTGATCAGCCGGTGGCCGTAGCAAAAACGGATTTCTTTCGTTACCGCGTACATAGCGCGTGCTCCTGGAGACGATTCTCGAAAGCGGCCCGGACGATGGGCTTGAGGTCTTCGACGCCCACGGATTTCCCGGTCAGTGCGCTGACCGAGCTCATCACCTCGGCGTCGAAGCCGCACGGGCGTATCGCGGCGAACGGAGCGAGATCGCAGTCCGCGTTAAGCGCGAAGCCGTGATAGCTGACCCAGCCGCGTACCGCGACCCCGATCGAGGCGATCTTTTTTTCCCCGACCCAAACGCCGGTCTTTCCCTGTTCGCGGCGGCCTTCGAGTCCGAAGGCGCCTACGGCGTCGATCAGCGCCGATTCGATGAGGCGGAGCAACACGCCTACGAGCATCCCCCGCTCCTGCAAGTGAAGGATCGGATAGCCGACCAATTGGCCCGGCCCGTGAAAGGTTATGTCGCCTCCCCGTTCGACGGTGTACAGGGGGTGCGGGAGGGTATTATGTCGTTTTCCCCGGGCCGAGGTTCCGGCGGTGTACACCGGCTCGTGTTCAACGAAAATCAGCGCGTCCGTCGCGGATCCCGCGGCACGCCGCTCGGCGAGGAGTTTCTGCTCGCGCCAACTTTCGGCGTAGGCACGCCGTCCCCAATCGAGGATCATCGTTCGGTGCGCAGCAGGCCTTCGAGGAACAGTTCCCCGGCGCGGTAGGAACTACGGACCATCGGACCGGAGGCGATGTAGAGAAACCCCATCGCCTTCGCTTCGATTTCCAGCGCGGCGAAGCGGTCGGGGGACACGAATTCCACGACGGGGAGGTGCCGCGTTTCACGGCTGGGCCGGAGATACTGTCCGAGCGTCAAAATGTCCACGCCGGCCTCTCTCAGATCCAGCATCGCGCGCGAAACCTCTTGGTCCCGTTCTCCGAGGCCGAGCATCAGCGAGGTTTTCGTTTTCATCGCCGGGTCCATGCGCTTGATGGCGGCGAGCACGTCGATCGATTGCCGATAACCCGCCCGGATGTCGCGAACGGGGTGAGTGAGGCGTTCGACGGTTTCGAGATTGTGCGCCAACACGTCCGGTTTCGCCCGGACGACGGTGTCCAGACATTCAAGGTCGCCGCGGAAATCCTGAATCAAGAATTCCTGAAGTACGCTCGGGGCCCGGTCCCGAATCGCGCGCACGCACAGGGCGATATGCGCCGCGCCCTGATCGGGGAGATCATCCCGGCAAACGGTGGTGATCACCGCATAATTAAGTTCCAGTTTCGCGAGAGAATCCGCGAGACGAATCGGTTCGAGGGGATCCGGCGGCGGCGGAGTCCTGGCGGTCTCCACCGAGCAGAATCGGCACCCGCGCGTGCAGGTATCGCCGAGGACCATGAACGTGGCCGTCCCGCCGTTCCAGCATTCCCCGATGTTCGGACAGCGCGCTTCCTCGCAGACGGTGTGGAGAACACCGCTTTTCATTTGGTCTTTAACGCGTTCGTAGCGCGCGCCGGAAGGAAGTTCCGCTTTGAGCCACGGGGGCAGAGAACGGCGCTTTTGGGGGGGCGTCGTCGGGATCACGACCGCTATTATAGCCTATCGGCCGCGGGTCTGTCCGTTCGCGTACTCGCTCAGGCGCTGGGAATCCTTTCTAATCTGATCGGGATTGAGCTCCTTCACTGCGGACATGTCCCCTTTCGAGGCGCGCTCCGCGATGCTCAAGTATTTCTTCACCATATCCCGCTGCTCTTTCGGCAGGGAGTCCAGCGCCTGGGGGTTGGAGTGGAGTTGGGTCTGTACCTCCTGAAAGAGCCCCATCCCCATCTGCTGCAGCTTCGCGGGATCGGTCGGGATGTTCGCGGGAAAGGTGGGCATCGTGAGATTCGGATCTCTAGCCAGACGCGTTTCCCCCTGCCCAGGCTGCAGGACCATTCCAAGCGACCCCTCCGGGGAGCCGGCGCCGCTTCCCGCCTCCATCGGATTCTCCGCCGTCACGGGATGGGCGGCGCGTCCCGTGCGGGACGGAGCCTGGAGCGAGCGGGACGATTCGTTCGCGTATCGCGCGGCGTTCGGATCGACGGCATAAATCGTCAAACGGTTTTCCAATCCGTAGTGAAAATTAGAGACGCCTTCCCGAAATACGATCTGAGCCCCGGCGACCGCGAGTCCGAGAGTGCCCGCGACGATCCAGGTTTGCCCGGAATCGGCGTCGTGAAGCTTCTCGATCGCATTGACGCCGATCCAGGTCGCCCACAGCGTGGGGAGAATCCAAAGCAGAGGATTCGAGAACCAAAGCACGACGGCGGCCAGAGGCGTCAGGGCGGCGAGGTGCGCGACGGCTTGAAGCGAGCGGTCGAAGGAACCGGAGCCTCCGGAGACCATCGCCAACCCGTGGAAGAGACCCGCGATGAGAAGGGCGAGGGCCGCGGAGGCCGTTACAGCCGCGGCGAATCCCGCGGCCAGCGAGAGAACCCCGAGACCCGCGTTCGCCGGGAGGCGCATTTGAATCACGAGCAAGGACAAAACCGACGCGCCCGCGGTCCACGCCAACGTCGCCGCGAAAGACGTTTCGACCGGCGGTGCCGGGCGAAGCGAGAGCGCCTGAAACGCCATCGTCGGTGAAAATAGGGCGCCTGCACCCGAGGAGAGTTGTTCCGAAAGCGTGGGCGGAGGCCCGGTGGGGAGCGGCTTCGCAGGCGGCGGCGGGGGGCGGCTTGGAGGCTGCGCTTGCGCCGGCGTTTGAGCGGGGCTTGAAGCCTGCTGCGGTCGCGGCGGCGGGCGCATCCCGGGGGGAGGCTGGATGAACGGCTGCTGCCCGGGTTGTCCGCCTGGGGGTTGTTGCGGTTCCATTCGCTTCAATCGTAACCGGGAAGCCCCGCTGCGGCAAGTCTAATTTGCTCCATGTTCCCGTAGTTTCAAGGACGGAATGCCCCCAACGGCGCGGACGCCCCCGCGGGGGGCGTCCGGCCTCGGCGCGCAAGCGCGCCGAGGGGA
>PFUL01000149.1 GCA_002790095.1 Elusimicrobia bacterium CG_4_9_14_3_um_filter_62_55 | reverse complement strand
CGTCACAAAGCGCGTGCGCTCGGCTTTGCGTGAAAAGCTGCGGACCAGCATCTCCGCGACGCGTTTGGTGGCGCCCATGACGCTGGAGGGCCGCACGGCCTTATCGGTCGAGACGAGCACGAAGGCCTCGGCCTGATGTTTCCGCGCGGCCTGCGCCATGTGCCTGGTCGCGGATGTCGCCTCGAAAATGCCGATTTGCCGGTCTTAAGCGGACGCAGCTGTAAAGAGCCGGCGGCTCGGCACGGCCCAGAGGCGGTCGTCGATCCGGCGAACCGCCGCTCCGCGATAGACGACGAGCCCCCCCCGCCACGCCTTCCCGGCCGCTTCGGCGAGCTGGCGCAGTCCGCGCAGGTCCGAGCCGCCGATGCGGGCTGCGGACTTGATTTCGATGCCGAGCAGGCCGTGTTCGTTTTCGATCAAGAGATCCACTTCCATGCCCGAGCGCGTCCGGTAAAACCGGCATTCGGCGTCGCGGCGCGCGGTGCGCAGCCACTTGATCGTCTCTGCGGCGACCATCGTCTCGAAGAGCGCGCCGTCGGCCTCGCCGCGCCGGCGCGTGAGGCTGCGCAGGAGACCGACATCGGTCCAGTAGAGTTTCGGCGTCTTGACCACCGCGCTCGTGAGGTTGTTGGTATAGGGCTGCAGCAGAAACACCTGGTAGGAGAGCCGCAAATATTCCAAGTAGCGGCGGGCGGTGTCGACGGCGAGCCCCGCCTCTCTCGCAAGCGCCGAGTAGTTGAGCAGGCTCCCTGAGCGCAGCGCCGCCAGGCGCTGAAAGGTCTTAAACGGCCCCAGATCATCGAGGCGCGCGAGATCGCCGAGGTCGCGTTCGAGGTAGGACCGTTCGTAGTCGCGCAGCCATTCCCAGCGGCGGTCTTCATCGAGCGGGCCCAGCGCCGGCATGCCGCCAAACGCAAGCAGATGCGCCTCGGCCGCGCGGGAACTCGCTTCGGCCTGATCGGTCAGCGCGGCGGGGGTGTTCCGCAGCACCTGATCCGGGCTTTCGGGACCCAGAAGGCGGTCGAGCAGCGGCGGTTCGGCCTCAGCGGCTCCAGGACCCGCGGCCAACTCGCTCATGGAGAGGGGCCAAATTTCCCGCATGCGGATACGCCCCGCGAGGGACTCGCGGATGCGTTTGAGCAGGAGGATTTGACTCGATCCGAGGAGCAGGCTGAAATCGACGGTCCCGCCGTCGTAGGCGTATTTGATTTTGTCGAAGAGGATGGGCTCTTTTTGAGCCTCGTCGAAGACGGCCGAGCCGAATGTCGTCGCCCAGGACGCCGTCGGCGTCGCGCGAACGGCCTCCCTGTTTTCAGGGGCGTCCAGGTTGACATAACGGAGATCCGAGTAGCGCGCGTGGGCAATCGTCGTCTTTCCCGTCTGGCGGGCGCCGGTCAGCAGGACCAGTCCCCGTTCGCTGGATGTGGGCATAAAACGGCTCAAATGGCGAGGAACCTGTAAATTTGACGATGGCATAGTTAATTTTACAGGTAAATTAACTATAGCGCAAGCAGATTTACAGGCTAGCCCTGTCAACTCATGCACTCATGCATCTCCGGTACCTGAGCGCGTTTGAGACGGAGCGCGAGGAACGCAGTCCAAGCAAAGAGGCGATGTCTCTCAGGGAGAGCCCGCCTCGGTCTCGAAGAGCCAGCATGGCATCGGTGCGTGCGGCGCCGAGGCGCGGGTTGCGCCAAGCGGCCGTGAGGGTCTCCAGACGGCAGCCGTGGCGCGCGGCTACCTCTTCGAGCAGGAGTCTGGGCTCGGGCGCCTCAGGCTGCAACAGCCGCGCGTTTTGGGGCGGCAACACCGGCCCAGGCTCTGGCGACTCGTCGGCATACCAAAACGGGCGAGCCGCCCAGCCCGCCGCGTCCCCCTTGGGGATGCCCCGCGCTACGGTAAATCGGTACAAATCCGCAGTGCCGTTCGGGCCCGGGAAGCGCTGTTCGTAGAGAGCGGTCTCGATCGGGACGGAGGCGTTGCCCGTCCAAAGGCCGCGGAAACTGCACCACCGGTAGTCTTCCGGTCGCCGGGCGAGGCGGGCCTTTACCGCGTTCATATGGATGTAGCGGGACAACTCGAGCATGTAGTTGTTCTCTCGGACCATCCGGGAGCGGAACCTGCCCTGGAAGACATGTCCGACGCGCCCATGGGCGCGATTGAAGGCGCGGGCATAGCCCCCGAGGAGTCGCTGCGCGAAGGCGGAGAGTTTTCCTCGGAGGCTCTTGATCTGAAGGTGGATGTGGTTGGGAAGAAGCGCATAGGCGTACAAGAGAACTCCGAATCGGGGCAGGCAGTCGCGGAGGATCCGCTCGAAGAGCAGATAGTCTTCCTCGCCGAAGAAGATTCTGCCTTTGTTGTTTCCCCGAGCCATGAAATGGTGGCAGAGATTGGGGTGATCGTACCGCGGTCGTCTGGGCATGCCCGTGCATACGATCGAGACCCCTGAAAAGTTCCCGACAATTTTGGGAGTGCCCCATCAACTCATGCACTCATGCATCTCCGGTACCGAATATTAACCGGAGATTATGAGGCGTAAAATTCCGGCTGAAGATTCTCCAGTGGAACGAATTTGGATGCTTGGCGAAGTATCGCCTTCAGCGTCCCCCGGTCGAGTTCGCGATGCCGGGGGATCGTCAGAGTTTCCTTTTGTCCGGATGCGGATAGGCGCCGCAACTTGGCATGACTGCCGCGCTGCGCGAAGACGCTGAATCCAAATTTGGATAGGATGGTGATGACCTCGTCTCCGGACAGGGTCCGGAGTCTAGGCATGCGCCAGTTCGCATTCGAACGATACGAACAGCGACGGGGAGGAAACGAAGCCCAATTCCGCAAGGTCCTCCCCCTCCAGGTGCAGCGCTACGGCCTCGTTAAGGTTCGCGACGACCTCATCGAGCGTGTTTCCCTGGGTTACGACGGGAATTTCAAGGCATTCCGCGATATAGGCCTTCTCCCCGCGGCGGATGACCGCCTTAATCGTGTGTTGGAGCTGCATAGCCTCAGTATAGCCGCTCGCTTGCGGGATATCAATGCCCCTCTAGGCGTCTATCCGTCAACTCATGCACTCATGCATCTCCGGTACCGGAGTCGGGAGTTTAAAGCGGGCGATAGGTGGTATGCGCGGAAAACGCTTGAACCCGCGCGGGAAGCCGCGTGCCGGGTCCTACCGATGAGGATGGTACAATGCGGATTTCGGAGCCGCTGCGGACGCTGCGCAACGCCTTTGGATTCTCTACCAGGTAACGCACGAAGTCGAAAGCCGCACCGATGTCGCGGCGGACCGCCTCCCGCTCGGAAGCCGTCATTTCCACTGGGACCCTAGTGGCGGCGCGTTGCATCAGCGCCGCCTGAGAGTAGTCCGGGAACGCTGATGTCTTCGTCGAGCTTTCCCCAGTGCAGCCCGATCCCCCCGCCGCTGAGTTCGACGGAAGCGCGAGCCTCGGGGGAGGCCTTGAGCAGGCGGGGAAAATACGACAACGGGGTCGCGATCCGGCGGCCGTCTTGTAGCAGCACCCAAAGATGCTCTTCGTCGAACCAAACCTTCGCGGCGCGGGCTTCAATCGCCGAAATGCTCATGCCATTTTCTCCTGATCTTTTCCTGCTCGGCTTCGATTACTTGTTCTTCGCCTTCAGCGGAAACTGCTTCGGGTCGGAGAGCGACTCGATATCGAGGTCCACATCAAGATCAGGCCAATGCAGATGATGCCCGTGCAGGAGTTGGACATTATAGACCGAGGAGACTTTTGCGTCGGCGAACCACGGGAACTCGCCGTAGGGAAGAAAATACTCCTTCCCTTGGGCGAAAAGCCACACCCCTCGGGGAGAGATGTCGAGGATTTCAGCTTGCGAAGTGCCTTTCAAAAATTCGCTCTTGGGATATTTTTTAAATCCCTGGCGCCGTGCAGGATGGACACGATCTCAATGCGGTTTCCACGCTAGACAATCCGGTAATTTTGGTAAATCCTCTCACGGATATTTTCCTCTCCGTATTCCGGGACGACTCGGCCGATGCGCGGATGCTTCTCCAACTCCGAAATCAGGGCGATGATTTCCTGCGCGAACAACCGCGCATATTCACCGGCATCGGAAGCGATATGAGCGCAGATTCTCTCGAGATCGTCGGCCGCTTCAGGCGACCATATCAGCCGAGCCATTTCTTTAGACGGGATTTAACCTTCGCGTGGGAGATGCCGTGTCCTTGGCGCAATTGGGCGCGGCCCTTGTCGACCTTCTGGCGGAAATAGAGTTCGGCCATGATATCGCCGAGGGTGGCGTCCTCGGGGAGGTCTTGGATAAAGCGGATGACGGCTTCTTTCGTTGTCATGGCTTACCTATCTCAGTTTAACATAGGATCTCGGAATCTTCAACGCCAGGCGGGCTGTCTGCATAGGGACCCTGTCAACTCATGCACTCATGCATCTCCGGCACCGTGTACGATAGCGGGGGTGAAGGAGGGGACGAGTTCGTTGAGGAGTTCGACGAGGGTTTTGGAGGGCGCGGTGCGGGTGAGGATTTCGAGGTTCATGATGTCTTTTTCGAGGTCGCGGACCTCGGCTTCGCGTAGGACCATGATGGAGGGGTGCGCGGAGTCCTTTAGGTCGGCGTGGTCCAGGGCGAGTTCTTCGTCCATCTTCTCGGCGGATTTAAGGCCGGTGTGCCCATGCGCAGCACGAAGATCTCGAACTCGGTGAGTGCCCTTGATTATGTGTATTATGTGTATTACCATATTACACATAATACGCAGGAGGAGAATCCCTATGCCCAACTTAACTTTGGCTATTTCCGAGGAGATAAAACAAAGGATGGCCATGTTCCCCGAGATCAACTGGTCGGAGGTGGCGCGTCAGGCCATTATTGAAAAGACGAAAATCATGGAACATGCGCAGACGCTTCTTGCCGGGAGCAAATTGACGGAGCAGGATGCCGTTCGCTTGGGAGAACAGGCTAAGCTTAAAGTTTCAAAGCGCCACTCTTAATGCGTTTGGTTGTCGATGCGAATGTATTCATAGCGGCATCCTGATGGGCCCCTAAATCCAAGGCATTAGTCCCAACTTCGGGTGGCTGGATATGCCCCGAAAGGGTGGCTGGGTTTGCTCCGAAAAACGCAGGGCTAGGCCGGCGGGCGGAATTCCCTTGAATTTTGCGGCTTTGCGTGTTAGTATGATAGTGTCATACACATGGAGCAACGCCCTATGCTAAATCGCCGAGCGCAACCGGTAACGATCACGGTACCCAAGAAAATGCTCGCTATGGCCGATAAAATCGCCAAGCGGGAGGGGCGGACCCGTTCCGAGGTATTCCGAGAGGCCATCCGGGCCTATTTCTGGAAGCGGCGCTGGGACGCAGTACAAGCTTATGGCGCTCTACGGGCCAAGGAAACCGGCGTGAAGGAAAAGGACATCGAAGGCATCGTGGATGAGGTCCGCGATGCGCGCCGTTCCTGAAAGTTAGGTGCGGATCGTTCTGGACACCAATATTCTGGTCTCTGCGGCGATATCGTCGCGCGGCAATGCGGCAAAAATCCTTGAGCTAGTTGCTGATGGGGCGCTCCACTTGTCGATTTCCGAACCCATCCTCTCGGAGTTGGCGGAAGTCCTGGCGAGACCGAAGATCGGCTTCTCCGCTGAGAAAATCCGAGTAGCCATCGAGGCGATCGGTGAGATCTCCGAGCTTGTCTACCCGGAAATCACGGTGGATGCCATTAAGACCCATGAGAGCGATAATCGCATCCTCGTGTGTGCGGTGGAGGCTAAGGCCGACAAATTGCTGACCGGGGACCTCAAAGACATCCGGCCTCTTGGGAGCTTTCACGGGTTCGCGTAGGACCATGATGGAGGGGTGCGCGGAGTCCTTTAGGTCGGCGTGGTCCAGGGCGAGTTCTTCGTCCATTTTTTCGCCGGATTTAAG
>PFUL01000195.1 GCA_002790095.1 Elusimicrobia bacterium CG_4_9_14_3_um_filter_62_55 | reverse complement strand
ATCCCTACTCGGGTCTGCTACGGGGCGTCTCGGCACTTACCCCGGCGGGACTTTCACCCGCTGGCCAGGCACAGCTTTCAGGGCACGACATGACAAAAGTCATAGCAACAGTATGGCCTGGTCTTTGTGTTGCTAAACAAAATGCAGCTTCTCGGAGGCAAAAAATGAACGAAAATTCCTTGAAATTCTCTTTTCCCCCCAAAATAGACCCCCTCAACGTTTTCCCGATTTCATGGCCCGAAAGCCCGAAAATCACCTATGACCTCTTCGCACTCGCAAAGGCTCAACTCTGGGACCCGGAAACGCTCCCCTGGGACACGTTGCGCGACGCGAAACTATCCGCCGAGGAGCGCCTCGCGATCGGGTATTGGTTTTCGATTCTCTGCATCTTCGACGCCGCGGCCCCTCCGGTCTTCGCGCACGCGCTCATTGAGATGTTCAAGAACAAAGAAGAAGACGGCGTGCGCAAATGCTTCTCGACGATTTTGCGTGACGAATTGAACCACGAGGAGATCTGCCGGAAGTCGACAATGATCTGCCTTCCGGGAAACCCGTTCGGTCCGCTCGAGTGGACTCCAAAAACGGCGCTCGAAAAGGGCGCCTACAACAACATCCAGTGGGCGTACCACAACGGCGCGCGCTACTGGGAAGGCTATGTGAAGGCCTTCGACAAGTATCCGTTTGCGGTGATGTTCACTTCCTTTCTAATGGGCGAGGTGGCGGCGACGACCTTGTTCTCTGAAATGGGGAAAGCCGCGTCGATTCCGGTATACCGGGAGGTCTTTAAGCTTGTCAGTCGCGACGAAAGCCGGCACGCGCGCATGGCCTTGTATCTGACCAAGCGCACCTTCCCCAACCTGCCGCAGGAGCAAAAGGACTTCATCACCAAACAGCTTAGGGCGGGGTTTATTTTTCTCTCGTTGATTCTGTTCAAGCCGTTTCCCGGAAAGTTCTGGGAACTGCCGGATACCTTCCTGGAGTATCACAATACGCTGCAGGACGCCGCTCAATCCGGCGGGCTCGGCATCATTTCATTGAAGGCCCGTGAAGATGCCTGGCGCAACGCGATGCTCAAGGTAAAGAAGACCGTCGAGGCGTACGGGATCGAATTCCCCGCTATGCCGGAAGTCGGGCTAACGGGTTTCGAGGTCGCGGAGGAAGATCTGGAGACGATCGTTCCGGTGTTTTAGCGTCCCGGATGCGCCGTTTACAAATTAGTAGGTTTGCCTACTAATTTGTAAACCGCGCGCGATGACGCTTAAGCTGGTAAATTCCCGCGATGAGAAAACACTGTATGAGTGTGCGGGCAAAGCCTCCAACAGATCCGCCGAAATAAAACTTGATGATATGGTAAAGAGCCTGGCCATCACCGTGGGGGAGAAGGTTCTTAGTCGGGGAAGCTCGAGACGAAATGCGGAAAATGAGATGGCGGGCGATCCGCTAGCCTTTGCAACCCACTCGGCGACGTCCGTTCGTATATTGACGCCGCCCGATCGGCCCGTTAAACTTTAGAGAGTCGGTATGGAGTAAGAAATGACGATCCCCAAGAAGGAAATGCTCGATCTGGTGCGTGAATTGCCGGACGACATAGATGTAGAGGAATTAATCTATCGCCTGTACCTGCGCGAAAAACTAGCCTCCTCCGAGGCCGATGTCGCCGCCGGCCGGACGCTTACGGCCGCTGAAATACGAAAGCAAGCGGCCGAATGGCGGAAGTAAGATGGACCAACCGCGCTCGTGACGATCTTCGCGAGATAAGCGGTTTTATCAGCCGGGACTCGCCTAGAGCAGCGGAAGCGCTTGTCGAGCGCATCCTGGCAATCGCCGAACGCCTTGCAGAATATCCGGGAAGCGGCCGCATCGTCCCAGAGTTCCCCCACCTGGGCTACCGAGAAGTCATTGTGGGGAGCTACCGGGTTCTCTACCGGACGGAAGAAAAGGGGGTCTGGATCGCGGCGGTCGTTCATGGCAGGCGGCTGCTTGGCGGGAAGGAATAGCTCCAAGCTCCCCCTCAATCTCGCCCGTTGTGCGCAGACACGCGAAGCCGTCGGCCATCGCGCGCAGCGACCCGCGGTGCAGTTCTTCGCTGCGCGCCGCCGTCGCGTCGACGGCCGTGAATACGCGAAACCCCAGATCGAACGCGGCCCGCGCGGTGGATTCCACGCAGAGATTCGTCGCGATGCCGGCTAAAACCAAATCCTCGACGCCGGCCGCGCGCAGCGCAGGCTCCAAACGAGGATTGGTGAACGCGTTGTAGCGGGTCTTGCGAAAGCACCGTCCTG
Organism: Elusimicrobia bacterium CG_4_9_14_3_um_filter_62_55; assembly: GCA_002790095.1. GTDB lineage: Bacteria > Elusimicrobiota > Elusimicrobia > UBA1565 > UBA1565 > UBA1565. The sequence goes on along the minus strand of PFUL01000195.1, from coordinate 60,059 downwards.
CGCGAGCCCTGAAGGCGGCGGGATGCCGGGCCCCTTTGCCGGTCTCCAAGCAGACCGAGCGCCACCATTCGAGCATCCGTCCCCCGTCCCGCTCCGGCTCGAAGTAGGAATGCCTCGTAAAAAACGGCTCCTTGCCCGCGGCGCGAAATGCGGCGGCGAGCCGCAGCGCGTTTTCGAGAGCCGACTCGGCGCCGGGGACGTACGAAGGACCCTCGCGGTCGAGGAAGTGATTTTGCATGTCGACGATGAGAAGTCCGGCCTTGGCCGGGTTCAGCGCGAACACCCTGCGCTCAAAGCGCACGGCGTCGCGCATCCGCGCCTCCGCCGGGTCGGACGCCGGCCGGCGCGCGCGTCGAAGCATCATGGAAGACCAAAGCTGCCCGCAAGAGGTTCCCGCTTCTACTTCCTCGGGCTGACTCGGGCTTAGGATCACGCGAAAGCCCCGCGCCTCCAGCCGCGAAGCGTCGCTGCGTAGAGAGTCGGGAGCCTCGAACCACGGGTTCGCCGCGCCGGTCTCCCGCGCCCTTTCGGTGGCATTGACCGGGGTGATCTTGATGAGGAAGCGCTCGGGAGAAAAATGATCGGCCACGGTCCGGTCGTCGAGCCGCGCCACCGGAGCGAGCGCGAAATTCAACGTGATCCTGCGGTCCCCGGGCCGGACGAAGCGTTTTCCGTACGCCGCGATCTCGGCAAGCGTCCACTTGGGAACCGGCACGATGCGGTCCCGCTCTTCAGGGGTCGTCCCATGCAGGGAGAATTGAAGCTGCAGCCGCCCTCCGCGGAAACGCCGCTCCTTCACGCGCAGGAGGCCATCGAAGAACTCGCGCACTTTCCGGGAACGCGGGGCGACCGTGGAAAGACTCGGCATCAAACCGCCCGAGGGCAGACGCTCCCCGAGACGCTCCATCGCCGTCAACACCTCGGGGTTGAGCGCGGGCTCCCCCATCCGGGCGAAATGGATCTTCAGCTTGGGATGCGTCCCGGCGTCGAGTTCGGGACGCGAGCGCAGCACCGAGTCGATCTGGGCGAGGATCTGTTCGGCCGAGAGGTTTCCCGAGAATCCGACCGCGCCCGCGTCGCAAAACGAGCACCCGATGGGGCAGCCGAATTGCGTGGACACCATCAAGACCCATTTTTCTTCGCGCGGAATTCCGGGCTCGATCGTATCGACGAACTCAACCCGTTTTCGCGGATCCGAACCGAATCGTCCCAGATAGAGCCTCCCGAGTTCCCCGATGTCGCGAACGGTTTCGATAATCATCGTCCGCTTAAAAACTCTTCGCATTCCATCGCGGCCCGCATCGCGTCTCCCGTCGCGGCGGCGATCTGCCGCCGCGTCCCGGGGCGGGCGTCTCCGGCGATAAAAACGCCGCTGGGCGCGCGGCCCTCGCGCAGCAAAGAGAGTTCGGGTTCCTGTCCAATCAGCGCGAAGACGGCCGAGACGGCGAGACTCCGATCCTGAGCACGGCCGCGAACGCGAACCGTGCCGCGGGTCCCCGGGAACAGTTCACTCTCAGGGAAGACTCGCACGTTCGGTCTCTGCGCGAGCCGGCGGCGCAGAAGTTCGATCCCGCGCAGAGCTCGCCCGCGATGAATGAGATAGACCGTTTTGGCGTGACCGGCGAGCCGCAGCGATTGATGCATCGCGGATTCTCCGCCGCCCACCACGGCGACCTTTCTTCCCTCGAACGAGCGCGCCTGCGAGAATGCGGAAGCGAACACCGGAATTTCTCCGCCGTCCAAATTCGACCAGCGCTTGAACCTCGTTCCCGTGCAGAGCAGGACGCTTCGCCCCCACAGCGTGCCCGACGGCGTCGTCACCGAGAATCCCTTGGGAAGCCGCCCCAGCCGGGTCGCCTCAGCGCGGCGAACGACGAGCCCCCACGCGGCCGCGCAGCGCCGGTAGCGATTCATCAGCGCGCGCCCGGAGATTCCTATGGGAAATCCGGGGAGATTCTCAATACGTTCAAGATGCCGCGCCTTTCCGCCGAGACCCTCGCGCTCCAAGAGCAGGCACCGGCGCCCAGCGCGCGAGAGGACGCCCCCGGCGGTAAGTCCGGCGGGACCGCCGCCGATGACGATCGCGTCCCAGAGCTCCGGCAGATCAGACTCCCGAGAGACGCGGTCCCTCTAGAATCCGCGCGAGCCGCACGAGGTCTCCGTCGGTGCCGCGCAAGCGCGCGGGCAAGGTCAAACGAATGCCGCCGCGGTTTCTCAGCGACTTCGCGAGAATCGCGATTCCCTGCGTGTCGAATCGCTTGAGACGCGCGATATCCATCTCGATGCGCTCGCGTCCCGCGGCCAACGAAGCGGCCAAGCGACGCGAGAGGGACTCGGCGCTCTGGGCGTCCAACACCCCCCGCAATTTGATGCGGGCGACGCCTTCCGCCCAATGGCGTTCAAGTCGAACCTTGAGCCGTCCGGTTTGCGCCGAGAGATTGAAGGATTCGTCCGCCGCCGACTCCCAACGAAATCGCCGCAGCCCGAGCCGCGGGTGCTGGAAGGCGTCGAAGAGAAGCGTACATCGCGTCCACGCGGCCGCGCCGACCGCGGCCGCAGACAACAGGCTTTCCCAGGCGTTCGGCGCGCCGCACTCCGCGTGGGCCCGCCTTTCGAGCGCTCCCAGCCAGCGGCGGATCCGCTTGTTCGGAGCGAAAAGGCGCGCCGCCAAAAACAGCGGGTAGGCCCGGCGAAGGTCGACGCGAAAGCGCGCGGCTTTGCGCCGGAGGGAAGGATTGGAGCAACGCCGCAGGTTCCGCAGTCCCTCCGCCCACACGCGAATCGTTCTAAACGAGGACGGCCCCAAGCGCCGATAATCTTCTTCGAAGCATTCCCGCTGCAGCGCCTCGATCCGCTCGCCCGACATGAGCGGATGCGAGACCATGGCCTTGAATCCCGTGCAGTTTTTGTAATACGCCCGGCGGTTCGCCTGCATCTCCGGACGCAGGCGCCCTTCCTTCTGGATCCGGTCGTAGAACGGCGTTCCCGGAGTCGGTCCGTAAATCAGGAATTGCGAGAGGGTCGGCTTCAAACGAAGCAGTCCCGCCAACTCCTCACGGACGATTTCGGGTGTCTGATAATCGAAGCCCACGATCATAGAGGCGAGCACCATGATGCCGTGCCGGCGTAGATCCGGAAACAGCTCGTCCGGCTGGCGGCCCTTCTGCTTGGCGTAGCCCGACCGGGTTCCCTCATAGCCGATCCAAAGTCCGTCGATGCCCATCTCGAGCAAGGTCTCGGGCGTATACTGATCCAAAGCCCGGATGCTGGCGAAGCAAAAGATGCCGAAGGTGCGGCGGCTTTTCTTCACGGCCTCGCGGAATTCATTCGCCCGGCGCTTGTTGAGAAGAAAATCCTCGTCGAGGATCGTAAATTGGGAGACGCCGTGCTCGTCCTGATAGCGGCAGAGGACGTCGAAGATGTCCTTGCCGCTATCGAGCAGCCGGATGTGGCGGCGCTTGAAAAAATGCGAGGTGCAGCAGAAGTCGCAGCCGTTCGCGCAGCCCAAACCCGCGAACACCATCCCCGTTTTGGAAACGGGAAGCGAAAACAATTTCAAGGTGCTGACAACGATCGGATGCTCGTAGGGCATGGCCCGCGGGGGCTCTCCGAGCAGATCCCGCATGAAGGCGACGCCTTCTCCGCGGCAGATGTGGTCCCCGTACGGCTTCAATTCTTCGTCGGAGAGAATCGTGCCGTAGCCGCCCAAAACGATCTTGGCGTGCGGCGCGTAGCGGCGGGCGAGCTGCACCACCTTTTCCATGTGATGAAAGGTCGCCATAATGAAGGCGACCGCGATAAAGTCATAGCCCTTCTTCAACTCGCGGATCAATTCCCGCGCCGAAGGGTATTGCAGCACGGTCGCGGGGGCGTCGATGTTGTTGGCGATGTATTCCAACCCGAATTGAATATGGGTGGCGCGCGGACTGAATACCCCTTGCGCGCGCGTCACCTGGCCGAAGAGCAGTTCGTAGCCGACGCTGGGAGCGTCGCCTTGCGAAGGTCCGATCGGACGACAAACCGTCGTAAACAGAACTTTAGCCATCGCGACAGTATAAGGAAAACGGCAGAGACGCCCTAGGACCCGGGTTCGGTCGGCACATGACCGAAGTCATGCGCTCTCCAATTGCCCGCAGGCCGCGCGTGCGGCGATGTCGGCGTCCTCGGACGGGAGCGCCGACACGTGAAATCCTAATTCGGCAAGATCTTCCATGCGGCGGGCAACGGCGGCGGGCGGCCGCTGCCAGGATTGCTCTAGGCCGTTGAGACGGGCTCGGCCGCTCGGGTGCACCGGCGTAAAGGTCCACGAGAAAACCGCGGGATCGAAATCGGCCGCCGCGCGCCGCGGATCGAACTCAAAACTTTTCACCAGCGGGACATTGAGCACGACGCGGGCGTCGTGCGGGCGCATCCACCGTTTTCCGAAGATCGCGATTTTCTCCGCGCCCCAGGTGCGCACCGGAATCAAGGAGCGCCGGTCTCCGGGTTCCGTGCTCGGATAGGAAAACTGCAGCGTGAAGCGCCCTCGGGGGAATCGTCGGTTCTTCAACTCCAGAAGCGCTTCGAGAAATCGCTCGGAGACCGGACAATCCGGAGCCACGGTGGAGAGCAGGACCTTTTTCGCCGGAGACTCTTCCAGCAGGGCCAGCACGGCGGGATTAAAGGACGGTTCCCCCATCCGGATCAAACGCAGTTCCTTGGGATTCTCCCCGGCCTGCAGCCTCAGTTCGTCTAAAGTGAGATTGCCGGAATACGGAAGCGTTCCGGCGTCGCAAAACAGGCAGCCGACCGGGCACCCGGATTGGACCGAAATCGTGGTTCGTTCCGGCTCCTCGAGCCATTCGAAGCCGACCCAGGGCTCGCTGCGGCGACGGGCGCGCCGCAGCCGTCCGCCCGACGCCAGGGGCTTCGGATCCAAGAGCTCGACCCCGAGGTTCGCGGATCTCAATGTCCCACCGATAAACTCTCGACTAAATAAGGGTCTCGCCCGGGAATCGCGTCCTCCGAGCGAAACGCCCGGTCCGCCGCCAGCAAGAAGCTCGACCCCACCCCGGCGAAGATCAGAACTTCCTGCCAGCCGAAATGAGGCCCGGTGCCGTGCGCGAGAGGCGGCATCACCAACTGATAAAAATCGAGATAGCGCCCGCCGAGGATGACCACGGCCGCTAGAACCATCTTCTTCCCCGGTCTCTTGCTGCGCGCGCTCAGGAGCAGCACACAGGGGATCAGCAGGTTCACGACGGGATTCGCCCAGAACACGGGTCCCCAACCCTCGGAGAGACGGGCGGCGTAATGGACGGTCTCCTCGGGGATGTTCGAATACCAAATCAGCAGATACTGAGAGAACCACAGATACCCCCAGAACACGCTGAAGGCGAAAAGATATTTTCCGAGGTCGTGGAAATGCGGCCCGCCGATCTCATGCAGCAGCCCGCGCCTTTTAAGCCCGGAAAGAATGAGAACGATGCACGCGATCGCCGCGACGAAGACGCCGCTGAAGCAATACCACGGATAAATCGTGCTCATCCAATGCGGTTCCAGAGACATCAACCAATCCACCGAGGAATAGGTGAAGGTCGCCGCGAAAACAACCAACAGCGCGGCGCTGACGCCGACCGAACGCCGGGTATGCCCGGCGTCGCCGTCGGCATCCTGCGCGGTGGAGAGCCGGCGCAGAGCGAAGGCGAAGGCGATCCAGGCCGCAAACGCGAGGACGGTTCTCAGCCTGTATCCCCCCTCGTTGAGATACGACGACTTCCCGGCCAGGATCGCGTCCTTCGCGACGACCTCGGCGTGCGACCAATGATAGAGATCGTGGAGACCGAAAAAGAGCGGGACAAAGAGGATCAGACCCACGGGAAGCGCGGCCGCCATCGCCTCCGGGATGCGCCGAAAACCCGCGGACCAACCCGCCTTGGAAACGAACTGCACCGCGGTAAAAACGAGCGCCGCCCCGCAGATCCACGACCAATAAACGTTCGAGAGCAAAAGATTCGCCCACGCGCGCCCCGTGTCCCCCCGGTAGGCCGCGAAAAAGGCGGCGCCGCCCAGCCCGGCGAGAATCGCTCCCGCTTGGCGCTGTCCGTCGCTTAGAATCCCTTGGCGTTCGCTCATCACCGCGCTATTTCTTCTCCCAGGAACGGATGTACGCTACGACCTTCCGGATGTCCTCGGCGCTCAGATCCGTGATCCCCCCGGACCCCTTCGAAAACGGACGCATGGGGGTGTTCGGACGGCCGATCGCGATCGTCGCAAGCAGGAAGTCGTCGGTTGCCGCACGCAGGAACTCCTGACTGTTCAGCGCGGGGGCGTACCCGTCCGGAGAGTCCCCCTTGGATCCGTGCCCCTCGGTCCCGTGACACCCCTGACAGTTCTTTGCGAACAGCAACGATCCTTCCGCGACCGTGGAGGCTGAACTCGGCCAGCGTCGCGGGAGCGGATTTTCCCGTTTCGCGAAATCCCGGATATACGCGACGACGTTCTCCACCTCTTCCTTCTCGAGGCTGACGTTTCCGCCTCGGTAGAAAGAGCGCATCTCGGTACCCGTCCGGCCGAGAATCACCATGCCCGCGATGAAGCCGTCGGAAGCCACCCGCAGAAACGCCGGATTTCCAAGGGCGGGTCCGCTGCCGCCCTCGCCGCGGGAGCCGTGACATGAGGCGCAGCCGGCCTTTTTTTCGAAGATCTCGCGGCCGGCTTCTTTATTCGCCCAGGCGTAGTCGCGCTTGGGCGGGTCCACCCGGGCTTCCGAGCCGACGCGGCGCAGATAGGCGACGAGATCGTTGATCTCCGATGGGGACAAATTCGCTTTTCCGGAACTCAGGAACCCGCTCATATCGGTCCCGTCCTTGCCGTGCGCGATCGTGTCCCAGAGGAATTGATCGGGAACCAATTTTTGGAACACGGGATTGGCCAATTGCGCTCCCAATTCCCCCTTCCCGCCCCCGCCGTGGCAGCGCTTGCAATGCCGCGTGAAAAGCATCTCGCCGTGATCGGCGTCGCCGGAGATTTTTGCTTGCGACAACGCGATGGCGGGACCCGTCTGCCACGCGCGGATATACCCGATGACGTCGGCCGCGTCCTTGGATTCCAAGTGAGTCCAGGCCGGCATCGCCGTGCCGGGGCGGCCCTGAAACAGGGAATCGTAGAGGAACTTGTCGTCGACTCGGGCGAGAAAACTTTGGCTGTTCAAGCGGGAGCCGATCCCGCCCTCCCCTTTCTTGCCGTGGCATCCCGCGCACTTCGATCGATAGACGCTCTTGCCGATCTTCTGGGACGCCGAAGCCAACAGCGGCTGCACCTCTTTCCAGCTGCTGCGCACCTTCCGAAAGGATCGGATGTAGGCAATGACATCCCGCACCTCTTTCGAGTTCAAGTCGTAGTTCGCGGGCATCGGGGTGTGACCGCGCCCGAAGGTGATCGTGTCCCGGAGAAATTCATCGGAAACCAGCGCCTGGAATGTTTCGGAACGGAGGGAAACCCCTATTCCGCCTTCCCCCTTCGAACCATGGCAGCCCGCGCAATGGCCGTAAAAGATCGCACGCCCTCTGCGGACAGTTCCTTCCGCGGAGAGGACTTCCGAGCGATCCACCTTTCCTCCGCTCCACGAGCGTACGTACAGAACGAGACTCTTTACCTGGGTCGGAGTCAGGATCTTCTCCCAGGCCGGCATTTGGGTTCCCTTCTTGCCGTGGCGAATGATATCCCAGTAAAACGCGTCATCGGCGATCGCGAGAACGGCCGGAGTATTCAAGGTCGGAATTCCCGGTTTCGGACGACGCCCCTCTTCGCCGTGACACGCCGAACAGTTTTGCGCAAAAAGTTCCTTCCCATACGGGACGGATATCAAGTGGCGCCTGCGCGGATCTTCGGGGACCGCCCAGAGAGGGCCGAGACGGCGGCGCTCGCGGTCCTGGAGGTCGCGCAGGTAGTGAACCGCCTTCCAGCGGTCCTTGATGCCGATTTGCGACGCGTGCCCGGGCATCAAATTCCGACCGAACGAGGCGATATGAAAGAGCTCTCCGTCCGGAAGGTCATAGGTCGCCTTTCCGGTGACCGATATCGCGAATCCGGAGAAGGCCCGGGCGACCGCTCCGTCGCCCCGTCCTTTCGGGCCGTGGCAATGCGCGCAGAAATTTGAGAAGACTTCCTTGCCCCGCGTCAACGCGGCTAAATCAGCCTTTACCGGGTTCTTCAATTCAACCGCGGCCCGGGCGCGCTCGGCGTCGCCGGACCCGTAGCCTTCGAACTCGGCCCCGCGCGCCGCGGTTCCTGCAACCGGCGCGCGTTGAATCCGCCCGTCGGCGAAGACAGTCGTGCTCGCCTGCGCCTTCCCTGCCGGGCTCACCGCCATCTCTGAAAAAATCCGAATCTGACGGCGGGAAAAATCGCGGCGGGTCGCGTAAAGGCCGGCGAAAAGAATCGTTCCGGCGGCCCCGATGGCCCAGAGCGAGGTCCCGCGCTTGATCATCGGGACGACGCCTCGCGAACGGATTTCGCCCCGCGCTCCAGCAGCAGGCGATTCAGCGTTCCCCTCAACTGCTCGGTTTCCGGTGTCGCGAACGCGAGCACGAAACTCGCGTCGCTCGCGCCGAGGCCTGCGCACTCGGGCTCCCGGCCGGGGAAGAGCCGGCGCAGGACGAGGAAGGAAATAACCGTCCCCAATCCAGCGAAGAGAACGGTCAACTCGAAGGCGATCGGGATCAGGGCGGGTCGCGCTCCGAAACTTTTCCCTCCGATATTCATCGGCCAGTCGATCAAGCCGACCCAGCACTGGAATAGGACGGCGAGCAGCAATCCCGCCGCCCCGAATAGGAAGCACAGTCGCGGAAGGAGCGTCTTGGGAAGGGCCATCGCCTCATCCATTCCGTGAACCGGGTAAGGGGTATAGGCGTCGTGGATCTTGAATCCTGCCTCGCGCGCGGCGTGCGTCGCGGCGAGGAGATCCTGTTCGCATACGAAAACGCCCACGAGAAAATCGCGATCAGCCACGAGGCGTCTCCCGGTTTTCCTGGGCGAAGGTCGAGATGGCCTTCACCTCGCTGCAGGCGATCATCGGCAAAAAACGGCAGAAGAGGAAAAAACAGGTGAAGAACAGGCCGAAACTGCCCAGAAAGGTCCCGATCTCGACGTAGGTCGGGTAGTACATGGTCCAACTCGAAGGGAGGTAATCGCGGTGAAGCGAGACGGTGATGATGACGAAGCGCTCCAACCACATCCCGACGTTGATCAAAATGGAGATCGGAAAAACCCAGAGCGGATTGCGCCGGACGGCCTTAAACCAGAGCGCCTGCGGAACCAGCACGTTGCAGAACACCATCAAGGCGTACCCGGCCCGGTAAGGTCCGTAAATCCGGTTAAGGAACGCGAATTGTTCGTAGGGATTGCCGCTGTACCAGGCCATGAACAACTCGGTCCCGTAAGCCAGCGCCACGATCATCGAGGTGAGCAGAGTAATTTTGCACATCGCGTCGATATGGCGCAGGGTGATGTACTCCTCGAATCGCATCACCTTGCGCGCGATGATCATCAGCGTCATCACCATCGCAAAACCCGAGAAGATCGCGCCGCAGACGAAGTAGGGCGGGAAGATCGTCGTATGCCAGCCGGGAATCACGGAGGTCGCGAAATCGAAGCTGACGATCGTGTGAACCGAAAAAACCAGCGGGGTCGCCAAGCCGGCGAGGAGGAGATACATGGTTTCGTAGCGCGACCAACTGCGGTGGGATCCGTCCCACCCCAGGGAGAGGACGCCGAAAATCTTCTTTCGCAGCCCCTGGGAGCGGTCCCGGACGGTCGCAAGGTCCGGCCACAACCCGACGTACCAGAAGGTCGCGGAGATGATGAAATACGTGCTGATCGCGAACACGTCCCAAAGCAGCGGCGAGCGGAAGTTCACCCACAACGGCCCCAGCTCGTTCGGGTACGGGAAAACCCAATACGCGAGCCACGGGCGGCCCATGTGGATCAAGGGGAACAACCCGGCGCACATCACGGCGAAAATCGTCATCGCCTCGGCGGCCCGGTTGATCGAGGTTCTCCATTTCTGCCGGAACAGAAAAAGAATGGCCGAGATCAGCGTCCCGGCGTGGCCGATGCCGACCCAGAACACGAAATTGGTGATGTCCCAGGACCAGCCGACGGTCTTGTTAAGCCCCCAGGTTCCGATGCCGGTCCAAATCTGGTGGACGACCACGATTTTCCCGATCAGCAGGGCCGTCAGCGACGCCCCGAGACCCCAATACCATGACGGAGCGGGACCGCGTTCGAGCGGAGCGCAGACGTCCTCGGTGATCCGCGCCAGAGTTTTTCCTCCGTCGACCCACGGCTCCCGAAGCGGCGATACCCGAGCGCTCATACCTTCTTGTTTCTCACTTTTGTCATGTAAAATACCGACGGTCCCACCCCGAGTTCGGACAAAACCGCGTAGCTTCTGGGATCGCCGAGCTTTTTAGCGACGGCGCTTTTCGGGTCGTTGAGATCACCGAACACGATGGCGTCCGCCGGACAGCTTTGGGCGCAGGCGGGTCTCACCTCCCCGTCGGTCACCGCCCTGTTCTCCGCGCGGGCGTCGGCCTTCGCCGATTGGACCCGCTGCACGCAAAACGAACATTTCTCCATCACGCCCCGCGTGCGGACGGTGATGTCCGGATTCAGCGCGAGATTCTGCGTCAGATCTTCGTGGGCGTAGTCGAACCAATTGAAGCGGCGGACCTTGTAAGGACAGTTGTTCGCGCAATACCGCGTCCCCACGCACCGGTTGTACACCTGCATGTTCATCCCTTCGGAGGAATGCAGCGTCGCAAGGACGGGGCAGACCGTTTCGCAGGGGGCGTTGTCGCAGTGCTGACAAAGCATCGGCTGAAAAGCCGTCTCGCCGTTTTCATTGTAGTAGCGGTCGATGCGCATCCAATGCATATCGCGGCTCTTGCGCACTTCCGCCTTACCCACGACGGGGACGTTGTTTTCCAAACCGCACGCCACGACGCATGAGGAACACCCGGTGCAGACGTTCAAATCGATCGCCATCGCCCACTTCGGTCCCGGATAGTCGTGCGCGGGCCAGAGACTCGGGCCGACTTCCATCGCCTTGCCCCGCCCGCTCGTCGCGTCTTTAAAGTAATCCTGGAGCGTGGTTTCCTGAACCATAGGACGCCGCCGGCCCGTGATCGGATCGCTCATCTCGTCGTAGGTTTGAGTCTTCGCCGGCGCCGACATCCGCCCCGTTGATTCGACGCGCACCGAGGAATACGCCGTCAGCGGGAAGAGGTCGGCTCCCGAAAGCTCTTCGCGTTCGACCGGAAGCATCTTTTGAACCGGAAAATTGGCGGCGACCGGTCCGGCGTGGGTTCGTCCGTACCCCAAGGCGGCGGAAACGACGCCGCGCGCGTGCCCCTTCTGAATCTGCGCCGGAAGCTCGATGGATGCTGCCCCTGCGCTCAAACGGACGACCCGCCCTTCGACGATTCCCAATTTAGCGGCGTCCTCCGGGGAAAACGAGGCGTAGTTCCCCCAGGCGGTCTTAGAAATCGGATCGGGGGTTTCCTGCAGCCACGGGTTGTTCGCCTGCCGTCCGTCCCCGAGAACGGGGCTTGCGTATGCACTCAACTCGAACCCGCCTTCCGCCGAGCGAAGGGGGTTCGGGGAAAGACGCTCGAGAACTCGGCCGTCGAACCGGAGGTTCTTCGGGTTCTTCACGTCTGAGAGCACTACGCCTTTGCGCAGCGCCTCGTGCCAGCGCCGTTCGAAATCCGCGCCCGGAAGCACTGATTTCTTCCAACGCCCTCTCAGCGCGTCGAGAGCGGACATCGGTTCACCCGCCCACAAGGAAAGCGATTCTATCGCGGCGCGGGTGGAGTACAACGGCGCGATCGCCGGCTGAGAGAGCGACAGCACTCCGGACACGGCTTCCGCGTCCGACCAGGATTCCAGCGGGTGATGATCCGGCGCGACCGCGCGGCAGCGAACCGCCGTTTCATCCGGCCGGCCCGAAAGCGAGAGCGAAAGTTTCGCCGAGTCGAGGAACTTCGCGAGCTCCGCGCCTTTCGGGTGATCATAAACCGGGTTGCCCGACAAAACCACAACGCCCTTCACCGCTCCCTTCTCAAGATCGCCAAGGAGGCGGTCGAATTCAGTCTCACTTCCCCGTTTTTGCAGCCCGGCGGGGTCCAGTACGAGCGTTTCCCCGTAATTGCCGAGCATCGCGTTGATCCAGTTGACCAGGCATTGGGTGGCGGCGTCCGGGGAACCGCTGAGCACGAGACTGCGTCCGGCCGCCCGGGCTAATTGGCCCGCGGTATCCGAGACGGCGGCGGCGTTCAAAGAGGACGGTTCCCCGGCGGGCGGTTTCGGGCCCTTCCAGAATACTAGAGAGGCGACGGCCAGTCCGATCTGTCGCAGCGTCTCGTACTGTTCCGAGGGCCGCAGCGGGACGCGGAGATCGGCGTTCGCACCCGTCACCGACAGGCGCGATTCGAACTGCGCGTGCCACGACATGGTGTCCCATTCCCGCTCAGGCTGGCGGTTCGGCGACCAATCCTTCGTGAACTCGACCGGAGAAATCCAGGATCCGAGGAAGTCGGCGTCGAACGAAACGATGACCCGCGCCTTCCCGAGATGATACGCCGGCAGCGTCCGAACGCCGTGCGTGCGGGCGTGCGCGTCCAGAATCGCCGAGGCGGACAAGGAATCGTACTCCACCAGCCGCGAGCCGGGAAACTTTTTAAGGAAGCGCTCCACCGCAAAGCGAAGCGTGGGAGAGACGATCGTCTCGGAAAGGACGGCGACTCCGTTCAACCGCTCCGAGACGAACGCGTCCAACGCGGCCCAGGATGCTTCCTTTCCGTCGAGCAGCGGGAATCTCAGACGGTGCGAGTCGTACAGGTCCAGCACCGAGGCCTGACCCCTCGCGCACAACCCGCCCCGCGACAACGGATGCTCGGGGTTTCCTTCGAGCTTAATGGGACGGCCGTCGCGGACCTTCACGAGAGCCCCACAAGACGCCGTGCAGGCCCCGCAAGTGGTCGCGTACCACAGGGTTTCGCCGGGGAACACGCCCGCGGGCTGTTCCATAAGCGGAACGACCTTCCCCTCGGGAGGGCGAAAGACGCATCCCCCGCCTGAAAGCGCCGCGAAGCTCGCCGCCATCCCCTTCAGGAAAGAACCGCGTCTCACCAGGTCCCGGCGGTCTTGCGCTTCAATGTCGTCTCGCTCTGAATTCATGGGATTAGCGGTGGCACACCGCGCAGTCGAGAGTGGCGCCCGCACGCTTCCAATGGGCGGGAGCTTCAGACGGCGGCCGGCGGTGGCATTCGACGCACCACCCCATCGTCAGCGGCGCGGCTTGGCGCATCCGCTCCATTGTCTGCACGGGTCCGTGGCATTCCTGGCACTTGACGTTGTTTCCAACGTGAACTCGATGACTGAAGAATGCGTAATCCGGAAGATCGTGGACGCGCACCCATTGGATTCCCTTCTCCGCAGGGTCGGCGCGCCGCTCCCAGGCGTCGACGATCTTCTTGATCTCCCGCTCGCCCACTCCGTTCGGGTCCTCTTTGGGCCGCTTCACGTCTTTGTGGCAGTTCATGCAGACCTTGAGCGGAGGGACGCCCGCCGCGTCGCTCCTTTCGGCGGCGTAATGGCAATAGAGGCAGGCGATTTGCAGCGTCCCGGCGTGCTTGGCATGCGAAAACGCGAGGGGCTGCTCCGGTGCGTAGCCCTGTTGACGGCTGAAGACGCGGTGATCGCGGCGTCCTCCGTTCGCCCAGTACCCGGAAGCCAAAGAAAGAATCGCGGCGATCGCGGCGATTCGGACGAACCCGAATTGAAACAACACGGCGGCGAGAGCCAATAGGCCCGCCGCGGTCGCGGCGAACCCGATGAGTATTCCGCGATGTTCGTCCGGCATCGACAGCCTTGCATAGGGGTCCGGCTCGGGGAGTTCCAAATCCTGGGGGCCGACGGGTCCCTCGGAGGCCGCGTCTATGTAGTCCAACAGTCCGGCGGCGTCCGCTTCGTTCAGGTTCAATTCGTCCATCCGGACCTTGTTGAATTTCTTCAGAAGCTCCATCGCCGTCTTGTCGGAGTCGAGGAAATCGCCGGGCTTGCGGATAAAATCCAAAATCCATTTCCGCTCACGCCGCTTCGAAACGCCTTTGAGATCCGGACCCACGCGGTCGCCGAGTCCGACCGTATGGCATTTCGCGCACTTCTGCTGAAACATCGCGGCGTAGCGCTGAAAATCCCCCCCGTCCTCTTCTGCGCGGAGCGGGCCGGAGGCGAACACGAGAATCAGGAGGCCCAGTTTCATGAAAGCCGAACCACCGTGATGCAGCCGGTCGGACAAATCTCGGCACATTGCCCGCAACCGGTGCACAGTTGGGCGTTTACCGCGGGGGCCGATCCGGGACCGGAAACCCGGATCGCCTTTTCCGTTTCCGGACAATAGGTCTGGCAGTAATCGCAAGGCTGCTTCTGAACCGAATAGCAGGCGGGTTCCCGGACGACGGCTGTTCCAATTCGGATCTTTATGTCCGAATTCGGAAGCCGTAAGGCTCCGCTCGCGCAGGCCTGGATGCAAGGGAATCCGTCGCAAAATCGGCAAGAATTGTCTCCGGGGACGATGATCGGAGTAGTTGCAACATCTTTTCCCACCTCGATGCCCGCTTTGCGGATCACCAAATGAGGGCAAGCTTTTATGCAATCGTCGCAACGCGTGCATGCGCTCAGGAAGTCGGCCTCCGGCAGCGCACCGGGAGGGCGCACCCAAGCGACAGGCGGGGCTGCGGGGACAGGGGCCGCCTCGGCCTGAAAGGCCCGGGACGCCTGGGCGGCACCGTCCACCAACCCCACGGCGAATTCCCCCGCCTGTCGGGCGAGGGTCGAAAAGAAATTGCGGCGGGAACAAGCCTTCTCGAAATTCATCACATTGCCGAAACGCGCATTTCCATCGGTTGCATCAGCAGCCACAAACTAAAGACGCTGAAACCGACCATTCCCGCCAGCATCGGAAGTTGGGCGATCAATCCCCGCTTGCGGTCTGGAATCAACCGTCTCGTAGTCGCCGCAGAAACCCAAAGCCCGTACACATGACCGACGATCACGAAGAGGACCTGAAGCCCCCAAAGCCGTTCCAGCGTCACCCAGGGGGAGAACACCGTCGACGCGGTGCCGAACAGGTCCCATCCCCGTCCGAGCGGGTCGCTGATCAAAGCGAAGAGTTTCGGCCCCTCCATCAACAAGTGCTCCGCGTTGTGCGCGAGGTGATAAAAGAGCGCGATCGGAAGCATCGCGTAGGCGTAGGCGAGGAAGAGACGGCGATA
The DNA here is from genome assembly GCA_002790095.1 of Elusimicrobia bacterium CG_4_9_14_3_um_filter_62_55. Lineage (GTDB taxonomy): Bacteria > Elusimicrobiota > Elusimicrobia > UBA1565 > UBA1565 > UBA1565. Next base: position 44,739 of record PFUL01000195.1, on the reverse strand, counting down.
GCCGGCCTCGGGCGCCAGCGCGGAACTCGCGCGAACCAAGAGCGCGTACGCGAAAATCGGGAGCCCCAACATCGCCCCCATCAGCAGGCTAAACGAGATCGAATAAGAGGAACCCGCCGCCGTCTCCAGCCAGGCGGTCAATTCCCCCCAATGCGGCGTCATCGTCAATCCGTGAAAGCCCGTCATCGACAGCAACGCCAACGCGAGAAACGCCTCATCGGCACGCGGCTTCCCGCTCACACTCAAGTCCGCGCCCCAAGGACGCAGCCGCAGCGCCGCGTTGTCATGCGGGCACGTTTTGAAGCATTCGGCGCACATCGTGCAATAGGTGTTTTGATCCATCACGCGCAGGAATTGATGCGTCGGACACGGATCACCTTTATCACCGCCCCGGTAGCATTCCATCGTCCGGCACGACGCGCATATCGAACGGTCGGCCGCGCGCACCTCGAGGGCCCCGAACATCGCGTACAACCCCGAGACGCGGCCGACCAAACATCCGTATCGGCAAAAGGCCTTGCGCTCGAACAAGAGCGCCGACCCGATGGCGAGCGCGAGCATCCCCAGCGCGACCCACGCCGTCGCCCGGGGGATCACCGTGATCCCCATGCCGAGTTCGACCCAGGTCAGCGCTATAAAGAGCGCCACCGCGAACCAGATATTGCGCAGCGCCGAGGGCCAGCGCAGTCCGAGGCCGCCCCCGGAGAGAGTTTCGACCCAGCCGGCGATCGCGTCCCACGGACAAAGGGTGCACCACGCCTTTCCGAAAAAGAGCACCACGACGACGAGACCCGCCCACCAAACGGTCCAGGTCAAAAGCGGAGCGATGTTCGCCGCGGGATTCTGAGTTCCGAACAGACCCGCGGCGATCACGAACAGGAATCCGGCCGCGGTGATCGCGCGAATCCAGGCGATGAACAGCGGACGCTTCAGAAAAGCCCGCACACCCGGAAGCGCGGTCAAATCCCATCGACCTCCCTCGGAGCCGCCGCTTCCCCGCGGCTTCGTCGGGATGAGTTCAAAGAAACCGAAGGACAGGAGCAGCACAATCGCGACCCCCGCTTGATACATCCCAACGGGGATGCCGCGCATCGTATGAGAATCTCCGGTTGCGGGGGCCAAAGCGTATCCGGCGGGATTCTCGGCGAACGAATCCCGGCACGCCCGGCTGCAGAAATACCAGGTGCGTCCTTCGAACGCGTGAGTATGCGCCGTCCGGGCCGCGACCGACATGCCGCAAACGGGATCAACGGCCGCCGCGACGCCGGACGCCGCCCGCGGGGCGGCGATCCGGTCGGACGCAACCCAGAGCGCCGACCCCAAAAGCAAGACCCACGGGAGCGTCACCGCGGCGATGCGCCCGGTTCTCGGTGAAGGCGCGTTCATTTTCACGCCGCGGCCTCCGCGCCCAGCGCCCGGCGGCGCTTGATCCGGACCGCGCGAATCAAGACCAGAAACGAAGCGAGACACGCCGCGAACAGTCCCACCGCAGTCCAGGGGGAACCGGGCTCCCCGACGACCATCGGGAAGCGCAGCGTCGAGACGATGCCCTCGTCCATGAAGGACAAAACGAGCTCGTAGTTCCCCTCGGTCGCGTAGGTCGGGAAATATTTATGAAGCGATTTATCCCGGCGTCCCGAGTCCGGGCCGTAGATGCTCTTCTTAGCGCCGAACGCGAGGACCTCGAACACTTCCAGTTCTATGTCCCCCTCAAACGCCTTCTTCGTCGCGGTGGCGACGGCGTAGGCGTGAAGCTCGGTGCGCACTCCGGGAGTGGGGTTGCCCGGATAGCCCGTCAACTGGAATTCCCAAGGGCCGACGGTCTCGACGAGCTTGAGGACCGGGGCCTGCGGGTAGCTCTCATCGTAGGAATAGTGCGGGATTCCCATGATGTGATGCGCCTCAACGGTCGACGCGCCGAGGAAAAGCAAGCTCAGCACGGCGGAGGCGAGCTTCCCTGCGCGTCGTTTTTCCGGCGGCTTGAGAATGTAAGAGAGGGCATGCGTGGGGCAGGCGTCGACGCAGATTCCGCAGTTGTCGCATTCCATCCCGATACGGTCGGTCATCGGGAAGAGTCCCATCGGACAGAGTTCGTCGCAGATCGAACAATCGACGCACCCCGCGGCCTTCCGCTTGACGCGCAGCAGGCGGAATCGGCCGACCAACGAATAAAGAGCTCCTCCTGGACACAGCGAGCGGCACCACAAGCCCGGCGCGGCCGCCGTTTCCAGCAAGAACAGCGCCAGCAGAAAGAGCGAGGCGGAGCTCAGCCCGACCCAAAAGAAACCCGTGCGCCCCGATTCGGCTCGATCGAACACGGCGGCGACCCAGGCGTGCGCCTCCCTCCCGAAAAGCGCGGGCGGATAGATATGGTGCAGAAGCGGGAGTCCGGTCGCGAGGACGACCAAGGCTCCCGCTGCCAAAACGAAATACTTCGCCCGCGGATCGACTTTCAGATCGAACGGCTTCAACTCTAAGAAAACCAACAGCTCGCGCGTTTTGCGCGCGAGCGCCGACAAAATACCCATCGGGCAAATCCATCCGCAAAAAACCCGTCCCAACAACGCCGTCGCGATCAGCGGGATCGCCAATCCGGTCACGAGAACGAGACGCATCGTCCGGGACGCGGCCGCGCTTTCCACCCCCGCCAGCAGGTCCGTCATTGAGACCCCGAACAACCGGGCCGACCAAGCCGAGCCGTAAAACGCCCGCGCCCGCGCCAGCAGCTTTTTCCGCGGGCGGCGGGTCGCAACGCCGCCTTCTCCGTCGGGGATCCCGAGCCGCAAGGCCTTGTCGGAGAGCCCCATCAACGCGCCCGGAAGCGTCCCGCGCCAGGAGTCGATGGTTTTATCCAGACTCCGGGCGGAGAGGTAATGCGCGTATCGGGCGGTGATCGGAAGCGCGAGGAGGCCCGCGAAAACAAGAAGCTGCACGGCACGCCTGTACACGGCGATCCGCTTCCACCACGGTAAGCGCGTCGCCGTCTTCACGCGGCAGCTCCTCGCGCGACCGGCCGGATCGTGATCGCCTGCGGATAGCGGATGCAGGCGCGTTCGCATAATCCGCAGCCCACGCAGAATTCCGGATCGAGCAAAGGGGTTTCCAATTGCCCCGCCCGCAGCGCGCTGCCTTCGAACGGGCAGGCCTTCACGCAAACCCCGCAGGAACTGCCGTTGTAAGACCAGCAGAGATTCGTATCCACTTCCGCGACGCCCATCCGGACCTTCTCCCGAATCTCCGCAGCCGTCTTTTTCACCAATCGTAGGGCTCCCGTCGGACAGGCATCCGTGCACGCGAGCGCATCGCCGGGCGTTTTCTGGCACAGGTTGCACGCCTGCTGGCGGGGAAAAATCACCGGCGTCCCTTCCTCGGCGCTTCCCGGCTTCATCGAGAAGCGCCGCCCCGCTTCGGGCGTGTAGGGCGCGATGCATTGATTCGGACACGCGTCGCCGCAGCGGCGGCATCGGATGCACACCGAAAGGAATTCCTCTTCCGGAAGCGCCCCTGGAGGGCGCATCGGGTCCGTGCCGGCATCAACCGGACGCGCCAAGCCAATCCCTGTACCGAGAGCGACACAGACAAACGCAGTGTTTTTAAGGAAATCTCGACGTGACACCGGCATGTAATCTATATAGCAACATAAATTCCATCCGGTAAGACTTCAATCCTTCCACCCCGCTCAGTTAGCGAAGCTCACCATTCCGAACCGGCGTCTTCCTTCATCAGGCTGAACAAATACTCGATAAGCGCATCGGATTCCGATGCGTCCATGATGGATTTCCAGGCGTTCATCTTGTACGGCGGCGGCGGACCGTTCGGGTCCTTGCGCGCGGGTTCGCGCCCGTCCTGGATGACCTTCGCGATCTCATCCTTTGTAAAGCCTTCCTTTACGCGCTCCAAGGCCGGAATCGGGTTCGTCTGAGCGTTCGGATTCGCGACCCCGCCCCGGCCCTCGGGGCCGTGACAGGTGCCGCAGCCGTAGCGCAGATAGTGCCGCCTCCCGGACGCGACCGCGTCCTCGGCGGGTCGCGGCCCCGCGTCGGCTAAGGCCAGCGAATGCCAACTGGAAACGGACTTTATTCCGTTACGCTCCCGACTTCCGCCGTCCCAAACGGCGAGCGCGATCGGAATCCGGTTTCCGGACAAAAAGGCGGGAGTACCCGTCACCGACCTCCGGAACACGACGTACCAGCGATCCTTATGGCGCACTCCCTTCCCCTGAACGGGTTGATCATGCATCACGGTCAAGGTGCCGAAACCCTTCGCCGCCAGATTTTCCACCGGACTGATGCGTCGGCGATTCGCGATAATGTTTCCCGCCTTCTCCGCAGCGCGAAAGGTCGCGTCGCCGGCGTAGGCGTACATGTCCGCCGCCATCCGGGGACGCTTGCTCGAGTTCGACTGATACCCCGCGTCGAGGTCCTTCTGGGCGCTCGCCGACCAACGCCATATCACGACGGGGGTTTCGGCGTCTCCCATAAACGGTGACGGCCAGTCCGACAGGACTGCCGGAAACTCCAGTGCCACAGCGTCCGTGAAATTCTCGGCCTTCGACGGATAATCGTCGACGCTTGCGTCCTGCCAATCAACCCGGAATAAGATCTCGTGCTCGGTCTGGATGGCCTTCACGCGCGCGGATAGAGCCTTGCCCCCGCCGCCGGGAGGCGCGATCGTCTGGGGCATCATCGGAACAACAACGCCCGGCGCGGCATTCCACGCCGCATCGAGAGGATTCAAGATCGGTGCCGTCTTCGCCGTCTTTACGGCGAGTTCCAAATCCTTTCCGAACCCAGGCGCGCTCGCCGCCATCCACACGAACACAATCCAACTAAGCACACGCATTCTCCCCCCCCGCGCAGGAAGCGCACCCCTCGTCGATACCCTCATCGATGCCCGCGTCACCGGGCGTCGTCGTGGAGACCTTCAAATCAATGCCCAAGGACAACGCATCAAAAGCGATGAACGCGGCCAGGCGGCGGACCAGGAGTTCATAACACCCCTGCGTCCCCTTCCCGATCACTGCGCTGGCGAACGACGGCATCCAAACGGTTAGATGCTCCCCCAGGAACTTGACGCGCGCATGCCTTGCGATAACCGCCTTCGCGTCGTCGCCGCGGGCGGCGGCCCGAGCTTGCTTGTGAAGGAGAAGGCTGAGGAATTCCAATTCGACGGGCAAATGATCGCTGCGGCGATCTCCCGGAGCCAGGTCCACCCCGAACGCGCGATAAAATCCCGCGAGATCGGCCAGGGTCTGGGTTTTCCTAAAAATTCCAGCGGCCTCGTAGTGGGTCTCGTAGGGCGGACAATCCGGCGAGAGGTTAAACCCGAACAGCCGACGAAACTCGGTTTCGGAGTCCTCCGGTGCGATCTTCTTGAACGGAGGGAAGTCCCCGGGAACCGGAAATAGGGACCACAAGGCTTTGAAGCGCTCCGCGTCCGGATAAATCGGATCGGGGTCGCGGAAAGCCGCCGAGAAAAGCCCATACAACTCCGCCCGCAAGGCTAAACCGTTCACCTCTTCAGACTGCATTGCTGCGCTCCCGTGATCGGACATGCATCGGCTCCTCGATTTTTACGCGAACGATCTCTTGCCCGTCGCGGCCGTAGCCGACGACGGTATCGTCGTACATCGTGAACTTGCGCCCCCGGATCGTCCGCTCATAAACCTTCGGGCCCTCCTCGATCGCATAGCGGAAGACGATCTTGCGTTCCTTGCGGAACAGGTTCATGACCGCAAGCAGTTCCCTCGATGGGTTCGAATACGCCTCGATCGCCGCGTCGACTCCCGGGCCGAACATCTGCCGAAGATAGGGACGCGGCACCCAGCGCGGAGGGATGTAGTAGATGTTGGGCTCGGTACCGAACTGGGGATAGAGCGGTAGGGCGACCTTCGCCACGCGCACAAGGTAATAGAGCGGATTATCCCGCTGCTCGCGCCAATCGCCCGTTTTGGGGTCGATCGGGACCAGGCCCTGGAGTCGGATTTGCCCCACGCAGGCGGTCATGCAGCGCGTTTCGGTGGGGACCCCGCCCGTCAACGGCTCTCGCCCCTCGATGCGCGGATAACAGCCGATGCACTTCTCCGTGACGCGGGTCTCCGTGTTGTGCATCGTCTTCTTGTACGGACAGGCCTCCATGCACTTGCGGTAGCCGCGGCAGCGTTCCTGATCGACCAGCACAATGCCGTCTTCCTTGCGCTTGTATATCGCCTTGCGCGGACACGCCGCCAAACAGGCCGGGTAGCTGCAATGGTTGCAGAGTCTCTGCAGGTAGAAGAACCAGGACTTGTGCTCCGGCAGCGAGGCTCCCTCTTTGGATATCCCCAAGCCCCCGCCCTCATAGCGCGTCGAAACGTCCTCTCCCAGGTTCGGATACCGCCATTCCTCATCCGTGGGAAGATAGCCCAGGACTTTCTCGCGGCCCGCCGCCGCCTCGAAGAGGGTCTTGCCCGTGTAGCGTCCATCCTTCCACTGCATGCCGCCCGGGTCCGCCTTGTCGAGCAGCTTAAGCGTCTTGACGTCCCAGCCCTGCGGATAGCCGCCGTAGGGCTTCGTCTCGACGTTGTTCCACCACATATGCTCCTGGCCCTTCGAAAAGGTCCAGGTGGATTTGCAGGCCATCGTGCAAGTCTGGCAGGCGATGCAGCGGTTGATGTTGAACACGGCGGCGAACTGCCACTCGGGATGCGACTCCTCGTAGGGATAGTGCATCTCGCGACCTAATTGCCAATTTTTCACCTTAGCCATGAGCAGGCATCTCCTTGCCGCCGCAGATGTCCCGGATCAATCCGCGCACGAACGCCTCTCCGCGAGTCTCCAGCACGGCGTGGGTTCCCCGATAAAACGGGTCCTGGAACAACCGGTAAATCGCCTCCTCGTCATAGCCGAGAAGCGCGTATTCCTCGATGAAGCATGCGGCCATCTCCGCCTCCGCACGCTTCGCCTCCTCGCGGGGCAACTGCAGGATCATCCCGTTCAGGCTGAACGGATCCTCTTCCTCGAAAGGCTTCTCCGCCATGTCAGCCCTTCACCGCGACCGAGTCGCCGTCTAGATAGCGCCGCATGAAGGCGTCCTCGGCGTCCGGCGAGCGGCCGGAGTCGGCGTGATGCCACTTTCCCTTTCCCCCGAGACCGCCCTTCTCCGCCAGAGTAACGCGCACGAGCGTCTCCTTGGGAACCGTATTGATCATGTGATTGTCCGTCTCGCCGCCGCGGATGAACTTTTGAGCCCCTTTCGCCTTGTGGAACAAGGTGTCGGTCTGGTGCATCGGCATCTGCCACTCGCGGGTCAGCGACTGCTGCGACCCGTAGCGGAAATTCGCCTGATACCCGGTCTCCGACATTGCCTGTCCATCGGGACGCGTCTCGTGTCCCCGCACGGTTTTCTCGGTGGCGATCCAGGTTCCGTGCTTCATCATGATGACGCTGTACGGGTAGGCCGGATTGAATTTCGCCCGGAGCATAAGTCTCGCGACTTTGGCGAACGGGTCGTCGGGCTTCATGTGCATGTACGGCCTGTCCGCCGGGTTGGCGTCCACGTAGACGTAGTCCCCGTCATCGATGCCGAGGTCCTTGGCGGCCTGCGGGTTGATGTGGAGCTGATGGTCGCCGACTCCCGGGCTGCGCTTCTCCGTCCGCCACGGATCCCCGAAATTGGATGCCCATAGGAAATGCCAGTCCGTCACGGCCCACTGCGAGTGCACGGTATGACGCGTTTTCGGCGTCAGACAGTAGAATTGGAAGCCCTTCTTCCAAAGCGGGTTCACGGTCGCTTTAATCTCTCGCCAGGGCTTCTTGATGTTTCGTACTTGACGCGCGTCGGGGTCTTCATCGCTTTCCGGAATTCCGTAGGACTCAGGGCGAACATACGGGTTCGCGCTCACGATCGCGTTAGGCAGGTAAGGCGTCGCCTCCGGACCCTCCCGGTGGACGATGAAATTCTCCCCGTATTCGACGGCCTCCGGGATGTCGCAATAGGCGTTGAGGCGGCCCGTGTCGGTAAAGAACGGCACGTCCTCGTGAACCTGCTCGTAGAACGGAATCCGGGGATAGGTCCGGAACATAAACAGGCAGGCGCCCGGCTCGCCGTACTTGCCGGCGAGGATGTCGTCGAGCTTGTATCCCCTCAGCGTTGTCGAGGCGTCGAGCAGGCGCTGGATGTAGACCTTGGACTTCTTCTCCAGAATGAATTTCCAATGCTGCGAGAAGCGCTCGTCTTCGAGGATCTCTCCCATCTTGGCGGCCATCTCGGCGAGGATCATCGCGTCGTCCTTGGTGTGATAGAGCGACTGGATGCCGCCTTTCCATACCTGCAGGAACGGATTAGAGCAGGACCCGGTGACCTCATAATCTTCGAATTCGAGCCACGAATTCGCGGGGAGCGCGATGTCGGCGTACTCGACCGAACCGTTGAGTTCGATGTCGGTCGTCATCACCATGTCGGTTTTCGGAAGGGCATGCTTGATCAACTGGTACGCCCACTTAGCGTTGTTCACGTGGTTGACATTCGTCGTCCAAACCATCTTGGTCGGAGCGGGCATGTGCGTCTTGCCCGTGAACATCTTGCGGCCCGTCTTCGGCGTCTTGAGCACGAGCGGGCGGTCTTCATGCGGCCAATAGGCGGCCGATTCCCCGCTGGACCGGAAAGCCACCGGGACGTTTTTCCCGTCGGTCCCCTCGTTGGTATCCGGTCGGAACGGGTCCTCGTAAAGGTAAGCCGCGAGTCCTGCGCCCGCGCCCTCGCCGGCTTGGAAGTTGGCCGCCTTATAGTTCCCTGCCCAGGTAAACGACCCGGCCCCCGGCTTTCCGATGTTCCCGGTCAGCATCAGCGGCAAATAGGTAGCCCGGTTGACCTGCGTCGCGTGGAACCAATGATTGATTCCCTCCCCGATGTGGATCGCGGCCGGCTTGATCGTCGCGAGGTCGTCGGCGAGCCGCTCGATAAGCTCTTTCGGGGCGTGCGTGATCTCGTGCACCGTGTCTAGGTCGTAGTCAGCGAGATGCGTTTTGTACATCTCGAAAAGAGTCAGGACCTCTACCGACTTGCCGTCGGCGAGCGTGATCGTCCATCGCCCGTCCAGCGCCGGGTCCAACCCCGCGCGCTCGAGCGTTCCCCCAACCTGGTCGCGGGTCAGAGGCTTGAACGCCTTCGATTTGAGGTCGTAAACGACGAAGTCATCGATCTCCCGCCGCTGCTCCCCTGTAAGCCCCTGCATCCGCATGCTCGGGCCGCCGCTTAGGTCGGCGGGCGCATAATCCTTGAAAAACTCGGACGCCTTCAGGCGCTTGAGTGTGTCAGCGCGCACTAAAAGGGGCATGTCCGTGAACTGCTTAACGAACTTTGCATCGTACTGCTTGCGGTCGATCAGGAGCTTCGAAACGCCGAGCAGCAACGCGGCGTCGGTGCTGGGACGGACCCCGATCCAGTAGTCGGCCTTCGTCGCCGGAGGGCTGTACTCCGGCGTGACCGCCACGATCTTGCCGCCGCGCTCCATGGTCTCGATGAACCAATGGGAATCCGGCATTTTGTTTTCGACGAGATTCTTGCCGATTTGGATCATGAGCTTGGTCGCGCGCAGATCGCAGAGGTCGGTATCGGAAGCCTGCAGCCCATGCACGTACGGGTGGCCCGGGGCTTGATCGCCGTGCTCGGTATAGTTGTCCCAATCGCGGCCCCCCTGGGCCTCCTTCTCCCCCACGCCGCGAACGTGTGCGTCAAGCAGAGCGAGCATGTTGCTGAAGCGGTACATGCCGAACTTGCCGATCACCCCCAACAGTCCCATTCCTCCGCGAAATTTCATCGTGCGCGTTCCCGCACCCTGCACTTGGTCCACGACCTCGGGCTCGTAGCCTTCATCCAGAAGCCTTCGGCGGCCGAGCTCTCCCGAATAAGTCTTTGCGATCGCGATCATTCCGCGCGCCGCGTAGTCGTAGATCAATTCCCAGCGCAGCGGAATCAGTTTGTCGGTGCCCCTGCTGTCGAACTTGTACTTGCGCCGGTTCGCCTCATTGAGATAAGGGAAACCATCGTCCGCCCAGCGCTTCCACCCGGCCCGAATCAAGGGGTAGCGCAGTCGGTGGGGGCCGTAGATGCGCCGCTGGATCGTGAACCCCTTTGAGCACATCCGAGGGTTCCAGTTGTTGGTGGCCTGATTCCCGTCGAGGTCCGCATAGCGCCCGATGTCGTAGTTCTGCTCCGTTCGGATTACGATGCCGTTGCGCACAATGGCCCGGACGCGGCAGGCATGCGTGTCATTGGGGGAACAGACGTAGGTGAACGAGCGGTCGTACCTATACTGGTCCAGGTAGACGCGCTCCCAATCCCTATCCGGGTAGTGATCCAAAGGATTATCGGTCGATTCGATAGGACGCAGCAGCGCGAACAGCGGGTCCGCCGCCTTTAGAAGAATGGCGGCCGTCGCTCCGGACCCCGCCAGAAATCGTTTCCTGGAAATTTTTTTTGAGCCGCCCATGAAGCCTCCCTCGGTCGAACGAATTCACGGTCGACGCGTCGAATTCGGACACGAGAGTCCGATTTTGGTCGATACCCAATTAACGCAACACTCGCGCCAGCGTCAAAATTACGGTTCCACCGGAGGCGTCGAACGATACGCCAAACGAAGCGACCCGTTTTGGAACGGATGCGCAATCAAGCGATCCGACACCGAACGCTTTACGCGATCTTTTCGATCCGCACCGCCAATTTTTTATAGTCGGCCTGCCCGGAAACCGGATCCCATGCACGATGGGAGACCGCGTTGACCAGCCACCGGTTTTCCTTCGGGTCCGCGCCGTCGGCGATGGAAAGGTTCCACGGGCTAAAGAGGTAGCCCGGGAAGACCTCGGATCGCGCCGGCTTGATCTCCGATTCCACTCCGACCGAGACCTTCGCCTCATAGCTGCCGCGCCGGGTCACCAACCGAACATGCTCGCCGTCCTCGAGCCCATAACGCTCGGCGTCTTCCTCGTTGACCTCGACGTACTGCTCGGGGACGAGCTTCTTCGTCGTGGCGCCCTGGATCGTTTTCGCCGAATGGAAATGTTCATACACGATGCCCAGGCCCAACCAGAAGGGATACTTATTCTCGGCTTTCGCGTCGGACAGGGATTTTGTTTTGTCGTCGTAGAAGTCGAGGTCCGGCATTTCCGGAACCAGAGCGTTGTCGCGGGCGTGTTCGAGCAAGGCGATGTTGTCGATCATGAATTCCTGCTTCTCGGCCGCCCGAAGCACTTCCAGGTTCGACGCTCCCGATTTAAAGACGTCCCCGACTCCCTTCCCGTACGCCATCAGCTTTTGAGTCGTCTCTTCGAGCGTGTCGTAGTTCTGCTCGCAGAGACTGAAATGCGCCTTGCCTCCTTTCTGGGCGAAGAAGCCGTAGGGCTTCCCCGGCCAGTTCTCCTGCATCATGTAGCGGCGCGGGGTGCCCCCGTATTTGGCGATTTCGTAGGTCGGAGCCGGCCATTGGATCCCGCGCAGGCGCCGCAGTTGTTCGTAGGGGCTGATCCCGTCGATCTTCTCGACCTCGAGCATCCCCGAAAGATCCGCGTCGGAACCCTTGGAGGCTCGAAGGATGTCCCGGAAAACATCCTCCGGGTCGTAGAACTTCTGTCCATATCGGTTGCTCAGTGATTTCTTATACGGGAAAATCTCGTCGGCGTTGAGACCCAGCTTCGTCGCGATGGACTTGGCTTTGTCGATGGCGAGGTCCATGTCCGGAAGGGCTTCGGTCAGGGGTTCCCCCTTCTCGTTGCGCCCCACCATCACCCCGTCGTTGACGTAAAGCCGCCGTTCGCTTTGGATGTAGACCCCGCCGGTCCACTCGCCCCAGGTGATCGCCGGGAACACCACGTCGGCGTAGAGCAGGTTCGGCGCGTGCCGGTAGATGTCCTGCACGACGGTGAAAGTCTTCGTGATCGCCGGGCGCACCAGCGTATTAAGATCGGGCATGTGGATATGCGTTGTGTACATAAAGAACATCGCGTCGAGATCCCCCTTCAGCGCACGCTCCATCATCCCGATCGCCATCGGGTTCTTGTACTTGTTGGTGATGTCTAAACGGCCGGGAGGCAGGCGCCAGCTCTTGTTCATCCAAGCGCGCCATGCGTCGTTGGACAGCGGCTTGTTGAACGGAAGCCGTCCGGTCAGACCGCCCATCAGGCGCTCGCTCATGGCGTTGGGTTGTCCGGTTTGGGAATGGCTGCCGCAGCCCGGGCGTCCGACGTTGCCGGTCAGCAAGTGCAGGTTCACGATCGACACCGTGTTGTGCTGCCCGTGCAGCATCTGGTTGTAGCCGATGCCCCAGAAAGTCAGCACGCCGCCGCGGCCCCGCTCTCGCCCCTTGATCGAGGCTTCCGCCCACAATTTGGCGATGTTTTCGATCTGTTCGACCGTGACTCGGCCTCTATCGATTTTTTGGAGATTCTTAACCACCTGCGCCGGCGAATAGCGCGCCTTGATTCCGGCGACGTATTCACGCCAGTGTTCGGTGTACTTGTCGAGCCACGCCTCCGGCATGACCGCTTTCGGGTACTTCGTCAGGATCACGTAGGCGATCGCGTTCAAATACGAAATGTCCCCGTTGAGCGTCTGGAAGTGGAAGGAATTGCGCGGGTTGATGTCTTCAAGCGCCGAAACGGTGCCCGTGCGCCGGGGGTCGGATACCAGCGACGCGATGTCGGTGCGGCGCTTGTGATCGGCGACCCGCCAGAATAGGACCGGATGGGCTTCCCGCGCGTTGTGCCCCCAGAATGAGATGAAGTCGGCCTGCTCGATGTCGTCGTAGGAAGTCGGCGGGGTGTCGGAGCCGTAGGTTTTGAAATAGCCGGTCACCGCCGAGGTCATGCACATTCGGGCGTTGGCCTCGATCGAATTCGAGGTCAGCACCCCTTTCATCAGCATGTTTTCAATCCATTGGGCCTCCATCGTCAGTTGGCCGGAACCGCTCAATCCGACCGCGTTTCCACCCTTCGCTTTGATGATTGCAACGATCTTCTCGGCCACGATGTGCTCGGCCTCTTCATAGCTCGCGCGGCGGAATACCGACTCGTCGAAGCGCCCCTTGGTTTCGGACACATGTCCGGTCAAGGGATCGCTCATGTCCTTTCGCACGAGGCAGTACTCGATACGGTCCTTATAAATCGGTTCGTTCGCGTTCAGACCCTTGATGCATTGGATTCCCTTATTGGTCGGATGATCCTTGTCCGGGACCATGCCGACGATCTTGTCGTCCTCGACCTGAATCAAGGTCCCGCAGCCGACGCCGCAATAGGGGCATTGCGACTGCAGTTCCCGGCGGACCCCGGGCTTCGCGAGCCCCTCGCGCGCCGCGTCGGCCGTCATAAACTCATGGGAAAGAACGCCGGCCGCGGCGGCCGCAGCCCCAGAGGCCTTTAGAAATTTTTTACGGGAAATCCTTCCTTCTTCGTTGTTGGCTTCCATGCGCTCCTCTCTCATCCGCCGATTTGGCACATCATCCTCGGTGAAGCCCCTTGCGAGACCCGCTCGAGCATCCGATGGCTTTCCGGTTTGCGTCCCACGGCGGCTCGAATCGCGTCCTCAAGAGTGCCCGCTTCCGCGTCCGCCATCGCGCGTAAATCCGTTCCGTCTTCCCCGTCCAGACAGGCGACCAATTTTCCGGTCGCGCTGAGCCGGACTCGATTGCAATCGGAACAAAAACTGCAGCTCAACGCGCTGATAAATCCCAGAGTTCCTCGGGCGCCCGGGCGCCGGGACACCCTCGCCGGACCCCGTCCCGCGGGCCGCGCGGACCCGGTCACCGGTTCCAACGGGCCGGCGCGGCGCTCGATCTCCGGCATCGGGACCCAGCGTTCCTTGGAAAAAAACCCGGTTTCACCCATCGGCATCAATTCGATGAACCGGACATGAAGGGGCCGCGCCACCGTCAGCGCGGCGAACTCCTCGACTTCATCGTCGTTAAGTCCGCGCGCGACGACCACATTAATTTTCACGGGACCCAAATCGGCGTCAAGCGCCGCCTCGATCCCCGCCCACGCGTCGGAAAGCTTGCCCGAGCGCGTCACCGCCGCAAACCGCTCGGGCCGCAGCGAATCGAGACTGACGTTGACGCGCGACAACCCGGCGGATTTCAGCGTCTTCGCCTTCTTGGCCAGCAGAATCCCGTTCGTACTCAACGCCACCTCGTCGATCCCGTCAATCGCGGCGAGCCTGCCGATCAGCGCTTCGATCCCCGGGCGAACCAACGGCTCGCCGCCGGTGACCCGCACAGTCGTGAAACCGACAGCGGCGAACCCCTCGACCAGGCGCACCGTCTCGTCGTCGGAAAGAATGCGATTTCTAGGAGAGAAGGCGTTGAAGTCGGCGGGGAGGCAATAGCGGCAGCGGAGATTGCACCGGTCCGTCACGGAAAGCCGCAAATAGTCGATCGTGCGGCCGAAGGAGTCACGCATCGCGCGAAACGCTCTTGGCGGAGGCATAATCCTCCGGGGTGTCGATGTCCCGGAAAGAGTTCCCCGAAGGATCAGCGGCGAGGATCTCCCCGACGCTCAGAAATCGAGTCTTGACGACGTCGAATAATTCGCGCACCGGACGCCCTTCCGCGAGCAGCAGGCGCAAAACCCCCGCGCATTCCTTCGAGTAGACCGCGCAAAGCGGCTGGGACCTTCCGTCCCAAACGGGCGTCGCCGCGGCGTAGCCCGGGGACGCCTCGCAGAGGGCACGGACGATTTCAGGGGACAACAGCGGCATGTCGCAGGCGCTCACGAACACGCGATCGGTTTCCGCGGCCTTCAGCGCAGCGAGGATGCCCACAATCGGATGGAAATCATTCGACTCGTCCCGCACGAACCGGGCAGGGGATTCCAGCCCCGCGCAAACGGACGGGTCCTTGCCGATTACGAGCACGCCGGGCAATAGGGAACTCAGACTCGCGACGACGGAACCGGTCAAGGTCCCCCCATGCCAAGGAGCCCGCGTCTTATCGGATCCGAAACGGGAACTGCGTCCCCCCGCCAACACGGCCCCGGTCACACAATCGGTCATCGGTTTTCGGGGTCCGCCTCTTCTCGCATTCCCGCCTTGAAAGAATTGACGGACTTCCCGATCGAACGCGCGATTTCAGGAACCTTTTTAGCCCCGAAAACGAGCAGTCCGAGCGCCAGTAAGATCAACAATTCTCCCGTACCAAGATTTGGCAGCATAAATTAAGACCTCCGCATCCGTTTTAAAGCAACAGCCTGGCCATGGAAATTTCGTTGCCCTAAGATAATCGTGCCCAAATTTAAAACGATTATCGAGCCGTTTCGCATCCACAGCACCCAATCCCTGAACTTCCCCGACCCTGAGCGAAGGGAGGCCGCCCTGAAGGAAGCCGGCTTCAACCTCTTCGGACTCCACGCCGACGACGTGATCATCGACCTCTTGACCGACTCCGGGACCGGGGCGATGTCCAACCGCCAATGGGCCGGGATTATGATGGGCGACGAGAGCTACGCGGGCAGCCGTTCCTTTTATAGATTCCTTGAAGTGGTCACCGATCTCACCGGGATGAGCGAGGTCATCCCCACCCATCAAGGTCGAGCGGCTGAGTGGATTTTATTTTCATCGATCGGAGGCCCCGGAAAGGCGATTCTCAACAACACGCATTTCGACACGACTCGTGCGAACGTCGAATTTTCCGGCGCCGAGGCCGTGGACCTCGTGATCCCGGAAGGAAGGGATCCCTCCTCGGAGCACCCGTTCAAGGGGAACATGGACGTCGACGCGTTGGACCGGTACCTGACCGAACACGGCCGCGAGAGAGTCCCTTTGGTCATGGTCACCGTGACCAACAACTCCGGCGGCGGGCAGCCCGTTTCCTTGGACAACCTGCGCAAGGTCCGCGCGGTTTGCGACAAGCACCGCGTGCCGCTGTTTCTCGACGCGTGCCGCTTCGCCGAGAACGCCTACTTCATCAAGACGCGCGAAGAAGGACAAAACGGACGCAGTCCGCGGGAAATCGCCCGCGAGATGTTCCGCCTCGTCGACGGCTGCACGATGTCCGCGAAGAAGGACGCCATGGCGAACATCGGCGGCTTCCTTGCGATGAAGGATTCTGAATTGGCGAGGCGCTGCCGCAACTTGCTTATTTTGACCGAGGGGTTTTCAACGTACGGAGGGATGGCCGGGTATGACTTGGAAGCTGTCGCCACCGGACTCGAGGAAGTTCTCGAGGAATCCTATTTGCGCTACCGCATCCGCTCGACCGCCTACTTAGCCGAAAAGATCCTCGCGGCCGGCGTTCCCATCGTCCGGCCCGCCGGCGGCCACGCGGTGTACATCGACGCGAAATCCTTTTTGCCCCACATCCCGGCGGATCAATACCCGGCGCAGTCCTTGGCGATCGAACTCTACCGGGCCGGGGGCGTGCGCGGCGTGGAGATCGGATCGGTGATGTTCGGAAAACGCCTCAAGGACGGAACCGAAACACCGTCGACGATGGAACTGGTCCGGCTCGCGATTCCACGGCGCACGTATACCCAAAGCCACATCGACTACACCGCGGAAGTGATCGCGGACGTCGCGTCCCGCGCAAAAGAGCTGCGCGGGTACAAGATCGTTTCCCAGGAGCCATGGCTGAGACATTTTACGGCCCGCTTCGAACCCATTTAGCCCACCGCCCCCTCCGTTGCACGAGGCGTGGCGCTTCCGTTGCTTTTAAAGAGGACACATGACTCCGGAAATTCCGTTGATCGGACTCTCGAAATCGGCCCGCTACGCGATGAACGCGCTGGCGTATCTCGCTTCCCGACGGGAAGAGGGGTTTTTGATGACCGACGTGATTTCGATGAAAACGAAAATTCCTTCGGGTTATCTGGCGAAACTGTTCCAAAAACTAACCCATGCCGGCGTGGTCGAGAGCCGTCGCGGGCGTCACGGCGGCGTGAGACTGGCGGTGGACCCGCGCTTTACGATGGTCTCCAAGATCATCGAACTCGTGGAACCCGTCGACGACGGTCCGCGGACCTGCCTCGTCGACGTCGCGGCCTGCTCCTCGGACGCTCCGTGTCCGCTGCACGATCGCGTCGTCCAAGCCGAGCGCGGCCTGCTCGAAGCGCTCTCGACGATCACGATCGCGGCCTTCGCGAACGCAATGGACGCCAAGCACGCCAAGACCGCTAAGGCATAAGGAGAAACCCCTCGTGAATCGACTCCTCATCGCAGTCCTGCTGACTCTCCCGCTTTTATTCCAACCCTCGCCCGCGGCCGCGGGTCCGCTCGAGACGCTTCAATTCGGAGGGCAGATTCGGGTACGCAGCGAACACGGCAACCCGACGGCCGGCTACGGCGCGTACAGCCTCGGAGACGTCACCTTGATTCGCACTCGACTGAACATAAGCGCGAAGCCGGGAGAAGGCCTGGTCGGCTTCATCCAGTTCCAGGATTCCAGGACGGCCGGTCAGACCGCACCCGGCGCGCTTCCGGCGACCCCAACGACCTATTTGCATCAAGGCTACATCGACGTGAACGACCTATACGCCCTCCCCCTGCACCTGAGAGCCGGGCGCTTTGCGATGGACTACGGGGGCGGACGGCTGATCAGTTCCCTGGACTGGTCGAACATAGGCCGCTCCTGGGACGGGGTTCGCCTCCAATACAAGCGCGACGACTGGCAATCCGACCTCTTCGCGACGAAAATCGTCGAGGTCGCGGGGCAGGCGCTCAACGACGACACGACCTTCGTGGGACTCTACAACACCTACTCCGGCGTCGAAAATCACGTCTTCGACGCCTACGCCCTGGAACTTTCCTCCAAAACCGCGGGCAACGCCGACACCAACCGCCACACGCTCGGCTTGCGCGGCGCGCGCAACAAGGGGAATCTGCTTTACGCGGGGGAACTCGTTTGGCAAAGCGGGCGTCAGGGCGGCTCGGACATCCAAGCCTGGGCCTTCGCCGCGGACGCCGCCTACACCTTCGAGAGGGAGTACAAGCCTCAGATTTCGGGCGAATACGCCTACGCCTCGGGGGACCGGCACCCGAACGACAAGCGGGATCAGCGATTTCAGCCGTTGTTTCCGTTCGGGCATTTCTATCACGGCTTCGCAGATTTGCAGCAATGGTCCAACACGCACGCGTTCAAGCTCGCGTTGGCCGCCCGGCCCTGCAAATCCACGTGGGGACAAATCGCGCTGCATCACTTCCGGCTCGCGTCGCGTTCGGACGGCTGGATCAACGCCGGCGGCGCCGTCGTGGGGCGAGACCCCAACGCCGCATCCGGAGCGAATGTGGGGACCGAACTCGACCTCCACTTTAAGACGAAGGTCCGCGGGGCCCTCGGTCTTTGGTACGGGTATTCGCGTTTCTTCCGAGGCGCGTACGCGAAGAATGTCCTTCCGGGCAAGGGTCGGGACATGGATTGGATGTTCGCCCAGGCGGTCTTGAACTTCTAAAGAAGCCCAAAGAGCGCTAAAATCAGGGGGTGCTGAAGCAGGCCGTCTACACCGCTCTCTCCTGGTCCGGCGCGACCGCATTGGCCGCGTGGCGACACCGACGCCACGCGGCCGTTTTGATGTATCATGGGGTTTCCGACCGCGCCTGGGAAGGCGTGCTGAACTGCGAGCGCAATCACATCCGCCTCGACGCGCTCTCCAAGCAATTGCGCTGGCTGAAGGAGAACCGCCGGGTCCTCTCCCTCTCACGATACGCCGCCTCTCTCAGAGGCGGCGAACCCGTACCGGAGAGATCCGTCGTTTTGACCTTCGACGACGGCTACGAAAACAACTACTCCCTCGCGTACCCGCTGCTGAAGGAACTCGCTCTGCCCGCGACCTTCTTCGTGGCGACCAATTTCATCGAACGCCGCGAAACCCTCTGGGTCGACCGACTCGAGGTCGCCTTTCACCAGACCCGTCGCTCGTCGCTGGAACTCTCCGGCGTCGAGGGGCGGTGGTCCTGGAATAAGGTCCCCGAACGCGTCGCCGCTTATTTGTCCGTGAAGTCCGCCTTGAAAAAAATCGATGGGAAATCGCGCGACGCCGCGATGGCCGAGGCACTCGAACGGCTCGATGCCGAAGGACTTGAAGCCCCCCCTCTCTTCTCGCCGATGACCCCGGCGCAATTGCGGGAACTCGCCGACGGAGACCTGGTCGAGATCGGCGCCCATTCCTGCCGCCACGACGTGCTGACGTATTTGGACGACTCCCTCGCCGAGCGGGAAATCATCGAATCGCGCGCGAAGGTCGCCCTGCTCTGCGGAAAGCAACCCGACTTATTCTCCTATCCGAACGGCGAGGGCGGACCTCGCCTGGCGGCGATGGTCGAACGCGCCGGCTACGCGGCCGCCGTCGAAGGGAGCCTGCGCTTAAACCCACCGGACGGCGTTTCCCCGTACCGCATCGAACGCCTCGCTTTGCACGAGGACGATACCCCCGCGCTCGTCGCCGCCACCGTCGGCGGCCTGCGCCAGTACCTGATGCGCCGTGGCTGAACTCCGAATTCTACCCGAAGAACGCCAGGACGCGCTGGCGGCCTACCTCGCCGGTTTCGAGGGCATCCAGAGCGATCCCGAATACTGGAAAAGCCGCTTTCGCCTTTGGTGGGACGACAATCCCGCGTACGAGCCTTCGAGGGTTCGCGGTTGGACGCTCGAGGTCAAGGGGCGCATCGTCGGATTTTTAGGGACCGTCCCCTCGCGGATTCTCATCGGCGGGAAGCCCCGCACGGCCCGCTCCATCACGACCTGGATGGTGGACGCGGCGTTTCGAAACGACAGCCTCGCGATGCTGCTCGACCTGCTTGACGACGCCGGAGACGGACCCGTGTTCGACACGACGCCGACCGATCACGTCGCCGAAGTGCTGCGCGCGCTCGAATTTCAGAACCTTCCGTGGGGCGGCTCCAAGGAGGAACTCTTCGCCTCAGACGCGGCCGTGATCGCCAAGACCGCCCTCGGATCGCTCGGCGGGACGATCCTGGGCTCGGTCTTCGGCGGACTGCAGCGCCTGCGCGCGAAACTCGCGGTCCCGAAGGGTCTGCGCGTCGACGAAGTTTCCGAAATCGCGGACTCGGATTACGACGCCCTTTGGGAGAAAACGCACTCTTTTTTCGACGCGACCAATCTGCGCGACGCGGCCTCCGTGCGCTGGTCCGCGTTGGCCGACCCGGTCGTCAAAAAGCGGCTGTTCGAATGCCGCGACTCCGGAAAATTAAGAGGCTATCTGATCTTAAAGCCGCGTTATCGCCGCGGCGTGGAAACCTTCGAGTGCGCGGATCTTTGGACCGATCCGGAACACCCCGAAGCGTTCGAGGCGCTGATCGCCCGCGCCGCGACGACGCCGCCGCTGGTCTCCTTTCCGCACTTCACGCCCGGAATCGGCCGCCACCTGGGCAAAATGGGGATGATCGAGCTCACGACGCGTCCCCGGAAGAATCTCTGGCTGCCGCCGAAAGGCTGGAATGAGGATTCCTCCTCCTACTTCTGCCTGCTCCAAGGCGATTACGCGACCGCGCCATAAGTTTTACCGGGGTCTTTACCGGGGTCTGACCCTCGTCAAGCGGGCGGGGCTTTCGCGACGGCGTCTTCGAGCTCGCTGAAGGTCTTCGCGCGGCCGGCTTCCATGCAATGCTTGCCGAGGTTCTTGCGAATCGACGCGATGAGCACCGCGCGCTTCAAAGACGAGTCCAAGCCCGGGCGGTCGAGCGCGAAAAAGGCGTCGATCTCCTCGACCGGCACGGAGGCGAGACCCGCGACGATTTCCTTAAGGGATTTCATGCCCGGGCCGTGATTCGGCTCTTCAGCACATGGAGAAACGCCGCCGCGGATCGGCCTTCGTGCAGCCGGTGATCGAACGCCAGGCAGAGTTCAAACGAGCCCCCTTCCGGCGCGGCGACTCCGAGAATCGCCGATTGCGCCGCGTTGATCAGCGGATCGAAGCGCGTCACTCCCTCTCCGGAAAGGTCGGTGATCGTGAAGGTTCCTCCGGAAAGCCGTTCGACGTTTAATTCATCCTCGTGATACGCAAGCAGGAGATCCTGAATCTCCCGCGCCGTCTCGTCCTCGGTTTTCGAGTCCGCGCCGTGAATCACCGGAACCCGCAGGCCGCGGTCGCCGTCGACGACGAACCCCACGTTGACGCCGTCGTAATAGGCGGCGTCGCCGTCCGCGTAATAGGCGTTGAACAACGGAAACTCCTTCAAGGTCCGAGCCGCTTCAAACAGGATCAAACCGGACGGGGTCGCCTCGAAGGCGGGGGCTCTTTCAACCGCCCGGCGGTACGCCTCCTCCGAACACCGCAGCGCCGCCAAAGAGCGAAGCGCGTTCGCCCCCCCGCCCGAGAGCGCGGCGTTCTCCGAGCGCTTCCGGGCGGAAAGCGGTTCGCGGCGCACGCCCTTCGCGGACGCCGAGGCGAGATGCCGGCGCACATCCTCTTCCCGGACCATGCCCATTCCCGAAAACGCGGCGGGATCGACCCCTTCCTTCTCCAGCAGCGCTCGCGCCTTGCGGCTGAACGCCGGCCCTTCGGTCTTGGCGCCTGCCTCCGCCGCCGGGACCGGATCGTCGGCATGCACGGTCAAATAGCAAAAGACGCCGCCGACCGGGACCCAATCTCCCTCGCTCGCGGCGCGGCGCAGAAATCCGCCTTCGCCCGCGGTGACTTCCAAAACGGATTTGCTCGTTTCGATCTCCGCGAGCACCGCCCCCGGCTCCACCGGGGCGCCCTCCTCGACGCGCCAGCGTACGAGCCGCACGCGCTCGTCGTTGACCGTTTCCTGCGGAACTCGGACCGGTTTGGCGTCAGGCATCGAGAAGCTCCTTGGCGCGGGCGACGATCGCCGCAGCATCGGGCAGCGAGCGCACCTCAAGCACCTTCGAAGAGGGGATCGGTCGCCGCGCGCTCGCAAGCCGGGAAAATTGTTTTAGAACGCCGCGCTCCGCGAGCGCGGCCGCGGCCTCGGCGCTCAGAGAAGAGAACGAGAGCCCTTCCTCGAAGGTCAAGAGACGACCGCTGCGCGAGACCGATTCGGCGAGCGGCGCCGCGTTGAAGGGATACAAGGCCGTCGAACAAATGATCTCGACGAAAATCTCCTCCTCTTCAAACAGACGCGCGGCCGCGCGTTCGGCCTCATCGAGCGCGTCCCCCCAGCAAAACAGCGTGAGATCCGCCCCCGCGTCGGGGGAAAGCCGAATCGTCGGGAACGCCTCGTCGGAGATTTCGAGAGAAAATCCCGCCGGGAGCGGCGCGTCGAGCGGGCGGCCGTAGAGCAGTTTGTTCTCCAAAACCAAGGTCGGACGGTCGAGCGACGCGAAAACGCGTTTGTAAAATTCCCGGGGATCGAACCGGGCGTTCAGCGCCAGCACCCGCGTCCCGGGAAGGCCGAGAAAATGCTTCTCGAGGCTCTGGCTGTGCGTAGGTCCGTAACCGCGCCGCCCGCCCATCGGGGTTCTTAAGACGAAGGGAGCCGCAACCGAATCGCCGTACATGTATCCGAACTTGGAGGCGTGATTGATCCACTGATCGGCCGCCAGCGCCATAAAGTCGCCGAACATCAATTCGACCACGGGCCTTCCGCCGGCCAGCGCGGCGCCGTTGGCCATCCCGACGATTGCCGCCTCGCTGATCGGCGTGTTGCGCACCCGGCCCGGGTACGCCGAACTCAACCCCTTCGTCGCCTTGAACGCGCCGCCGTAGGGATCTTCCAAATCCTCGCCGAACAGAGACACGCGCTCGTCGGCCTTCAGCGCGTCGGCAAGCGCCTGGTTGATCCTCACGACCGCACGCGCTTTTTCGCCGCCGGGGGCCGCAGACCAGGACACCCCGCGCCAGCCGTCGGCGTCTTCGAAGTCCTCACCGCCTTCGGGGACCTTTTCGGCGGCTTCCACCGCCTTTTCAACCCGGAGGCGGGCTTCTTCCTCCAGGCGGTCGTACAGTTCCGGCTCGGCCGCGCGAATCGCGTGCAGCGGGTCGCGTTCGCGCAGTTTCGCCACTTCGGCGGCGGGACGGTCGTCGTCGCCTTTCGAATGGGCGTTCAATCGGTCGGTGTCGATGCGGAGGAAAAACGGGCCCTTCCCGGCGCGCACGCGGGCAACAGCTTCTCCGGCGGCGGTGATCAACGCCTCGGGCTTCCAGGTCACGCCGGAACCTGTGGCGATGCCGAACGCCGCCGCGCGGGCGTCTATGCCGCCGGCCAAAGTTTGCCTCTGCGGCGTGCTCTGCGCGACGCGGTTGTTCTCCAAAACAAACAAAACGGGCAGACTCCATTTCGACGCCAAATTGAAGCTCTCGTAGACGACGCCCTCCCCCAACGTGCCGTCTCCCAAAAACACGACGACGATCCCGTCCTGTCCGCGTCGGAAGAGTTCATACGCCATCCCCGTCGCGACCGGAGCGATCCCGCCTTGGACGCCGTTGGAGTAAAACCCGTCTTTATGGAGGTGCTGACTGCCGCCGCGTCCCCCGCAGACGCCTTGCGGGCGTCCCATCAGTTCGGCGATCAGGCCTTCCGCGTCGCCGGTCCGGGCGATGAAATGACCGTGACAGCGGTGGTTGGAAACAACCCGATCCTCAGGCCGGAGATGCTCCGCGACCGCGATGCCGGAGTATTCCTGCCCGATGCAGGTATGGACCGTGCCGTTGAGGCGTCCCTCCGCGTATAGCGAGAGCAGGCGCGTCTCCACCGCGCGAATCAACAGCGCCGCGCGCAGTCGGTCTTCGGACCGGTCATCCACGGATGTGTTTTAGCAAATCCTCAGCCGTTGGCGAGGAAAACGCAGGCGAGAAACAGCGTGGTCCAGCCTACTTCCGACCAGCCCACCGCCTTCAGATCCACCGGACCGCCGTTTTTCACGGCCGGCGGGCAACCCCACGCTTCACAGGCGCGGGCTCCGAACGGAACGGCCAGGATCCACGGGATCAGGCCGACGGCACTCGCGACCACGGCGGCCAGCGCGCAGACTCCGAAGTAGAGCGCCGCATGCAGCGCTTCGGTGCGCTGCAGCACCGCGCGGACGATGAAGACCGGGCCGAAAAAATACGCGAACCCGGCGGCGCCCAGGGCCAATGCGCGGGGATCGAGCCGTCCCGACAACGCGTGAGCCGTCGCCGGAATGAGAAGCGCCATCGCCAACACCGAAGCGGCATGCGCGGACAAGGAACGCGCGCCGACATAACGGACCAGAACTTCGCGCAGCGCCGCGCAAACGACCAAGGGAACCACCCACCACAAGAGCTCCCAACGGCCCAGCATCGCCGCGTAGCCAAGGAAAAACAGCGAACCGGCCGCGGAGCAGGCCAACGCGAAGCCGGTCGCGTGCGCCGACAGGCCCCGCTTGAGCGTCCGTTCGAAACCCGGACGGGAGAGAAACAGAGTGAACACCCCTGCCGCGTACAACAGGGCGACTCCGCCGAATTCGGAACCGGAAGCCGCGGTCCCCACGATGAGGCACGCGGCCAAAAGCGCCCACGCGCCGTGCTCTTTCGGTATCAGTCCTTGATCGAGTATCGTTCTCATAAGCTTATGCCGCCGCGGCCGCGACATGCCTCCTCCGTCCGCCCTGCGCGTCCCCCGTCGCGGGATTCCCCCTCCGGCGCAAATCCTCGAACGCCATCCTGACCACGCGCTCGGCCATATCGCCGTGCGTGCGGGTTTTCATGAACACCTTGTCGAAAACCTTTTGCATCGCGGTGTTGACAGTCAGCACTTCCGCCCGGAAACCCTTGAGCCCCCGCTTGCCGGCGATCCAAGAGAGAAACTCGACCATGAACCGTCCGAAGCCGCGTCCCTGATAGTTGTCGTGCACGGTGAACGCCGCTTCGGCGAACTCCTCTCCCGGCTCGGCGAAGTAGCGGGCGACCCCTATCAGACGCTCACGGCCGCCCTTTTTTTTAACGAAAGCGCCGATGGCCAGAGAGTTCTCGTAGTCGATCGCGACGAGTTTCTGAAATTGGTGCTCCTCGAGAGAGCGCAGCGGCAGGCCGAAGCGCATCAAGGTCGTCTCCGGCGACTGGCTGTAGAACAATTCCTTAAGCTTGCGCTCATCGGTGGGTTTCAACGGCCGGAAGGCGACGGAAACACCGTCGATGCGCTGGCGGGTCTCGTAGTCCACTTCGTAGCGGTCCCCTCCCGCGGGAAAAATATGTCCTTGATCGATCAGCCCCGCGTTCTCGGCGGCCCGCCGCAGTCCCTCGCGAAACCGCGGTGCTGCGATTTGAATCAAGGCGATCGCCCGCTCTCGTATGGTCTTGCAGCGCAGACTGGCGATGCCGTACTCGGTGACGACGAAATCGACGTCCGAGCGCGGAGTGACGACCCCCGTTCCAGGCATCAGCGCCGGCGTGATTCGAGAAACCTCTCCGCCCTTGGCGGTCGAGGGCAAAGCGATGATCGAACGGCCGTTCTTCGCGCGAAGCGCCCCGCGCACAAAGTCGACCTGTCCCCCCACGCCGCTGTAAAACTGATGTCCGAGGGAATCGGCGGCGACCTGGCCCGTCAGATCCACGGCCAGAGCGGAATTGATCGATACCATCCGGTCGTTTTTTGCGATCACTTCCGGGTCGTTCGTGTACTCGGTCGGATGGAACGCGAACATCGGATTACGGTCCACCGCGTCGTAGAGGGCTTTGGTCCCGAGGCAGAACGAAGTGACGATTTTTCCGGGATGCAGGGTCTTCTTCTTTCCGTTGAGGACGCCCTTTTCGATCAGCGCGAGCACTCCGTCGGAGATCATCTCGGAATGAATCCCGAGATTCTTCTTCTTCGACAGAGCTGCGAGAACCGCATCGGGGATCGCGCCGATGCCGAGTTGAATGGTCGACCCGTCCGGAATCAGGCGGGCCGCGTAGCGTCCGATCCAAAGCGCGTCAGGCGTAAGTTCCGGAATCGGCAATTCGCAAAGATCCTCTTCCCGCTCGACCAGGGCATGAAACGCCGAAAGCGGGACCGTGGAGGCGCCGTGCGTCCACGGCATCTTCGGATTGATCTGGCCGACGACGTAAGAAGCGGTTTCGATCGCCGTTTTGACGATGTCCACCGCGACCCCCAGAGAAACCCGCCCGGCCCGGGGAGGACTCACCTGCACCAACGCCGCGTCCAAACCCAAACGACCGGATCTAAAAAACTTCGGAATATCCCAAAGACGGCACGGCGTATAGTCGGCGAAGCCGGCCTTGACGTCCTTTCGCACGTTGGCGCCGATAAACAGCGCGTTGTGGCGCAGACGGCTCTCGCGCGCGCCCGCGGAATAAGGCGCGGCGCCCAGCGTCAAGAGGTGAAGGACCTCGACGTCCCTAAGAGTCCCGGCACGGACGCTGAGAGCCTCGACCAGATGCTGGGGCTGCGCCGCGCCGGATCCGACGAACACCCGCATTCCGCTCCGGATCGGCCGGAGCGCCTTCTCCGCGGAGACCGTCTTGATCGCCATCTTAGTTCCTCTCGGAACCCTCTTCAATAAGCTTGAGCAAGTCCATCGTCGTCACGACTCCCTTCATCTTCTTGCCGTCCATGATGAAGACACGGTGGATGTGCTTACGGCGCATCATTCGGGCGATGTGCGGAACCGGAGTGGATTCCTTCGCCTGAATAATCACGGGGGTCATGATCTCGCGAACGCGGGTCCGGTCCGGTAGTTCCATGTGATAGCCTTTAGGAAGCACCTCGACTCCGCTGCCGGCCTTGTAGAACGAGAAATGGTCGGATTCTCCGTCGCGCTGATGGTGGACCAAGTCGCTCTTGGAAACGACGCCCAGGAGATGGCCTTCCACGTCCACGACCGGCGCTCCGCTGATCCCCTTGTCGTCGAAAAGCTTGGCAACTTCCTGAACGAGCATCTCCGGCCGGACCACGACGACCCGCTTGTGCATCACGTCCTTCGCCTTCTTGGATTTCCAGGTCATAGCACGACCTCCTCTGAGACGCTAGTCAGTTTGCGCCGACACTCGTTGACCGTCCGGCGGGAGACCGTGATACCCGCCTCTTCCGCCAAACGGACCATCAAGGACTCGTCGGTGATTCCGGGGCGCATGATACCCGTTCTGCGCCACTCCTTCAAGATTTCAAGAAGCACCTCGCGCTGCCCCGTGAGCAGATACTTCAGCGGGACCTCTTCCCCCCACGGAAGCACGACGGAGCGGCGGGAGATCGCCCGGCTCACGGTGCTGGGCGCGACGCCGATGCGGCGCGCCAATTCGCGAAGGCTGAGCGGGCGCAGGCGTTCGCGGCGGCGGCTGCGCAGAAACACGCTCTGCTCCGTCGAGGACCGGGAGAGAATCTGAAACAGCGTGTCCTGGCGCATGTTGAGCATCTCAATGCGTTTGAGGAGTTTTCTCAGATCTCGGCGCTCACCCACGGTCAAGTCGCGATGCTTTTTCCAATCCTCGAGGCGATCGTATTGGATCTCGTAGCGCCCCCGGGCCCAATGCGGAGCGAAGAAACGAAAGAACAACCCGTCGGTCTCCCGAGGATCGCGTTCGATCTCGGCGATGCAGCTGTATCGCACCCCCGCCGTCTCCGGCACGCGTCCCGGACGGAAGAATTCGGAACGGGCCCCAATCTCAAGAACAAGATCCAGAATTTTCCGCCCGACGTCCTGCTTCACTCCGACGATTTCGCAGACGCTTTCAAAACTTTCATCGGTATCACCGACCAGGAAGTATCGCTCGAAGTTCACTTGGCCGATCTTTCGGATGCAGCCGACCAGGTCCTCGTGCTTTTCGATCAGATCGTGAATGTCTCCCGAACCGTCTCCTGCCGCCAGTTCTTCTTTCAGTTCGTAAAACCCCTGATGAAGTTCCGCCGCGGGCCAGCGTCGGCGCTTGACCAGCGGGGATCGGCCCTGATCCCCATAGACTAACTCGCGAAACAAAGGGTCCCCTTCGATATCCGACGCTTCCCGAGCCACTTCCGGTTCGGACATCGAGAGCCATTTTGCCGCCGCGAGTCTCCCCTGGAGCACCTGCACGCTCTCGGGCTTCAACGATTGATCCATCCGCATTTTTTGTTCCATCGCATCAATATTAATAGCAACAATTATGCCAATCGTACAAACCCTGCGCCAAAATGGGTCATGCTGTTCCAAAAGCGAATTTGCTATATTCTTTTTAGAATGCGGGCAGATTCGCTGAAATCAAAATTGCGTTGGAGCGCGTGGACCGGAGGCGGCTTGATCATTTTTGCCCTCCTGCTTCATGAAATCCCCGGTGGGGCTGCATCGAATCTCCCTTGGATCGGCGCGTTGGGAATGGCGCTGCTGGTTGGATCGGCCTCCGCGCGCAAAGCCCTCACCATCGGCGCCGAGGCCGGATTGGCCGATGAGGCCGCCTTGTATCGCCGCCTCTACGACACCGCCTCGGACATGATTTTGATTCACGACTGCCGTACGGGGAAGGTGCTTGATGTCAATGCGGGTGCGGCCCGTCTGCTGGGGCGCGGACGCGACGAATTGAGGGATTGCGCCTTCGCGTCTTTGCTCGCCTCCCGCGAAGAGGAAGGCGCGCTCGAACGCCTTTTCCGCTCCGCCCGGCACCACGGCCGCGCGACCCGGGTCACGATGCTCCTCGGACGGGACCAAAAACCCATCGAGGTCGAAATCCGAGCCACGCCGATGTCCTCGGGGCCGGACGAGGACATCATGCTGCTGATCGGCCGGGATTTGACAGCCCAGCATCTCCTGGAACGTCGTGCGCTCGCGTTTTACCAGGCGTTTCAGAACTCGAACGACTCCATGTTTTACACGAATCGGGACGGATTCATCCAGGAAGTCAACGAGGCCTTCCTCAAGCGCTTCGGATTCCGCCGGGACGAGGTGATCGGGAACACGCCTCGCGTCGTCCGCTCGCCCCACTCGTCTCCAACGATGTACAAACGGCTGTGGGGCGACATCCTCGACCCGTCGAAAGGGTTCTGGCGCGGACGCGTCATCAACCGCACGAAAGCGGGGGAAGAGGTTCCGATGTTGCTTTCCATCACCTCGGTGCTGGACGATCGCGGCCGCATCGTCGGCTTCGTCTCGAGCGCGGTGGATCTTTCCGAACAGGAAGAACTCCAGCGCCGCCTCGCTAAAAGCGAATCCCTCGCCGCCGTCGGATCGATGGCGGCTGTAATGGCGCATGAAATTCGAAACCCGCTCGGTTCGATCGTCACGGCGGCGCGCAGTCTCAACCGCCATGATCTTTCCGATGAAGACCACGACACGCTCACCGAAGTCATCGGGAAGGAAAGCAAGCGTCTCGGCGACACGCTCTCCCAGTTTCTCCAGTACGCGCGCCCGCGAGAATTGCACTTGGCCGACGCCGACATCAACGCCGTCCTTTCCGAGATCATAAAATTGACCGCGGCGGACGACTCATTGGCAGCCGGCGTGGAATTTCGCGTCAAACTCGATGAGGCCCTTCCGCTCGTTTTGGCCGATGGGGACCAATTGCGGCAGGTTTTCTGGAACATCGTAATCAACGCCCTCCAGGCCATGGACGGCAAAGGAATCCTGACCGTACGAACCCGCGCCCGCGACGGGCATCTCTTAGTCGAGATCGAAGACAACGGACCCGGGATCCCGGACGGGCACCGCGAGGCCGTTTTTGAACCCTTTCACACGACGAAGGAACGAGGCACCGGCTTGGGACTGCCGGTTGCCGAACGCGTCGTCTCCGCCCACGGAGGCCGCATCGGCGTCGAATCCGCTGCGTCCGGCGGCGCCTTGTTTTCCATCCAGATCCCGCTTCGCAACTCGGAGGCCGTATGACCGAAACAACCTTCAAAGCGACCGTCCTCTACGCGGAGGACGATCTCTCCCAACGCACCGTCACCTCGTTGGAACTTAAGCGACTGGGCCTGGAGGTCACGGCGGTCCCCGACGGTGAGAAGGCCTGCGCGGCTCTCACGAAGGGACCGTTCGACTTGGTACTCACCGACATTAAAATGAAGCCCGTCGACGGGTTTAAAGTTCTCGCGGAGGCCCGCCGCCGCTCTCCCGAGGCCCAGGTGATCGTCATCACCGGTCACGGCTCCATCGATTCCGCGGTCCGCGCGATGAAGGGAGGCGCCTTCGATTATCTGACCAAACCCATCGAACCCGAGGCCCTCCAGATCAGCATCGAAAAGGCCCTGGAGCGTCAGCGCCTGCTGCGGGAAGTCGAGCAGCTTCGGGCCCAGGTTCGCGGGAAGTTCAGCCTCGACAACATCGTCTACGCCAGTTCCGCCTTTCACAACATTCTGGATCTCGTTCGGAAAGTCGGCGGAACCGACGCGTCGGTGTTGATTCAGGGCGAGTCCGGCACCGGCAAGGAATTGATCGCCCGCGCCATCCACGAGGCGAGCTCGCGCCGCGACCATCCGTTCGTCGCGGTGAATTGCGGCGCCCTTCCCGAAGGACTGCTGGAAAGCGAACTCTTCGGGCACGCGCGCGGCGCGTTCACCGGAGCCGTAACCCAAAAGCGCGGGCTTTTCGAAGAAGCGCGCGACGGCACGATTTTCCTCGACGAAATCGGAGAAATGTCCCCTCCCCTTCAGGTCAAGCTGCTGCGGGCGCTGCAGGAAGGGGAAGTCCGCCGAGTCGGAGAGAACCGGAACATAAAGATCAACGCCCGCGTCGTCGCAGCGACCAACAAGGACCTTCGCGCCGAAATGCAGATCGGCGGCTTCCGCGAAGATCTCTACTATCGCCTCAACGTCTTTCCGATTGAAATTCCACCGCTGCGCGATCGCCCCGACGACATCCTCCCTCTTGCCGAACGCTTCTTGAAGCTCGCCCACGGCAAGCACAAGTCGAAAGCCTGCCGGTATTCGACTCAAGCGGCCGAGGCGCTGAAGGCGTATCGCTGGCACGGCAACGTTCGCGAACTCGAGCACGCGATCGAACGCGCCGTGATCCTGGCCCCGAACGAAGAAATCGGCCTCGATGATTTGCCGCCGGAAGTCAGAACCGCAGGCGGGGCCGGACCGACGATCCGCCCGCTCGACTCGGTCGAACGCGAACATATCCTCGGCGTCTTCGCGGCCTGCGGCGAAAATCAGGTGGAAACGGCGAAGGCCCTCGGGATTGGACGCAATACGCTGTGGAGAAAACTGAAGGAATACGGCGCCCCGAAATCAGAGGCGACGGAAAAAAAGAAAAAACTTAAAAGGAAGTAATCACGCGGCATTTCCGTTGCTTAACAGGCTGAGTATGGATTCCATGCTGAGCCTTCTAAAATCGCACCCGTTTTCGACGGACCTTCACCCCGATCACCTCACGAAACTCTCGCGCCTTTGCCGGCCGACCCGAGTTTATGCCGACAATTATATTTTTCGAGAAAAGCAGCCCGCCGACCGTTTTTATCTCGTGCATTCCGGGAGCGTGATGCTCGAGAGCGAACAACCGGGGGCCCGGGTCGCCCCGATACAAACGCTGGAAGCGGGGAAATTGCTCGGCTGCTCCTGGTTGTTCGAGCCCTATCTCTGGCGTTTCGACGCCCGCGCCCTTCGGCCCACGGAACTGGTCGTCTTCGAAGCCGACGCCGTACGGAACCTACTGCAGGAGGATCACGAACTAGGCTATCAGGTTCTAGTCCGTTTGGTTCGGGCGACCTCCGAACGCCTGGATGCCACGCGCTTTCAAATGCTCGGGCTCTATGAACGGGGCGCGCAGTAAACCGATTCGGAAATAGTGTTTCTCCTTTAGCAACAATAGTGCTAGGATGCGGGATTGATGAGTTCCCGCGCCAAGCTCACGCTCTTTTTCGCGATCATTCTTTTCCCACTCGCCTTCGCGACCGCGACGCTCGAAGTCGGGACCCAGAGGACGAAACGCATGGAGTTCTGCGCGTCCTGCCATGTCATGACGCCGTTCGTCGCGGATGCGAAGAACCCCGACAGCGATTTTCTCGCTTCCAAACACGTTTCCAATAAATGGATTCCTCACCAGCAGTGCTACAGCTGCCACATCGACTACGGCTGGTTCGGGGAGGTTGACGCAAAGGTCCGCAGCGTGCGGCACGCGTTCGCCTTCTACATCCAAAGGAAATACGAACGCCCGACGTTGTACAAACCCTTCCGCTCCAAGAATTGCCTGCACTGCCATGAAGGCGGAACCCAGTTTGAAATCCAACCGGCGCATGCCGAGATTAAGGCCGATCTCAAAGCGGGAACGCTTTCATGTCTCGAGTGCCACGGACCGGCTCATCCTGGAGGAAAGACATGATTCCCCCGCTGTGTCGACTTTCGCTGGCATTGGTGCTGTTTGCGACGATTCTGGGACTGGCGGCACTGTTCAAAACGACCGCTCTGACGCTAGGGTTCTTCGGCGGGATCGGAATCCCTTCCTACGGCTTAGCCGCTTCTCTTTATGTTTTCGATGTTTTTCGAGATCTGAAGAGACACGGCGTTCTTTGAGCTTGGAAGAAGTTATTCACCGACTGGGTTTGAACCGAGTATTGGGGATAATTTCCAGCCAGCGCCGCTTTCGCGCCTCAGCCTCCCGGTAAGGACCGGGATCGTAATCTTAAGGAAAACGGTGTAGAGCAGCATCCCGAACGCCCATATCCCGGCGCAGACCAACCATTCGTTAAGGGTCGGATTGTATTCGACGATGTCGCCGACCGGGGTCGGGATGAAAGCAGGGATGATCAGGCCCATCCCCTTCTCGATCCAGATGCCGATGATCGAAAGCGCGCAGGCGAGGTCCAGGTACTTCAAGCTTTTGGACGCGGGCAGCATCAGCAGCCCCAGCGCGACGGTGTTAAGCGCCATCGCCGTCCAGATCCACGGGACCAGCCCGTTGTAGCCATGCAGCCCGAAAAACAGATATTTCGCCGATGCCACATGGGCCGAGTCGGTATAGAACTCCTTGAAGAGCTCGCAGAACAGGAGAAAGACGTTGATAATCATCGACACCTGCACGATCATGCGCAGCTTTAACAGCACCGCATCCTTCACCTTGTAGTCGGTAAAACGGCGGATCACCTGCAGCGCGATGATGATGAACCCGGGTCCCGCTGTGAACGCCGAGGCCAAAAAGCGGGGCGCAATGATCGCGGAATTCCAGTACGGCCGCCCGCCGAGCCCCACGTACAGGAATGCGGTGACCGTGTGAATGCTGATCGCCCAGAAGATCGCGACGAACACGAACGGGATGTAGAACAATCGCGTGGGCTTGGTCCCTTTGTACTCGCAATAAATCAGGTAGCCGCAGATATGCGCGTTGAGCGCGAGATAGCCGTTGAGGACGATCACGTCCCACGACAGCATCGACATCGGCCAGTTGAACTTCCCGATTCCGGGGATGATGTGCGTGAAGCGGTCCGGCCGCCCGAGATCCACGGTCACAAACAGCAGACACATGACGATCACCGCGACCGCAAGCAGCTCGCCCAGAATCACCACGTCGTGCAGGTCGTGATCCCCGTAGACGTAGGCCGGAATCACCAGCATCACCGCCGCCGCGGCCATTCCCACCAGGAAGGTGAAGTTGGCGATGTAGAGACCCCAGGAGACCTCCGAACTCATCCCCGTGGTCACGAGCCCGTACGCCAACTGCTTCGCGTACGCGTTGAGGCCCAGAAGCGAGACGACAGCCAACGCGGTCATCCACGCGAAGTAGCGCCAGTCGCCCAGCAACGTCTCGCGCAGGGCGCGCAGCACGAAGACGGAGTAGTCGCGGAGTTCCTCAAACATCGAAATAGTAGTAGAAACGCGGCAGCGTCCCCACCTCCTCCTTCAGGATGTACACCCGCTTCGTCTCGAGAATTTTCGAGATCTCGCTTTCCGGGTCGAGGATGTTCCCGAATTTTCGAGAGCCCGTCGGGCAGACCTCGACGCAGGCGGGATACTGCCCTTTGCGCGTGCGCTGCATGCAGAAATGGCACTTTTCGACCACGCCCTTCTTCTTCGGGCGGTTGCCGAGGTAGGACATGTTCGTGTTGATTTCCTCGGGCTTGATCTTCGGTTCCGCGAAATTGAACACGCGTGCGCCGTACGGGCACGCGGCCATGCAGTAGCGGCAGCCGATGCACCAGTCGTAATCGATGGCGATGATGCCGTCCGGCTCCTGCCAGGTCGCCTGCACCGGGCAGGCCTTCACGCACGGCGCCTTTCGGCATTGGTGGCACTGCACCGGCATGTAGTAGTGATCCTTCGTCGGAACCGTTTCATCCTCGTAGAGGTGTTGCGAAGACTCGACGTTGATGGAGCCTTTCTTCATCTTCAGCACGCGGATGTACTGCACCTGCGGCTCGCGCGACTGGTTGTTTTCCTTCATGCACGCGTACACGCACTTGCGGCAGCCCACGCAGCGGCCGATGTTCAGCGCATACGCGAACTCCACGCCTTCGATCGGCTTCGGGTCGCCCACCGTCGCGTCAACTCCGAATTTCTTCTTCACGCGCACGCGGGTGCGCTCAAGTACGGCGGCCATCTCTTCCTTGGACAATTCTTTGTAGTGCTTCTGGAAGAATTCCTCGAAGCTCGGATAATCGTCCACCTTCTTCAGCGGCTCCAAGGCCGCCGCGGTGGCCCCGACCGCGCCGAGCGCGGCGAGTCCGGCCTGCAGAAACGTGGAGCGCGACACGGTCCGGCTGTCGGGAAGTTCCGGCCGTTCCGGAGGGGATTCGTCGCTAATGCTCATCGGGATGCCCCCCTTTGGGTTCGTGCGGAATTTCGTGCAGCCTTCGAGGAGGGCCGGCAGGCTTCATCGGCTTGAACATCGGGGAATGCGGATCGTGGCAGGCGATGCACTGTAGCACCTCGCGCTTGCCTTGCTTTAAATCCCAATAGCCGCTGCGGCGTCCATGCGAGCCGGCCTTCCAATCGCGATAGATCGGACCGTGGCACTTGGAGCAGAGTTCGGCGACGTCCTTGTACGCGATCCTCTCTCCGCCCGCGCCGGCGAAGGAGTCGAAGTTCTTGTTGTTGTGGCAGTTAAAGCAGAAGCGGTTTCTCTTCTGCGCCGCGTGTTCCAACTTGATCGTTTCGTGGAACTGGCCCTTGTCCTTGGGGTTGCCTTCGAGAGGTTCCGAATGGCAGGTCGTGCAGGCCATGCCTTCGAATTCCAACTTGCCGCGAATGCGCCGCACGGGTTTGGGATCGTACCACTCCTTCGGGATGGCTTCGGCCTCTTTCACGGGGGATTCGTGCTTCGCGGCCTGAGAAAAATAAAGACCGAGGGCCACAAACGCCGCAAACATCGCGATACCCATCTTCATATCTACTATCTAATTAGCAACACTTTCGCCCAGCAAAGGGCTGGAAAAAGAACATGAAATAGGGGCGGCCCCGAAGGGCCGCCCCCAATTTTTGTTCCTCTCTGGGAGAGCCGATTAGAACTTGTAACTCATGCTCATCCCTAGACTATGGAATAGATACGTCTTGATGGGATCCGCTCCGAGAAACATCGAAGAGGTGCCCATCACCGTCGGGATGTCGGTGTAGGCGAAGTCGTTCGCCTGGTACCGATCGAAGACATAGTTCGCCGCCAGCGTCAGGTTCTTGGTGAACTTGTACTGACTGCCCGCCTTTAGGGTCTGCCGTACCCGCCGGCTCGTCTCGAGCGGCGTCATCGTCGAGTTCCGGCTTCCGAGCGTCATCGGATCGCCGTTGGAACGCGTGAAGGTCAGGTCCACGCCGATGTTGTTCTTCATCTTATCCGTGGGCCGATGCGTCACGCCGCACCCGATGACGTTCGTATGCTCGGTAAAGCGCGCGTCCCAGCGGTCCTGCACGCGCTGAGCCATGAGCCGGTCCGTACCCCCCGCGCCGAAGATATTCGTGCGGGTGTCGGTCTGGGAGGAACGCACGAACTGACGGTGGAAGTCGTACTCATAGAAGAAGTCCGCGTCCACATTCTTCGTCACCGCGAAGCTCGTGTCCAACCCCACCGACTGATGCCGGTCGCTGAGCACGCCGAACAGGTCCGGATAGATTTCCGGCCGTCCGCCCGTCAGGTCCTGGTTCTTGCCGCCGCGGTATTTATCGTCGGTCATTCGCGCGCTCAGGTTCACGGTCGCGTCCCCGGGCATCCACTGGACCTGGACCCGGCCCTGTTGGCGATTGCGGTCCGCGACGTCCGGGCGCATCAGACCCGGGGATTCGTTGAAGTACACGACGCCCCCGGAAACGGTTTTGGGGTAATGCTGATAGTCCCAGCCGTTGGCCCTGCGTCCGCTGACGAGGTAGCCGAGATTGACCCAAAGATTCTTCGCCGGCTTGATCGTAAATCCCTGGTTTACTTCGTACTCGACACCCTTGTCCACTGCGCGGGTCTTTTTCATGTACTTGCGGCTAACGCTGGTATTGCCGCTCAGCCAAGAGGCGAAGTCGTATTCCGTCTTAACGCTCGTCTTGTCGTCGCGGAACTGCTCCAGCGTCGGGTTGATCGGCGTGGTCTCCGCGTGCCAGTTCTGATCGAACACCGCCCAGCCCGGGACCGTGTATTTCTTGCTGCCGTTCTCCATGATGTACGCCTCATGGATAAGGGAACCCCGCAGCCAGTCGAAGGGACGGGAAGTCAGTTTGGCCATGTACGTGTAGACTTCGATCAATCCCTGGACGTTCGGATCCGGCCGGCTGTCGAGCGATGATGCGTCGAAGGTCAGGCCGTGCGTATTCGCCTGAGCGGCCGCCGGCGCGCCCGCCAAGCCGTTGATGTACGGATTGTTTGTATAGGGCATCATCGGATTGAACGAACTCCAGCGCTGATAGCCCCCTTCGAAGCCCAGACGCGTCGTCCGGCCGAGGTTCACGCCGCCTTCGACCTTCATCATGTGCGCCTTATTGTCCGGCGCCATCGCCATCTGCCCCTGCGTCGATCCGTCGCCGTTCACGTAATGCGTACCCGTATACTGCGGCGTCGTCCGCTTCGGATTGTCCCAGGTCAGGTCGTAGAGGGAGTTCGAGAAGTCCTCGAAGGTATAGTCGAACTGCAGTTGGTAATTCCGCTTTACAAGCTGCAAACCGAGCGTACCCGAGGTCGTGTCCTCCTCCACCGGCGCAGCGAGCTCGATCGCGTTATTGAAGCCGAAGGCGGCTGCCTGCGGACGGGTCCCCGATTTTTACAGTGCTCAACCTCAAATCCGATTCATACGCGAAGCGTAAAGAAGAGAAAAAGAACAACTCTTCCCCTATAGGACAACAAAAAACCGTCCCGCTCTTAAAGGCTGTGCGTTTTCCGGCTGAAAATTCATTTCCGCTTAAACGCGAGATGGCGGTCTCATATTGGAACTTGAAAGCGCAAATTCTCCGTTCTCAAGCGGCCCTCGACTCTGGATGCGAAATCCATCCGTTCCCCAAAAGCCCAAGACCCATCACGAGGAATTGGCTGGCGGAAAACACGATCAGCCAGAACGCCGCCTTATCCATAAACCCGTAGGAATGAAGGCCGACCCCGAGCATGTTCACGCCGAACCAGGCCATCGCGGTCACCACGTTGGCGAACACCGCCGAAACCATCAGCCCGCGCTCGCGGATCAGCCCGGCAAAGCGGGCGTGCAGCACGACGGCGAGCCACAAGACGATGAGGAGCGCGCCGTTCTCCTTCGGGTCCCAGCCCCAGAACCGACCCCAGCTTTGATCGGCCCAAATCCCGCCCAGCACGGTGCCGACGAAGCTAAACAGCAGCGCGAAGCAAATCACGCCGTAGACCATCTGCACCAACGACTTGCGGGTCTTCTCCGTCAGCTTGCCCAGAGCCCCGCCGATTAAATAAACATGCGCCAGCGCGCCGGCTAGAAACACCGAACTGTAGCCGATTGTGATCGTCACGACGTGGGTCGCCAGCCAGAAGTTGGAATCGAGCACCGCCTGCATCATCTCCATGGTGTCGCCGCTCATCGCCAGGTGATGCGCGATCACCAAGGTCGCGAAGCCGACGATCGCCGAAGCGGCCGACCCGATGCCGTTCTCATGCCAATACTCCAGCGTGAGGCCGATGAGCACCGCCCCCCACCCCACGAACACCGCGGAGGAGTAGAGATTCGTCACGGGAGGGCGTCCGGCCAAAACCATTCGGGCGATCATGCCGACGGTATGCACGGCAAACGCGACCCCGACGAAGCTGAACGCCGCCCGGCGCGTGGTTTCCCCGCCCTTGAGCCAAAACAAGGCGGCTGCGAGAAATCCGAAGACGTAAAGCGCCATCCCCTTCGTGAACAGATCGAGTCGGTTGAACAGCGCTTCATGACGCGCGTTGGCCGCGGGCCCCGGAGCCAACCGTTGGGCGAGGGCGTGCGCCGCGGCGGTTTCCCGCCGAAACCCTTCCTCGTCCCCGCTGCGGAAGGCGTCCATCGCGTTCCAGTAGTGATCGACCATCGGGGATACGGGCTTCCCGTCGAGGGCATCCATCAGCGCCTCACCGGGATTGCGCCACTGCTCGGGCTTTTCACCCGCCGCCGGAGGAATCGGCCGATACAGCGAGACTTCGGCCAGGCCCCGGTAGCGGGCGAACGCCTGCATCGCGCGCTGCATCGCCTCGGCCGAGCCGTCGGGGCCGCCGGCGCCGTGCGCGGCGAGCAGGGGCCCGGCGGCTTCGAGAGTCGCGCGGTATTGCGTCAATTCTTCCCGGTGCATCCCGGATCCCTCCAGACGGATCGAATTTTTCATCCGGTGATACAACTCGAGGCGTTCGTATAAATTTACGACCGCCCGCTCGAAGCGCGTCCGAAGCGGGGGGTCCACGGATTCGGCGCGAGCGTACTGCGCATCCAGCGCCTGAAAACTCGGCGCGATCGACGCAAAGGAATGATAGCGCCCGGATTCGCTCCGCTTCCCGATTAAACTCAACACATCCGGATCGTCGATGCGAAACGCGTCGATCTCATCGGCCAGCACCGGGTTCGCCGAGGTTGTCAGCAGCCACCCGGTCGGACTGAGCCGCCGGCCGGTCATCTCAACGCTCTGCTTGCCGCGAACGACGAGGATCGTGCTTCGCGCGACGGAATCGAGGGGCTTCACCCGTCCGCCGTGAAGCACGGGAAGCGCGCCGAAGGCGGTCGCGTCGCGCTGATCGGACGGAACCCGGAGACCGGAAAGCGCAAACAGCGCGGACAAAACGGCGACGGCGAGAGGAATTTTGGATTTCATGAAATTTTCCCTCCTCCGGCCGGTTTGAATTTGGAAATCATCAGGCCGAAGTGCACGCACAGTCCGAGGGCCATCAAGACGAAGGAGATGTAAGGCATCAGCCAACCCGGGTTCTCCACGACTTGAAGGACCGAGAGCGTATCGTTTTTTCCGAAACTCGATTGGTAAAAGGTCCTTCCCATGTAGCGAAGCGGATGATTCATATAGATCAGCGCGTCCCGGTCCTCTCCCGTCGCGGGGTTTTGCAGACGCACCGCGCTCGAGAAGTTCTTCGGGATGTTCGTTCCCGGATAGCGATCGTGCGTGAAATCCTTGAGCGTCAGGGTGAACGGGAGGTAGCGTCGCAGCGGGCGCATCTGAAGCGCAAAACGTTTCCCTCCCGCCTCGAATTCCTGAATCCCATCGATGCCCGCCCAGACAAGCCAGACCCCGAGCGGGCGGTCGCCCTCGAGCACCTCGATGAAGGCCGCCGGAAGGTTGCGGCGGTCGTCGCGCGAGACGGTCGAAAGGCGTCGAAGCACCATCGACGCGCCGATTCCGCGATTCGCGGGGGAAGGCGGCATGTTGGGAGCGTTCGGCCGGGGACCCGCGTCGGCGTTGCCGTGGAAATCGGCGATGCGGAGCCGGAACGGCCATGAAGCATGAGACAGCATCTTTCCGGACCGGAGCGAATCGGTCGGCACGGCGAAGACCGTCTCGTGCGCCGAATCCGAGCGGTCAAAAATCGCGAGTTCGCTCTTGCGCGGGCTCGAGGCGAAATTAGCGCTCTGCCCCTCCTCGAAGACCAATTGAGTCTCGACGGCGAAAATGCCGGTGGTAAATTCGCCGAGCACCAGCAGGACAAGCCCGATATGAATCAGCCAAATCCCGGCCTTGCTCCAATCCCGCCGCACGCGCAGGAGCATCGACGCGAGAACGTTGAGCAGCAACAGCAATCCGACGGCCCCGCCCGCGGGGAAGATCGGAAGCCGTAGAGGGCCCGAACCCGGCGCCCAATAAATAAAGGCGCTCCGAAAGTATTTATCCACCGCCGCCCAGGTTCCTAACTTCACCTGTTCGAGCGTGCACATCACCACGAGCACGATCAAAAACAGCAGAGCCGCGATCGCGACCTCCAACGAAGAAAGAAACCCGAGAGCGGGATTCTTCTTGTCGAAAATACCGGGGACATGCGCCGCGGCGTCCGCGCCCGGGGTTTGGGAAGAGGCCTTCTTGGATTTTGTTTTCATGGCTGGACATGGTATCCGGTTACGGTTTTTATGTACTGAGCGCGTTCGAACGCGGTCGGATCGGGACTCGAGATCTGGCTCATGCTTCCGTGCATCTGACGAATGGACGCGTACTCCCGCTTTTCCATCCATGCGGTCAGTCCCGCGAGTACCGTCGCGATGTGCCCGGGTCCTCTGCGGAGCAGTTCCGCCGCCATCATCGCGACGTCGGCCCCCGCCATCACGACCTTCAGCACGTCGTGATGATCCCGGATGCCGCTGCTCGCGGCCAGACTGACGTTCACACGCTTATGAAGCAGCGCGATCCAGGTCAACGGCAGACGAATCGCCTGAGCCGTGCTCAGGACCAAGTTCGGCCGTACCTCCAGGGTTTCCAAGTCGATATCGGCCTGGTAAAAACGATTGAACAACACTAATCCGTTCGCGCCGGCCTCTACAAATTGCGCCGCGATATGCCCGACAGAACTGTAGTAGGGGGCTATCTTCACGGCGAGAGGAATCTTGATCCCGCCGCGCACCTGGGCCGCAGCGGCGACCGCGTCGGCTTCGACCGCCCCGCCCGACACTCTCGCGTCGCCGCAGATTCGGTACAGGTTAAGTTCCAGGGCGTCCGCACCGGCCTGTTCGATTTTTGAGGCGTAATCGGTCCACCCTCCCGGAGTCGACCCGTTTAGGCTGGCGATCACGGGAATCGAGAGCGCATCTTTCGCCCTGCGCACTTTTTCCAAATAGTCGTCGGGGCCGGCATGGAATTCGATGTCCGGCAAATAGGTCATCGCTTCCGGGGAGCTTTCAGAACCGCTTTCCAGGTAATGATGCAGCGACCGCGCCTCCGACTCGATCTGCTCCTCAAACAGGGATGGGAGCACGACGGCCGCCGCCCCGGCGTCCTCGAGGCGCTTGAGTCCGTCGAGTTCCTCGGTCATCGGACTCGCCGACGGTACGACGGGATTCTTCAGATTCAATCCGAGGTACCGCGTTTTAAGATCCATGACCGCCTCCCGTGAGTCCCCGCCAACGACGCTCGACGTCTTCCTTCGCCAATTTGAGCAGGACCTTGGCCTCCTTCGGGCTCGAAACCGTCAGCATGCGGTAGCGCGTTTCGTTGTAAATGTAGTCCTCCAGTCGCTCGGTTTTCCGCTTGGAATCGAGCTGAAGCGGGGCCAACCCTTCGGCCTCCCGGCGCGGATCGTAGCGCAGAAGCGGCCAGTAGCCGGTATCCACCGCGAGCTTTTGCTGCCGCATCCCCTGGCGCATATCGATGCCGTGGGCGATGCATTGGCTGTAGGCGATGATCAAGGAAGGTCCGGGATAGGACTCGGCTTCCACGAGCGCCTTGACCGTCTGCGTGTCGTCAGCCCCCATCGCGATGCGCGCGACGTAGACGCTGCCGTAGCTCATGGCCAGCGCGGCGAGATCCTTTCGCGCGGTCTGCTTGCCTGAAGCCGCGAACTTCGCCACGGCGCCGCGCGGGGTCGCCTTGGAAGCCTGCCCGCCCGTGTTCGAATACACTTCGGTATCGAGCACGATCACGTTGACGTTCTTCCCGGAGGCCAAAACGTGGTCGAGGCCGCCATACCCGATATCGTAGGCCCATCCGTCGCCGCCGACGATCCAAACGCTTTTGCGGATCAACGCGTCCGCGAGCGCCTCCAGCTCGCGAGCGGAGCGCGCATCGCTTTTCTTGAGCGCCTTGCGCAGCGACTCGACGCGCGAGCGCTGCGCTGCGATCTCGGCGTCGCCGTTCTGGTCGCAGTCGAGCAGGTCCTGGAGCAGCGCGTCGGGAACTCCTAATTTCTGGCCGCTCTTGGCGAGCAGCCGCACGGCGTAATCCCGCTTGGCGTCGTAGGCCTCCCGGAACCCCAATCCGAACTCGGCGTTGTCCTCGAATAGCGAATTCGACCACGCCGGTCCCCGGCCGTCGGGGCCCTGAGCCCACGGCGTTGTCGGAAGATTCCCTCCGTAAATCGATGAACAGCCCGTCGCGTT
This sequence comes from Elusimicrobia bacterium CG_4_9_14_3_um_filter_62_55, assembly GCA_002790095.1. Classification (GTDB taxonomy): domain Bacteria; phylum Elusimicrobiota; class Elusimicrobia; order UBA1565; family UBA1565; genus UBA1565. Next base: position 2,527 of record PFUL01000195.1, on the reverse strand, counting down.
CGCGACGGCCATCCGGTCGCCGAACAACTGCGTCAACAGCTTCAAGTACGGTGTTTCCCCGCATCCGGCGCAGGCGCCGGAGAACTCGAACAGCGGACGCTTCAACTGGGACCCCTTCACGCTCCTCACGTCCACCGAACCGGGCTGCGGATCCGCAAGGGCGTTGAAAAACGCCCACCCCTTGCGCTCCCGGTCGCGGTGCTCGGAATAGTCCGCCATGTTGATCGCCTTGAACTTCGACTCTTCTTTGTTTTTCGCCGGACAGACTTCGACGCAGAGGCCGCAGCCGGTGCAGTCCTCGGGGGCTACTTGGACGGTGTATTTCGTCCCATCCGGAAAATCCCGGCCCCGCCAGTCGAGGCTCTTAAATCCTTTGGGGGCGCCCTGAAGCGCCGGAGAAGGATACGCCTTCGTTCGAATGGCCGCGTGGGGACAAACGATCGAGCACTTGTTGCATTGGATGCACCACCGCTCATCCCAAACCGGAATCTCGACGGCGATCCCGCGTTTTTCCCAACGGGAAGTCGCCGTCGGATAGGTCCCGTCGCAGGGCAGAGCGCTGACCGGCAGCGAGTCTCCGCGGCCCGCCAAAATCGGACCGGTCACCGCGCGCACGAATTCCGGCGCCTCCTTCGGAACCGGCGGCCGGAGGGTCTGGTTCGAGAAATCCGTCTTGGAAACACGTGCCTTCGCCAGATGCGCAACGGCCCCGTCCACCGCCTGGAAGTTTCGCTCCAGGACTTCACGTCCCGCCCGCGAGTAGGTTTTTTCAATCGCGGACTTCACCCGCTCCTGCCAATCCGGAACCAGTCCGGTCAGGTGGAAGAAGCACGCCTGCATCACCGTGTTGATGCGTCGGCCGAGTCCGACCTTTTGCGCGACCCGGTAGGCGTCGACGACGTAAAACTTCAGCTTCAACGCCCGCATCCGCTTTTGACTCTCTCGCGGCAATCGAGAGAAAGCCTCCGCCGGCGACGCCGTCGTATTGAGCAGGAAGGTCCCCCCGGGAGCGGCGTGCTCCAGAAGGTCGGTACCGTCCAGGAAGGATTCCTGGTGGCAGGCGAGGAAGTCCGCCTTGTTGATCAGGTAGGAACCGAGGATCGGCTTCGGTCCGAACCGCAGATGAGAAACGGTGCGCGAACCCGATTTCTTCGAGTCGTAGACGAAATAGCCCTGCGCGTGCAGGCCCGTCTCCTCGGCGATGATTTTAATCGAATTCTTATTCGCGCTGACCGTGCCGTCCGAACCCAAACCGAAGAACAGCGCGCGCGTCGTGCGGGGATCCTCGGTCGAAAACTCGGGATCCCAATCCAGAGAAGTCCCGCTTAGGTCATCGCGGATTCCGATGGTGAACCCGTTCTTGGGCGCCGAGCTATCAAGTTCCGCGAACACCGCGGCCGCCATTCCGGGTGTGAATTCCTTGGAGGACAGTCCATATCGGCCCCCGATCACGGTCGCCGAGCGTGATTTGTCCGAGGCCAGCGCCGCCACCGCGTCCAAATACAACGGTTCCCCGGGGGCGCCGGGCTCCTTCGTGCGGTCCAGCACCGCGATTTTACGAACGGTTTTCGGAAGGGCCGAGAGGAAGGCCTCGACTCCGAACGGCCGGTAAAGCCGGACCTTCAACAGTCCGACCTTCGCCCCTTTCGCGTTGAGCGCGTCGACGGTTTCTTCCGCGGCCCCGCACCCGGAGCCCATCATAATCAGCACCCGTTCGGCGTCCGGCGCGCCCGCGTACTCGAAAATCCGGTAGCGGCGGCCTGTGCGTCGGCCCAATTTGTCCATGGCGCGCTGCACGATGCCGGGCGCCTCTCGGTAAAAACGGTTGACCGATTCACGCGCCTGGAAGAAAACGTCGGGGTTTTGCGCGGTGCCCCGCATCATCGGGCGCTCGGGGTCCAGGCCGCGCAGGCGGTGCGCGCGCACGGCGTCGGCGTCGATCAAGGCGCGAAGATCCGCGTCCTCGAGGAGTTCGATGCGCTGAATCTCGTGAGAGGTCCGGAATCCGTCGAAGAAATGGAGAAACGGAAGCCGCGTCTCCAAAGAGGCGGCGTGCGCGACGAGCGCAAGATCGTGCGCCTCTTGAACGGTGTTGGAAGCCAAGAGAGCGCAGCCGGTTTGACGCGCGGCCATGACGTCGGAGTGATCGCCGAAAATGGAGAGCGCCTGAGCCGCGATCGACCGGGCGGCTACATGCAGGACCAGCGGGGAAAGCTCCCCGGCCGCCTTGTACAGATTCGGGATCATCAGCAGCAAGCCCTGGGACGCCGTGAAGGTCGTGGTCAGGGCGCCTATTGTCGCGGAACCGTGGATGGCGCCCGCGGCGCCGCCCTCGCTCTGCATCTCCACGATGCGCGGGATGTTCTCCCATAAATTCGGCTTATGAGCGGCGGCCCAGGCGTCGGCTAGTTCGCCCATGCCTGAAGACGGGGTAATCGGATAGATCGCGACGACCTCGCTGAGCGGATAGGCCACGCGTGCGACCGCCTCGTTGCCGTCGAGGGCAGCGAGGCGGCGCTTGGAACCG